>JAMQPI010000715.1 GCA_023717565.1 Pyrinomonadaceae bacterium | reverse complement strand
CACGGCGATCCTCATTCACCACTGATGGGATTTCTGCATGCGCACGTAGGCTGGGTATTGCTTCGTGACGCAAAAGAGGGCAGCGATTACCGAGAGATTGTCCCTGACGTTTCTGGAGACGATCCCTGGTTGCGCGTCCTGGACTACAACCGGTTCATGTTCGTTGTGCCCTGGGCGCTGACTGCGTTGTTTTGTTTTGCGGTTGCCGGCTGGCGCGGTGTCTTATGGGGAACTGTGCTGAGGACTTTGGCCCTCTGGCACGCGACCTGGTGCATTAACAGCGTCTGCCACGTGCTGGGCAAGCGCCCGAACATGACGCGGGACGAAAGCCGAAACGTGTGGTGGCTGGGACTCCTGACGTTAGGAGAAGGTTGGCACAACAACCATCACGCTCGTCCGTCGGCCGCAGTCCACGGTTGGCGTTGGTATCAGATTGATTTCTCAGGATACGTGATTCGACTAATGGCCTACTTAGGCCTAGTCCGGAATGTCATAAGAGAACCTCAAGCCTAGCTACTTGGTCCTCATAACGAGCCAGCCAGATTTCATCTCATCGAGACAGCAGCGAAGTGTAGTAGCCGCTGATCCCGTTTAGAACATACTGTACGGCCAGCGCTGCCAACACAATTCCCATGACCCGCGTGGCTATGTGGACCCCGCCCTCTCCCAGTAGCGCCATGAGACGCGCACCCAGATACAAAGAAACAAAAGCTACCAGAAACACCAGGGCGGTTGCCACAGCGACGGCAGCCAATCTTCGCGGATCGCCTTCGACTTGCGAAGTTAACAGCAGAATCGTGGCGATTAGACCTGGACCGGACAGCATCGGTATAGCCAACGGGAAAACGGAGATGTCTGGCCCCATGGAGCCGCGTTCTCTACCGTCTGGGGCTTGCAGGCCACCACGTTGTCCAAACAGCATCGGCATTGCCGTGGCGAAAAGAAGGATGCCGCCACTGATGGCGAAAGCATGCACGGTAACGCCGAGGTAGGAAAGCACAGCGCGACCGGCGATTAGGAAGAAAAGCGCGACTCCGAAAGCAATCAGCACTGCTCGAATCAAAATCCTGCGCCGCTGCGCCGGTTGTTCATCCTTAGTGAGAGCAACGAAGATGGGCACGACGCCCGGCGGGTCGACTACTACCACCAGAGTCACAAAAGCTGCCAGCCCGAATCGGATGAGATCCTGGTCCATCTGAAGTCTCCGGCCACGACAATAAACTGCTATCTGAGGTTGTGCAATCTATAGGTTGACGGGAGTTTAAATGTTGGCAGGTCCGGGCCCAGATTAATTATCTTTCCTCAGCGGAGCTTCCTGAGCTACACTGGTTTCGTTTCCTGCCCCCCTCAACAAAACCCCCGACGCCAGAAAAGGAACGTATATGAAGTCACGAAAGGTTTATGTTGTGTGGGCCCTATTGGGCGCCGGCTTGTTGGCGATCCTGTTAACGGGAAACGCAGGCCTGTCCGTAACCGAAACGGCCGCACAGTCATCTGAATTGCCTACGCTCCTATTGGCGTCTCCAATTACCGGACTAACGCAGCCAGTCAGCATCACGCACGCGGGCGACGGTAGCGGACGTATCTTTGTCGTTCAGCAGAACGGGCAAATCCGCATCATCAGGAACGGGACACTGGCGACAACGCCTTTCCTCAACATCAGTACGCGCATCTCGATGGGCGGCGAGCGTGGTCTCCTGGGATTGGCCTTTCCTCCGGGCTTTGCGACCAAGCAATACTTCTATGTCAACTACACCAATTCCGCCGGCAACCTCGCGATCGCCCGCTACCGAGTGAGTTCGGGACCTTCAGGAAACCCCGACATTGCTGATTTCAATAGTGAACAAATCGTTCTCGTCGTCCCGCACCCAACATTTTCAAATCATAATGGTGGACAGCTGGCCTTCAGTCAGCGTGATGGCTTTCTCTACATCGGCACCGGCGATGGCGGGGACGGCGGCGATCCAAACAACCGCGCGCAGAACCGTAACGACCTGCTCGGAAAGATCCTGCGTATCGATGTCGAGACTGGAAGTCCCACAACGTATACGGTGCCCGTGAGCAATCCCTTCGTCGGGACGGCGTTCCGACCTGAAATCTGGGGGTGGGGAATGCGAAACCCCTGGCGTTTTTCATTCGACCGTCAGACCAATGATCTTTACGTCGGCGACGTCGGTCAGGGTCAATGGGAGGAAGTCAATTTTCAACGGGCCGCGAGTTTCGGTGGTGAGAATTACGGTTGGAGGCTAATGGAAGGTCTCCACTGCTTCAATCCCTCAACCGGTTGCAACATGACTGGACTAACGTTCCCTGTCACCGAGTACTCACATAGTTTGGGGTGTTCGGTCACCGGTGGATATGTCTATCGAGGATCAACGTATCCGCGCATGCAAGGGCTGTATTTCTACGGAGACTTTTGCACGGGACGGATCTGGGGATTACGGCAAGTGAGCGGAGTCTGGCAAGCCACCGAGCTGCTCGACACCGCGCTCGGCATTTCTACTTTCGGAGAAGATGAGCAGGGAAATCTCTACGTTGCAAATTACAATACCAGCACCATCTTCAGTGTTACCGACGACGCACCCACACCTACGCCAACACCGACGCCAACTCCCACGCCGATCACTTCAACCGTCCAGTTCAGCGCGGGAGATTTTCAGGTAACTGAGGATTGCACCGGCGTAGTAATAAACGTAACCCGAAGCGGGGCCCTGGACGCCACTCAAACAGTCGGATACGTAACTAACGAGAACACTGCCAACCAGGAAGCCGATTTTACTCACGCCGAAGGCACCTTGGTGTTTGCTCCCACCGAATCCCAGAAGAGTTTTACCGTGCTCATCAGCGAGGACGCTTATGCCGAAGGCACTCTTGAGACCTTGACGCTGCAGTTGAGAAATCCGACGGGCGGGACCAGTCTCGGTACGCCAAACATGGCGACGCTGACCATTACCGATGATGAAACGGTCAACGGCACCACCAACCCGATTGACGACAACGCGACTTTCGTGGCCCAACACTACCACGACTTTCTCAACCGCAATGCGGACGCCCCAGGCCTGGCGTTCTGGACGGGGGAGCTGCAAGCGTGCGGTTCCAATCCCGTCTGTCTTAACGACCGGCGAGAAAATGTTTCCGCGGCCTTTTTCCTGTCCATTGAGTTTCAAAAGACTGGTTTCCTCGTGGTCCGTATGTACAAGGCGTCGTTCCCCGACAGTGTTATGCGACCACGCGGATTACCGCGTTATGACGAGTTCTTGCGCGACACACAGGAAGTTGGCAGGAACGTGGTGGTGGGCCAGGGGAATTGGGAACAGGACCTTGCTAATAACATCCTCAGCTTCGCCAGGGCCTGGGTGCAGCGGCCGGACTTCCTCGTCAATTTTCCCACTAGCATGACGGCGGCTGCATACGTCGACGACCTGTTTGCCAGTTTGCAGGTAGCACCGACTACGGCCGAGCGCAATGCAGCCATCGCTGCGTTCAGTGCGGGTGATGTAAACGGACGAGCTGATGCTCTGTTGTCCGTGATCAATAGCGGCTCGGTTTATAACCGTCAGTACAACGCCGCCATCGTGCTGATGCAATACATCGGCTACTTGAGACGGAACCCAAATGCTACGCCAGACACGAACTACGCTGGGTATGACTTCTGGCTCGACAAGCTGAACCAGCACAGTCTGCCGGGTGAGGATATGCGCATTGATTCGGTGGCCCTGGGGCGCATCAAGCGCGCGGAGATGGTCAAGGCATTCATCACCTCAGGTGAGTTCCGCGGACGCTTCTGGCAGTAATTGGAAGGCTGACTACCGTAGATGACGATTGAGTGGTCCGAGCAGGATACGACAACCCACCAGGACCACGTCATTGCGCATGTGATCGGCGCAACCGTACTCGGTTATTTCGTGCACGACGAAGTCTTGTATCTGGTGCTCGACATCGGATTCGTTTGGATGATCTATGTTGACGGCGAGATGGGCTTGCTGCCGCATCCGGTAGCGGTTGGCGAGTTGGATGTCGGCGAAGAGAAACGATCTGAGATTCAGGTCGACATCGAGTTGCTACTGCGCGATGGGCTTCTCGCAGACGGATTGAGACAGCTGACTCCTGCGCCGGTGAATTGTCTGATCGAAGAGGTTACGTTTCACTCCAGCGGCGACGAGCGAAGACTGTTGATTGCTGGAGAGAACGACAGTCTGATCGTGGATACATCAGTAACGTCGGGCCAAATAGAAGTTAAGGCTTCTTAAGAAACAATTGTAGGGCCCCAATTCGCCCAACTCCCTTCTTTCGTGATCACCCTTGTATTTGCGACGATGGGGGGGGCCCCCACGGAGCGACACCCCTACAATGAGGGCCACACCCGCGAATCACCCTCGCAGAAACTGGGAACAATCTCTCGTTGACGCTGTCTAAGTAGTCGCTGGTTTCGATTTCTTCCATATGCGAGTTCCGCTATTTCTCCTCTGTTTACTGATTGGTATCAGTCTCGCCGCTTGTGCAACCAGTCAGGGAGGAGGAGCGCGGCCTAAACCAGCAAATCCCAATGCTGAGTCTACTGAGCTGGCAACTCGCAATTCGGTTCCCGTAATCCACGTCTTCGTGGCGCTCTGCGACAACATCAATCAGGGCATCGTTCCTGTTTCCGCTTCACTCGGGAATGGCGATAATCCGGCCACGAATCTCTACTGGGGAGCGGCTTTCGGCGTCAAAACTTTCTTCAAGAAGAACAAGAATTGGGAGCTTGTCGCGGAGTTTCAACACCCGCAGCCGGCCATCATGGAAAGGTTGGTCTTCAAACACAGAACAAGTGACGTGATTCTGGTGGCGGACGCTTATCGCGGAAAAGAAATAAGACAGACAACGCTCGACTTCCTCGAAGCCGCCTCTGGCAAACCCGGTGAAGAGATCTCAATCAAGCGAACAACCAGTCCCGAGAAGGTCAGTCTTGCTGGCAGCGCGGATGTGGTGGCCTATATCGGACACGATGGGCTGATGGACTTCACTTTGACCACCACTCCGAAAAAGCGCGATGACTTGAAGCGGCAGGCAATTATTCTCGCCTGCGCCAGCAAGCAGTACTTCTCCTCAGCACTCAAGGACACAGGTGCGTCACCACTGCTCTGGACCACAAACTTGATGGCCCCCGAAGCCTACGTGCTTTCAGCCGCTCTTGATGGATGGATAAAACATGAGACTGACGAACAGATCCATCTCCGCGCAGCCCAGGCCTACCACAGTTATCAGAAGTGCGGTCTGAAAAGCGCGATGAACCTCTTTGCCACCGGTTGGTGACGAGGGCGGTTTTCTTTTGCGCGTTAAGGGGCCGCAACGGCCATCCACAGATTACGCAGATTAGAGTCCCAAACTAAACTGATTCCAGCCAACGCAGTATGCCGTCAAACCTTTCGGTCCCATCTGTATAATCTGCGTAATCTGCGGATAAAGGCGCCTTGTGCAAACTAAATAGGCGTCAAGTACATTCCTGCCGACTGCCCCCTGCTCCTGCCTCCTGCTACTTCGCCATCAGCTGCTCAATCTCTTCCGCTTTTTTCGGGACCTTGTTGGTCAACACGCGCGGGCCGTTGGAGGTGCACAACACGTCGTCTTCAATGCGAATGCCAATGCCGAGATATTGTTCGGGAATGTCCGCGGTGTGCGCGTTGATGTAGATACCCGGCTCGACTGTCATCACCACGCCCGGCTCCAGTGCACGCGATTCTTTTTCGTAGTAATAACAGCCAACGTCGTGCACGTCGATCCCCAGCATGTGACCTAGCCCGTGCATGTAAAACTGCTCATGCTTCTTCTCTTCGATTAGCTGAGCCGGGTCGCCCTTCAGTAATCCGAGACGCACCATACCTTTTGTCAGCACCTCGATTGAATGACTCTTAAGTTGATCGTGCGTGGTGCCGGGCCGGACCATCTCGACACAGGACATCTGCGCTTCCAACACCAGGTCGTAAATTTCTCGCTGGGCCTTCGTGTAGCGACCATTAATGGGAAAAGTGCGGGTGATATCAGAAGCGTAGCCTTTGTACTCAGCGCCGGCGTCGATCAGGAGCAGATCGCCATCCTTAAGCTCACCGTCGTTGTTGATGTAATGGAGCACAGTGGCGTTCACGCCGGCGCCGATGATCGAGGTGTAGGCGGGAGCGGCCGCACCAAGGCGACGGAAAATCTGTTCGATTAGCGCCTCGACCTCGTATTCCTTCATCCCTGGCCGCGAGGCTTTCATTGCTTCGACATGCGCTTCGGCGGCAATGTCGGCGGCGCGCTGCATCAATTCGATTTCTTCCGGGGTCTTGAGCACGCGCATCTCGTGCACGATGGTGGCCGGATCGATGATTGTCTGTGGCGGATGGATCGGTTTTCGATTCAGAGCCCGCATCCGGGCAATCTGCCGGATGATCGTATCGTCGAGATCAGAGTTAACGCCCAAGCGGTAGTAGAGCTTCTCTGCGCCGTCAAGAATGTCCTGGAGCTTTTCGTCAAACTCGACGATAGGTAATGCTTCGTCGGCGCCGTATTCGCTCTTCGCGCCTTCGACTCCAGCGCGGCGGCCATCCCAGATTTCCCGCTCCGGATCGCGCGGGCGAACAAATAAGGTGTACTTCTGTTCGCGTGCCGGCGCGACGATCGCAATCGCCTCCGGCTCTTCGAAGCCGGTCAGATATAA
>JAMQPI010000708.1 GCA_023717565.1 Pyrinomonadaceae bacterium | reverse complement strand
CAACTCCGCGGCCAAGATGCTCTACATGTCGGGTGGGCAGTTTAAGATTCCCATCGTTTTTCGAGGACCCGGCGGTTCCGCGTTTCAGGTCTCCTCGCAACACTCACAAGCCCTGGAATCATGGTTCGCCTATTTCCCCGGCCTCAAAGTGGTGATGCCTTCAACGCCCGCGGATGCCAAGGGCTTACTTAAAACCTCGATTCGCGATGACGACCCGGTGATTTTCATTGAGCAGGAGAGAATGTACGGCAACAAAGGCGAAGTCTCAGAAGATCCTGAATTCACGATCCCCCTTGGGGTCGCTGACGTCAAACGCGAAGGGACGGACGCGACGATAGTGGCTAGATCGCTCATGGTGCCAGTCGCTTTGAAGGCCGCGGAACAGCTGGAGAAGGAAGGCATCTCTTGCGAGGTTATCGATCCGCGAACAATCAAACCGTTGGACATCGACACGATTGTGGAATCAGTGAAGAAGACGAACCGGGTAGTAGTAGCGGAAGAGTCGCATCCGTTCTGCGGTGTTGGGGCTGAGATTAGTATCGAAATTATGGAGCGCGCATTTGACTATCTGGACGCTCCGGTCAAGCGCGTTTCAGGCGTGGAGGTGCCCATGCCCTACGCTAAGAATCTAGAACAGCTTACGATACCCGATGTCGCCCAACTGGTGGCCGCGGTGCGCGAAGTTTCTTACGTGTAAAAACTGTCAGTGGTCCGTGGTCAGTCGTCCGTTGTTTCTCCGTTCTCGCGGGCAATGGTTGGCTGTCAAACGTGAGTCACAGCCACGGACGACGGACAACTGGCAAAGGACAAACGTTAATGGCAACTCAGGTGATCATGCCGAAACTCTCGCCCACCATGGAGGAGGGGCTGCTTTCTCGTTGGCTCAAGAAAGAAGGCGACAAAGTCTCAATGGGCGAGCCGCTTGCTGAGATTGACACCGATAAAGCGACGATGGAAATGCAGGCTCTTGGTAATGGGGTGCTGCGCAAGATTCTGATCAAAGAGGGTGAATCGGCGCCCTTGGGTCAGTTGATAGCAATAATCGGAGAGCCCGACGAGGATATCTCGGCATGGGAACAAGGAGTTGCGGCTCAAGCAGTTGCACCCAGCGACAAGCCTGGTGGGGAAACACAGGAAAGTGCGGCCGCAGTGGCCGAGGTACAAGCTCCTCAGGCGCCGAGCGCAGAAGCGCGTGGAAGTGCTTCAGGTAATGGTAGTAAATCTGGAAACATCGCAACTGCAACCTCAGGGCGGCTGATAGTTTCACCCCTCGCAGCCCGGATGGCGGCCGAAGCCGGCGTCGACTTGCGTTCACTGAGCGGCACGGGGCCGGGTGGGCGGATTGTAAAGCGCGACATCGAGGCGGCTATGGACCAGAGCAGGACCTCGACGGTGCAGATGCCCCAACGTCACTTACGTGCGGTCGAGAGCCTCCCCACGCAACAGGCCGCGGGACCATCCTCATATCACGACGAGCCCGCCAGTGAAATCCGACGTACAATTGCCCGCCGACTGGTCACTTCCTTAGGACCAATACCGCACTTCTTTCTTACCACCGAGATTGAGATGGATAGCGCAGCCGACATGCGCCAGAGAATAAAGGATCTCGACCCTGATCTAAAGATCAGCATCAACGACATCATCATCAAA
>JAMQPI010000398.1 GCA_023717565.1 Pyrinomonadaceae bacterium | reverse complement strand
TGCCAACAAGTCGAACGATCCACGAAATCACACGAACCCGCACGAAAAAACAGCAACCTAGCCGGCGGCGGTGTTGAGAACATTCACTTGCCGAAAACGGGCGACCGGGCAACCGTGGCTGACCGCGTTTGATTGACCTGGCTCGCCCTTACCGTCGTTAAAGCTGCCACCGATTTCGTAGGTCGCTTGCCCGCCCAGTCCATCGCAGGAGTTCCAGAAGTCGGTCGTGCGCGACTGGTAGGCGACATCTCGCACCATCGGGCCGACTTTTCCGTTCTTGATCTCCCAGAATGTCTGGCCACCGAATTGAAAGTTATAGCGCTGCTGATCGATCGAATAACTTCCGTTGCCGTAAATGAGAATTCCCTTCTCGACTCCCCCAACCAGTTCGTCCAGGCTCGTGTTTCCGGAAGCCGGCTGCAACGAAACGTTTGGCATGCGGGGAAAGGAGATGCTGCCCCAGCTGTCCGCGTGCAAACATCCGTACGACTTTTTGACGGGTGACATCGAGGCAAGGTCACGAGTGGTTTGCCAGTCTACGAAAAGACCATCCTTGATTAGGTGCCATTGCTGACCGGGAACACCTTCGTCGTCATATCCAATCGTCGCCAGCCCGCCGCGCTGGGTTCGATCGGCCACGAAATTCACAATCTTCGATCCAAACTGCAGCTTACCGGTCTTGTCTGGGGTCAGAAAACTGGTTCCGGCGTAGTCAGCCTCCCACCACAGCGCCCGATCCAGTTCCGTCGGATGGCCCACGGACTCATGGACGGTTAACCAAAGATGCGAGGGATGCAGCACCAGGTCATATTTTCCCGGCTCGATTGGCTTCGCCTTGAGTTTGGCTACCGCGTCATGTCCGGCCCGTTCTGCTTCCTGGAGCCAGGGATACTTCTCGATGTACTCGTAACCCAGGCCCTGAGGTCCGCCAAAGTCACTACGCGACTGAAAGTCGCCGGTCGAGCGATTGACCGCCGTCACGTTGAAACTCGGATTGACACGAATGATGTACTGGTCGATGCGCGAGCCGTCGGTTGAGGCATAGAATTTCTGTTCGTTTACAAATCCCATCGCGGAATTGACAAAGCTCACTCCTTCGGTCTTCAGCGCTTGCTCATTCAGCTTCAGGAGAAACTGGATCTTGTCGTCGATGGCGACCTCAAAAGGATCTTTTTCGAAAGCGCTCTTCCAATTCGCGACAACTTTGGACGCCGGGGCCATAGTCACTCGCTTCCGCTGAAAGACCGAATTTGCTCGCGCAATTTCTACGGCCTGTCGCGTAATGCGACGCACTTCCTCGGGAGAAACGTCGCGGCTGGAAGCAAAACCCCAGGTGCCTTTGAAAAGGACTCGCACGCCGAAGCCGAAATTCTGGCTGCGCGAAACATTCTGCACCTGCTTCTCGCGAGTTGAGATCTGCTCGTTGCGATAGCGGTTGATTCTGATATCGGCGTAAGTCACACCCAGCTTTCGGGCGATGCTGAGCGCAATATCGGCGAGCGCGTTTTTGTCGACCGCGGCAGCCGCCGCCGCTTCGATAGCGGTTACTTCACTGATCCAGCCTGGCAGTGCGGGCAAAGCCACGACACCCGCTACTACACCGGCGGTCTTTATGAAATCGCGACGAGACGTTTTCATAGAAAAGCCTCAATTGGGAAGGATTGAAATGGCGGGTTGATCTAACGTAGAGCGCTGGGAATTGTCAACACATGGCCGCAGTTCATGCCTCACATCAATGATCAGCGGCGTCGAAGGTGAGACTCAAATCCCTCTGCTCCCCTGGGATAAATGTGAGGTCGACCGTTTTCTCACCCAGACGCTCATGCCATGCGACGACTGTATACTGGCCAGGAGGAAGCCCCTCTATCCGGTAGTTACCGCTTTCGTCGCTGACCGCGAAGAAGGGATGACTGAAAACGCCGAGATAGGCTTTTTCCCACGGATGTTGATTGCACTTCATAGGTATGAAAGTCTCGGGCTTGCTAAAGGTCTTGACTAGCGGAACCATTCCTGGAGGTTGGGTTTGATTCCACTCTGCGTTCTCTGTCGGGGTGGGATGGGTATTGTGTTGAGTAGGATCACTATTCTGGATCGTCAAGAGCTGTCCTACTCGCAACCCGAGAACGTGTGGGACATAGCGGCAACCTTTGCGCTCAAGCACAACTGATGAAGTCGGTAATTCGAATGTGTAACTGTCGAGCACAGAGCTATTCCTAACATAAACAAACACGTTGGCTAGTTTTCCCGTTTTGACAACAGTATCCTCAGTCCTGGGATTCGGATTCACCTGGTAGCACACTGGATCTGCCCACATATCGATTGTGCGTGGTTTCGGAGGTGTACCGGCGAATGATATTGAACCGGACAACACCGCCTCATCACCGGTTGAAACGTATGGCTTCTTAGATGAGGAACTTACATCCTGTCCAGACGAGAGCAACGCGGGACTCAGAATAAAGACAACGGCAAGTGTGAATATTGATCCCGAGAATCTCCAGGTCATGGTCTCCTCCTGCCGGCATTTGGTGAACGACCTCTAGCCTAACAGTGTCGAGCGAGCCTTTGCCAGGGCCGCAGCCACAGTATCCGGTGCCGTGCCGCCACGTTGAGCCTTCGTGGCTAGCGCGCTTTTCAACGTTAGGACCTCAAATACATCTTGCTGGATGAGTTGCGAAAGAGACTGTAACTCATCGATCGAGAACTCCTGCAATTCAATGCCGCGCTGCATAGCACGTACTACTGCGCGCCCTACTGTTTCATGAGCGTCTCTAAATGGCATTCCCTTGCTCACGAGATAGTCAGCGAGCTCAGTTGCGTTCAAGTAACCCTTAGTAGCGGCGGCACGCATTTGGTCCTCGTTCAGTCTTACGTTTCGCAGAACCGTCGCGCTCACGTCGAGGCAAGAGCGAACGGTATCAAAGCTATCAAACACTGCCTCCTTGTCCTCCTGCATGTCTTTGTTGTATGCGAGCGGCAATCCCTTGAGCATTGCCAGCAAGGATGTGTTGTGACCGAAGACCCGACCGGCTTTACCACGTACCAACTCCATCGAATCAGGATTCTTCTTCTGCGGCATCAGGCTGGAGCCGGTGGCCACAGCATCGCTCAATTCAAAGAAACCAAATTCAGTCGTCGAGTAGAGAATGACATCTTCCGCCAACCGCGAGAGATGAACCATAATCAGCGAACTAGCGCTCACAAACTCCACGCAGAAATCACGATCACTGACCGCATCAATACTATTGCGAGAGACGCTGTCAAAACCCAACTCTCGCGCGACGGATTCACGATCTATAGGGTACGAAGTTCCGGCCAGTGCCGCGGAACCGAGGGGCAAGATGTTCACCCGTTTGCGGCAATCCACCAGGCGCTCGTAATCACGCGAGAACATTTCAAAGTAAGCCAGACACCAATGCGCGAAGAGTATGGGCTGTGCTCGTTGCAAGTGAGTGTAACCCGGCAGCACGGCTTCTAGATGCGACTCAGCCAGATCCAATAACGCTCCCTGAGTAGCAGCCACGCGCTGAACCAGGTCGTCTATCGCATCTCGCAACCAAAGGCGAAGATCTGTGGCGACTTGATCATTGCGGCTCCGGCCCGTGTGCAGTTTTCGTCCCGGGTCCCCTATCAACTCGACCAGACGCGACTCCACAAACGAATGCACGTCCTCGGATTCATCCAAGTCGAAATACCCGGGGTCGGCGATGCCGCGATCGAGTATCGTTTGCAAGCCTTCGGTAATCTTCTTCGCTTCCTCGCCGGATAGGACGCCCGCACTCGCCAAACTATTGCAGTGCGCCAAGCTCGCACGCACATCAACCGCGAATAGTCTGCGGTCGAAGCCGAACGAGCGGTTGAAATCCACAAAGCCACGGTCAGCTTCGCCGGTAAATCGGCCGCCCCACAAGTTTTTTGAATCGCTCAATTCGATCCTCCCCGTTGCCTCCAAAGTTGACGACCAGGCATCGTGCATGCTAGTTTATGCATCTATGCACTATTTATGCAAGTTCAGTGCATATAACAGCGATGAATAAAGACACTAGGCAAAGGCGGATATTGAGTTTAATACGGGCCAAACCTATCGGCACGCAGGACCAGCTTAGGTCTCTTCTGGAAAGAGCGGGTGTGCCGGCGACTCAGTCGAGTGTCTCTCGCGACCTGGAAGAGTTGGGAGTCGTAAAGCACCACGGCCACTACACAGTACCGCAAGCAAATGGCGCCGCAGCGCGCGGGCTCCTGAGTCTTGATGTCGCCGGAGAGAATCTGGTAGTGGCGCGCACTGAGCCGGGAATGGCATCTGCCGTGGCCGTAACCATCGACGGAGCAGCGATCGAGGAGATCGTGGGAACGATTGCCGGCGAAGACACAATCTTCATCGCGGTCAATGACCGGAAAACACAACGGATCGTGATTAAGAAGATTTGGGAGTTGTTTGGATGATTGTCAGTGGTCAGTGGTCAGTGGTCAGTTGTCCGTTGTCCGTGGTCCGTGGTCCGTGGTCAGTGGTCCGTGGTCCGTGGTCCGTGGTCCGTGGTCCGTGGTCAGTGGTCCGTGGTCCGTGGTCAGTGGTCAGTGGTCAGTGGTTAGTGGTTAGTGGTTACGAATGAAGCGTCAAGTGCCCGAACTAGAACAACTGACAACGGACCACTGACAACGGACCACTGACCACTGACCAATAAGGAGAAGAGTGTCACAGAAGAAGATCAACAAGATAGTCCTGGCATATTCCGGCGGCCTGGATACTTCCGTCATGTTGCGCTGGTTGAAGGAGGAATACGGCTGCGAGGTTGTTTGCTATTGCGCTGACGTCGGTCAGGGCGAAGAAATGGATGGCCTGGAAGCCAAGGCGCTCGCAACGGGTGCCTCGAAACTCTACATCACCGACCTACGCGAAGAGTTCGTTCGCGAATACGTCTGGACTGCCGTCAAGGCAAATGCCGTGTACGAGGGTGTCTATTTGCTGGGCACTTCCCTCGCCCGTCCCGTAATCGCCAAAGGCCAGATCGAGATCGCCCGCAAGGAAGGTGCGGATGCGGTGGCCCATGGCTCCACCGGCAAGGGCAACGATCAGGTGCGTTTTGAGTTGACCTATTACGCACTCGAACCCGACATCAAGGTGATAGCCCCCTGGCGTGAGTGGGAGTTTAAGGGCCGCAGTGATCTGATCGCTTACGCCAGGGAACACCAGATTCCCATCACGGCCACCCACGAGAAGCCATATTCGACGGATCGCAATCTGATGCACATCTCCTACGAGGGCGGCATTCTCGAGGACCCCTGGGCTGAAGCGCCGGAGAATATCTTTCAACTTACGAAGTCTCCGGAAAATGCAAAGGACCAGGCTGAGTATGTCGAGATCTCATTCGACAAAGGTGAGCCCGTCGCCGTCAATGGTGAACAGATGGATCCCGTTTCCCTACTCACAGCCTTAAATAAGTTGGGTGGCGAACATGGCATCGGCCGTGTAGATCTCGTTGAGAACCGATTTGTGGGAATGAAGTCCCGGGGCGTTTATGAAACTCCCGGTGTAACCATCCTGCTGGCCGCACACCGAGCGCTCGAATCGATCACCCTCGACCGCGAGGTAATGCACCTGCGCGATTCGCTGGGAGTGAAATTTGCTGAAAGCGTCTATTACGGATTCTGGTTTGCGCCCGAGTTCGAGCTGTTGCGTGAGATGGTTGACGCAACGCAAAGAAAAGTTACCGGCGACGTCCGCGTGAAACTTTATCGCGGCAACGTGCTAACGGTCGGGAGACGGTCGCCTTACTCGCTTTACAGCGAAAAGCTGGCCACGTTCGAGGCAGATTCGGTCTACAACCAACGCGACGCGGAGGGGTTCATTAAATTGAACGCCCTGAGACTGAGACAGCGAAATAGAGGTAACAGATGAACGAACACCAGGAAACAATACCCACGCACTACGCGGTCGTGACGATCGTCGAAGCCGACAAGGTTGGCTCGGCCACTTCTCCCCTCGGTCTGGCGCGCACGTTAGCCGTCACGAATGCTAGTCGCACGCCGCAGGCCGGTGACGTTATCGCCGTACGTACTCTAACGGATAGCGCTACTTACAATATGCTCGAGTTACCGACCGGAAGACTGGCGAAGATAAACCCGGGCGACGTAGTGATTGGCGTACTGGGTCGGCGACGGGCCTTGAAAGGGTTTGTTGGCGATGTTCCTAAGACCGTCAATGCCGGCGATCAACTTCACCTGCTCAGCCTGGGCGGAGTAATTGGCCATTGCACTGGACACCATTCCAGCCTGGGCGATGCGATCAAAGTTGAGGTGATCGGCGTAGTGTGCGATGAAGGAGGGCGAGCATTAAACATCGCGGATGTTGCACTGCCCCTGCGCACCACTCTGGGTCCTACAGCGCCAATCGTCCTGATTGCGGGAACCAGCATGAATAGCGGTAAGACCTACGCCGCGACCGAACTGATAAAGCAGGCCACTCGCGCCGGCCTTCAGGTAGCGGCGGGCAAACTATCCGGCGTCGCCTGCCTGCGCGACACCTTGAACATGACCGATCACGGAGCGATCGCGACCGCGAGTTTTCTCGATTGTGGACTACCCTCCACCGTGGATGTGGGGGATCTTGCTCCGGTCGCTAAGACGATCATTTCTCGGCTCAACGAATGCTCTCCTGATCTGATCGTGATTGAGTTGGGAGACGGACTCCTGGGCGGCTATTCAGTCGAATCAATCTTCGATGACCTTGAATTACGAGCGCAGACCGCAGCCGTCATCTTCTGCGCTTCGGACTATGTCGGGGCCTGGGGCGGCATCGAACTGCTGCGCAAACGAGGCATCGAAATCGACGTGATTTCGGGTTCAGTAACGGATTCACAAATGGGTGAGGATTACATCAAGAACCAATTTGGCGTACCGGCAGCTAACTCCAAGCGCAACGGGGCTCTGCTCTTCGAGCTAATACAGACGAAGGTAGAAGCAGCCGGCCCGCAGAAACTCGTTGAGGCCGGCGCTTAGCCGCGGTTACCGACGCTTGCGCATCATGACCAGCGCCAGGGCAAGAAAGACGATGCCCACGTAAATAAATGTGCGTTGTCCAGTGGCACCGATAGCGATGAACGCTATCGCCAAGGCAAAGAAGGGGTAGGGAGCATAACGCATTTGTTTGTTTCACCTCTCTTGGCTCTAGGTAACGTTTTCTGGTGTGGTTTAGTTTCGCACGTAGTGGATGAAGTGAAAAGAAAATGACGATGACGGGCGGTATACGAATAGGAAGTTTCGGCGGGTCCGGTTACGGTGGCTCCGAACTCCTGCGTATTCTCCA
>JAMQPI010000676.1 GCA_023717565.1 Pyrinomonadaceae bacterium | reverse complement strand
AGCACCGCAATGGCAATACTTAGCTTGTGGACATCCAATCCAACGTAGTACTTTCGCATGGGGCTCTCCTTTTCAGTGGAACACTTAGAGTCGGAACAACTCCAAGCTACCACCTTAGGGGCGCCCTTTCATATATCAGTTCGGCTTCGCTTCACGATGCACCAGCTTCCTCGCTTTGAATCTCTGCAGGCCAAACTCGTTCGATATGATATCGCCTATTTCGAGCACATTCTTTGCCGCGGGTAGCTCAGAATACTCAGGAGAAACGTAGTGGTAGCTTCTGTACGAGGCTGCGTTCCTTATCTGGACAACATAGCCCTGAGCGTCTGGGTCTGATGGATCTGTCCCATCGGGTATGTTCAGGACTCCGGCATCCACCAATTGTTGCCAACACGATTCCCAACCGGACTTCGGCGCCTGCAACTCATTTCGACTTACTCTCTTCGACTCCCAGTGCTGGTCCGCCTTGAGATGAATCGCCGACCACCGACCATCGCTACGCCCCATGACAAAGCCTTCTAAGGGAAACAACCCAAAGCCGAACCATACTCGTATCTCAACATCCCCGTTGCTTAAATTTGAGGAGCCCAAGTCCTTTAGCCCAGCGAAAGCCGCAAACCGATCGGCTTCCTCTGAAAGCATAGCTCCCACTCCACGTTCAGGTGTAGCAGCTACCGAATTGTCTGTTCGCGCACTCGCCTGGTTAGGCTCAGGCTTCGAGCAGGAGGATAGAAGCAAGGAAATTATGAGGATAAGTCTCATATCAAGTTAGAAGCCGAACGCTTCAGCGGCTCGCCCACGCTACTTAACAAAGAAACCCGCTACTGGCGAGTCCGTTGCAAGCGCTTTTTCCGCGGGCGTCGTTGATTAGACCTAAGGTGTTGGATAAAAGGAAAATCGTATCCGGCCAACAACCTTTAGTCGAACCCCAACCGCTTGTTGGCCGCCGCCCTTCGAATTACCGGTCCGGCCTGGGTTTCATCTTCTCTAACTCTTGGCGTTCGAGTTCAAGTGCCGAAGGCAGATTTCTTTGCGTATTGTCTACCACCGATTCTTTCACAACCTTTCCTGACTCAACGCGAAAGGTCAATTCTCGTTCGTACACGGATCCGTAACCCATGTGGACATATTGCAGCAATTCTCCATCTGGCATCCGCAGGTCTCCTGAAAACCAATCGGCTCTCACTCGTCCTTGTATATACCTACTACCAAAGAGATCTTTAAGGTTAACTTTTCTACAAGTCTTCTCATCCCAGTCACGACATATCCAGGCATCAATCTTTAGCAGATACAAAAATCCATTTTCAATGGTCCAGGTCGCTACGTAACCGCGCCAATTGCCGGTCGAGATGACGTTTGGCTTGACTCGGAACGATGGGCGAGTCCCCTTTCCCTTATAGAAACCCTCTAACGGATTGGCGAATAGGTCGAAGGATTTCCCCTTATGAATGAGCACATCGGGCTGTTGACTTGTGGCTAAGGCAACCGTAGGCAATAAACATAGAATTACGACGAGAACTCCGGGTCTTCGGATTCTATTTTTGCGGTTCATAACGCGTTAGACACCTAAGCGCGCGTGATGTTCCGAAATCACGAGGCCGGCCTTCAGCTGAGATCTCCTTTACTTTCACGCTAGGGATAATAAGGGGTTTTCTACGAGAGAGGAAGACGCATAACGCTTCAGCTGCGCTCATTCACCGTACACCAGACGAATCGTGGCAGCGCGTCAGCTGCAAGCTGAGTTGTTGGATTGCGGCCGGGGGAAACGCTACCTTTCCAACTCCGATCTGCTGATCGAATAAGTCCGACCCCATAACTGACTGGTGCGGATACTATCGCCATCGAATCGAATGTCGTGAAACGCATCATCCAATTCACTCCACATTCCGTCACGGCCAATCATCTTTTCAAATAGGATTCTATCCTGACGATCATAGACTTTGAGATGCATTTCGGCGCCCAGATGCCACGAGTATGAGGGGTTTCGCTGTCTAAAGACTTTTACTGACAATTTACCGTCTGGACTCATAGCCGAAGCCTCAAGCTGAGGACGGTAACCAAGAGGACCACCATCAAAAGGAGAAAAGAGGAGATTGGGTAATTGAGGAGGATGCAAACTAACGATAAGTCCCAGCATTAACGACAAAAGGAAGGAGAGGGCAGATGCTTCAACTTTGTTTATGCTCATCTTCCAATTACCTCGAAGCAATCCAACCGCCTGTCCGGCGGCGCGTGGCTAGGAACGACTCAAACCTGCGCCAGCTTCACTAGCCTCGGAAATCTTCATCTCCTCTCCCACGACGGGTTCGGCGGGGACGGACATCGATAGTAACGCTAGCGCTCATGATGAAACTTCCCCTTGCACTTAACGACTCTCACATCCGCACGCTGAAGGTGTCCATGGCAATGCAGAAATCATTCTTTGGGAAGAAAGTCATATGTTTCCACCACCGGCGGTGTTAGTTCATCTGACGTGCGCATCGGAATGCCAGCTAAGTAAGCTTTTTCGGCTCTGGTCCACCAGGACGTTAGCCAGAGATACATCATCAGCGACAAGATGCCAGTATTTATTAGGATAATAATGATGAAACGCACGCCGAGCATCACAAGGCCGACAGGACCGGCGTAGAACAAAGCAATACTGACGGCTACACCAATCAGCATTAAGTCAAGAAACAGAATTGGCCAAAGTACAAAGCGCACTCGCCCCTTTTTTCTAATTGTCGCCCACCGTTCGTTCTTACTCTTCAATAAAGCGTCGTTCATAACTATCTAGCCAGCCAACGCTACGCTTCAGCTGCGCGCTCATTCAACGGATATGAGAGACATCGTGGCAGCGCGTCAGCTGCAAGCGTTTGTTGGATTGCGCCTATCGATTAGACGTAGCTGCATTTTCCGACAGCTTCAAGATACGGGTTATCTTGCCATGACCGACTGTTCTGAAGCCTTCTCTAATCTCGAAGGTTTCATTTACGCGAATCTGATCGAAAAGCAACTCGGGATGGAGCAGTTGTAACTGTGCTGTCACGGTCCCTCCGGGATAGACGCGCTCTCTATCCACAAATTCCTGGACTGCATCATGATCTTCGCCGTGATAAAAAAATTGCGGGCGATAACCTGAAACCGCGTAGCCTCGTCTTCCACCCTCATCGGTTTTGAGGAAGGTGATTTCCACTTCAATATCAGGATCGTGACCGTACATAAGAAGCAATCCAACGTTTGAGTTGACCGGGCGGCGCGAATTCACTCAAGCATCGGACCAATGATGATGCAAAACGCGCAACCGTCGCTCCGGTCCAACGATTTGTTCGATGCGTCGCCGTCACAGCGCGCTAGGCAGAACCAGAACTACGCAGCCGACGACGCAGAAATAGTTTAATGCCACCTAACGCGCAAGCCAAAAGAAAAGAGATGACTCCCAATCGTACATAGAGATCCCGACGTGCCAGAAATAGACCTCGACTGACATCACTTTCCTTGCCGGGAAACGCCCAACTGTAGGGATCATGTTGGGACAATTCGAGGCACAGGCCGATAGAACCAAGCCAAACCACCAACATTAAAATAAAGGCGAGAGTCAGGATTGAGGATTTACTCATAAGATTGCAACAGGTTGTTCCTCATACGGGATTTCCGAGCCATCTAAATCATGATAGACGAAGTGCCAGCGCCTGCCTTGCTTATCAAGGCGCTTCTGTTTTTCGTACGACCACATCTGTCGCCAAGCTTTCTCTCTTTGGCATTCAACAGCAATCTAACGATGGCCTTCAGCTGCGGCGCGCGACCAGCATTCGAGCTGAACGCAGAAGAATACTTGAGAACGACGCTATCGCGCCGTCAGCTGCACGGCTTTGTTAGATGGCGTCGAGGCCCTCCTTCAACGTCGCCAGAGGCCAACTATGTCTAGTCTCATCACGTCCCAAGCCCGGAAACCCTCCCCACTCGAAGCAAAGACGTAGATACCCAACGAAGGTTGTGTGATGCCACTCCTCAAGCAGTTCCGGATCTTCATTCTCGTTCGGCACTTCAATGCCATACCAAAGCCCTCCGCTCACATCTTCCTTGTGATAATAATCAGGCGCGATAGGAATTCGAAAGATGCCACTGTTTGAGATCGTGTAGTCGTTCGGCGACTCAAGCTCAAGAAACTCCTGGGCCTCGGACACAGAATACGCGACTGGATCAACAACGATGGGGTCAGGATACTCGCAGCCCTCCCATTCAGGGTGTCCGCCAGTGAAATCAACGCACCCCACAACCCTATAAAACGAGGACAAAGCAAGCGGCACCTTTCCGATATTCTCTTCGAGAAATGCGATGCTGGCTTCGACTTCGGCATCTGGCTCCAGGAGGGCGGATTCAGGATTCGAGAAGCGATAGCCGAGAGCCAAGAGTCGCTTATGCAGCACTTCGAGGTTGCCCCTGGTCCTTCTCATCATTTCATCGAATGAGCCGCTCATGATGATATGTAACGGAAAGCCATCCAACGCTGCGGTTGAGCGGCCGCCCATTCAACTACCGATAAAGGCTATTCACTGGCGAGCCCGCTCCAAGCGCTTGTTAGCCGCGTCGCTGCAATGAATTTGCTCACCAATTATCAACGTGCAAATACCATCGATCCGTGATTTTCTTAAAGGCAAAAGCGTCCGTTTGGGTTCTGAGCTTGTCTAGCGATTCCACAAGATATTGCTCTTCGGCTGGTGGTGTCTCGGCATAGACGAAGTACTCGTTTGTCCCGCCCATAAACCAATCAGCCTTATTCCACAAGGCAAAATAGATCTTATCTGTTCCAGAGTCTCTAAATATCGAGATCAGATCAAGTTTCGATAAAAGGCCACGATAATCCTCCAGACGATTTGCCGACGGCGTTGCTTTGATATCGTTGGCTTTGTAAGCCCCCTCATTGTTAACTCTAGAAACTTCAGAATCCTCTTTCAACATCTGAACCAACCTACTGAACTCCGCCTCATGCGAACGAAACCTCTCCTCTAAGCTCCGGTCTGTGAAATTGGAGTGATATGCGCAACCACTACCAATCAGCAGCAGCGCGAGAATAGATCCTGTGATTCGAAATCTGACTCTCATTCAGCCTCGATGATCAGTTCCATCAGTTTCGAGAGGAGCGGCTAAGCTGGGCTTCAGCTGCGGCGAGCGATCGCATTCAAGCAGCGCGGAAAAAGGTTACTTGAGAAACACGCTATCGCGCCGGCAGCTGCAAGGCTCTGTTCGGCGGCTCGACTATTCAAGACCGAGAATGGACGCGAACACAAAAGCAGACACAAGCATGATCATGAGCATTCCAGCGCAGAACAATAAAGCCATCCCAACAGAGCGCAAACCCTGGGTAAGGCCGCGCGATTTTAGGAGATAAATAAAAAGAGCAAGTAGGCCGAAGACAACGATTACCAATCGAAACCGAGAGTCGAACGATTGATGGCGTTCAAGACTGTCAAAATAGCACCAGGCAAGCACCAACAGACTTATACAAATTACACTTACGACTCTAACGAGCGGCCTGGCTTCAGGAAGGACGATAACGAGGACACCCATCAACGCGGAAAAGATAGCCGCGGCCAAAAGCACCCTTCGCTTCGGACTCAAAATGGGTGAGTGAGTATTCGTTATTGCTCGTCCCATAAAGGCATGTCTCAAAGATGCCTAACGACGCGGTTGGGGGCGCCGAACAGAAACGCTGTTCGGCGCTCCCCTCGAACCGCGGGTTAGGCCCCCAATCGTTCGATGGACCGCTCCAGGTTCGCCCTCGCCTGTGCTTCATAAACCTCAAGGAACTTTCGGGTGCTGTATATCGAAGGGCGCGCCAAGAACCCCTTCAGAATCTCCCGGCGTTTCGCCCGAAACACAATGCCGGGAACCCAAGCATACTCTTCCGTCACTTGGTTCTCGTACTCATCGAATCTTTCTGGCTCAGCGCCGAGAATGGAGAGGTCTACGTCGACGAGCACTTTCTCGTCCGTCTCGTTTGGTTCAGCGTCGTGGCGAGTGACCATAATGAGCCGCTGAATCCTCTCCACCACGGCGGACGACAGGTTTTGGGCGCGCGCCGTTTCGCACGCCCATTCAGCGCTTTTCGATTCGTTGTCTTGCCGCTTCGTGTCGTAGACAGCGTCGTGGAACCACAGCGCGAACTCGACTTCTTCGGGATGGCTTGCTTCGGTTCTGAGTTCTTCCAGCTTGGTGAAGCATTCGTCGAGGTGCTGGAGCGTGTGGTACTTCCGGTGCGGCTCAGAGTAGGCAGCGATGAGGCGTTCGAACACGGTGGGGTTCGGTGCCGCCACATCCCACCGCACCCACATCCGATTCCAATGAGCCAGCCCGGGCATATGCTGGGGGCCTAACGGGCCTAACGCTGCGCTTAAGCGGCGCGCACGAACCGCCGCCAGCGACAAGCCTTGCATGAGAGAGATGCTAATTGCGCGTCCGCTGCATGCCTTTGTTAGATGCCGCCGTTATTTTCAAAGCTCCCCGGTTGAAATAAAAATTGTAGGTTATCGTCCACCGGAATTTTATTGATTTGTCGCCGCAAGTTTTCTGCGGCGTGTAACTTGAATGATTCGCCGCTCTCTCTGCCGCTTGGCTCAAGAATGGCCGGCCTTCAATAACACGCGCATAAACAACCTGGCCGTTTTCGCCAACTATTGTTTCGACTTTCACCTGTCCTGAAATACCAAGTCGCCTCGCTTCACGCGGGTAGTACGGCAACACAATGCTTGTCGGGCAACCATCCCAACAATGCCCTGATATTTTGGGTAGCACTCTGCCAAATTCTGCAATCTGATACTCACGCGCCTTTGCTCGCACCCAGCAACTAACTTGTCATCTTCTCTGACTTCGGCAAGTAGGGTCCGTAATCTATCGCCTTTAGTTTGAGCAACACAACTCACGCAGAATGTTAACCCAATGAAAAAGAGGCTTATTAACTTGAACACGTAATGCGCCATTGAACATTTAGACGCTCGGTTTTCAAAACAGTTCCGCCACTTCAAGCGCTGATTTCACCACTCAGGCCTACTGCTGCCAATTGACCTCTTCCCCAATATCAACGGCGCGGTAACGCATTGCAACTTCCGGCTTACCCATGGAGTCACGTCCAATGAGAATGGCGTGGCCCCTTTGCCCGGCGGCTTCGTAATGCGACTTAAATCCGATGCAGCACCACTTCATAAGCAGATTACAGTCCCAGCATAATCAACCATAAGGGGAAGCCGCCGAACGCTTGGCTGCAGCGGCGAGCTCATTCATCTTACCGAAGAAATCGCGTCCCGCGAGTCCGCTTCAAGCGCTTGTTGGATTGCGCTTCAACTCCACTGCGTTCTTAACTAATTCTCGTAACTCAGCAGCTACCGGATGCGAGTCAAACATGAACAACAGACTCTGGGGTGCGATGAAGACGATCCTGCGGCCGAACTCTGACATGCTTTTCAAGTTAACGAATACGGGATAGCCGCCCGACATATCCCAGACATGATCAATTTCTTCCAAGGGGATCGCAATCACTTTCATCCAGCCTAAAACGTATAGATTTTCCTCGTCAACGATGGCCCCTTTCAGCCGGCCTGCCCACCACCAAGTTAAGGAGGTGGCAGCAACCAGGAAGACTAACCCTATGAAACCTTCGCTTAAGAGGTCGAAGGGTTGGGTAAACATGGCCAACGCGACAAGAACGGTTGCTGCTGTTAGGAAGAGAGGAGGAACAATCTTCATCACAAACGTCCAATTTGAGGAAATCCGTCGTCTCATAAGAAAAGCAATCCAACGCCGCGCTTCAGCTGCGCGCTCACTCAAGGCGCATGAGAGGTATCGTGACAGCGCGTCAGCTGCAAGCGCTTGTTGGGCCGCCCTTAACTTGGAATCGAGCTCGTCGACCTTCGCACCAAGCGCCGGCGTTCAAACATGAACAGTGCAAGAAACACAAGGACCGCGACTATAAGAGGCACCGGGGCCGAAGCTCGGTCGCTTAACTCGTCAAAGTCAACCAGCGCGCTATTGTTTGGGTCTAGGGGGTCGTAATGTACGGTGACGACTTGCCCGATTGCAAACTGGTCATCATCATATGGGACTTGCCAGCCACTGTAAGCCTGGTTGTTTACACTGAAGGTGTATCCATACCTATCATGATTGGCTGGTTCGTGAGCAACGATGGTTCCTGACGTCGTCTGTTCGCGCCGCGCGACCACTCGGTTGGCATACCACCCGTACGTAAAAAACGTCGCGCCGATTATCAATGGCGCTGGGATTATGAGCATCCGCCAAAGTGGGCGATGCCAGGAGCGTAACGTGCTGCGGCCTGTTATGTCGTTCATGTAGCGAAGCAGATGAATGCGGCCCAACGCTCACCTTGACCGGGCGGCGCGATCAGAGGCCCGTTGGAGGGAAACGGGCCAGTTGAGAAACGAACTACCGCCGCTCCGGTCCAACGTGTTGTTGGGCACCGGCGCGCTTCTAGCAGCCCATAGTCAGTCGGGCGTAGTGTCCGCCAGACGCGTGTTCTGTCCCCACCCGATTTTCCAAGCACCCTTGCGCCGCGTAACAATAAGGACCTTGCGACTTCGCACAACTTTGTCCGGAGATCGCTCGTCTCCAGTCAACGTGCTATAGAATCTGACAACCGCCGCATCTGGTCCGAGAAAGGTCAACTCTTCAACACGCTCGTGCTGAACGCTATTTCGGAAGACTGTCTTGTGTACTGCGGCGTGACCTTCTTCGATGGCGGTTCTTCCCTTCCACACTTGACCTGTCCACAGAACCCAGACTCCGTCCTCATGGAACAAATTAGCGAAAGCGCGCATGTCGTGGCTGTTCCACGCTTGCTCCCAGCTAGCAATCATAGCCGTGATTTTGGCCCGGTCGGCTGGTCGGTCCTCTTGACTCATTGCTATTGACGAAATGATTAGGAGAGCAGCTGCAACGAGCAAGAATCTGCGGCCGGTAGTAGCAAGCTTATTTGTCATCTGGATAACTCCCATCAAAGGTGCCCTACGACTGAGTTGACCGGGGCGGCGCGAATCAATCAAGCATCAACGGACGAATCAAATTACGAAACACGCTCCCGCCGCTCGCGTCCAATGGTACGATGAAAGTACGGGCTACAAGTTAAGGCGCGCAGCACTCCTGTTCCTGATGAGCAGAGTCGTGCGCAGCAGATGTCTCCACCGGGGTATGATGCCCGGCTTTTCCAACGGCTT
>JAMQPI010000673.1 GCA_023717565.1 Pyrinomonadaceae bacterium | reverse complement strand
TGGAAAATATTGATTGACTCTCTCACCATTCAGTCATACAACTCTCTAGGTTGCCTTCTTCTCATAACACTTCCCAATATGTATGAGAAGTTTAAAGAACTAACCGGCACACATCCCTGGCGGGACGTAAGTCCTGATGGTTATGTTGACTATCAAGCTCGCTACCGTCCACAGGGCCGTGTTCTCTACTTCAATTTCCCGCTCGCTAAAGAGATGGGTCTGATCCCCAAAGACCATCCACCCACCATCGATAAAGAGATCGAACAGGTCATTCTCGAAACCTTCTCCCTGCAAATCATCAACGAATATGACTTGCAGGAGGGTAAGAAATATCCACCGGAGAGCATCAGGCCGGGCCTCTATATGGCTACGCGCTATCTGCAAACTCAACATCGCAACAAACAGGGAAAGACTTCAGGAGATGGCCGAAGTATCTGGAATGGATGCTTGAAAACCAAGACTTTGACGTTCGACATCTCCAGTCGTGGAACCGGCGCCACGATCCTGAGCCCGGGAGCGCAGGATGCAGATGGAATCGTGAAGACCGGTGACGGCAGCTACGGGTATTCGTCAGGCCTGGCTGATCTCGACGAGATGTTGGGCAGCGCTGTGATGTCAGAAATTTTCTATCGCCAGGGTATCCCTACGGAACGCTGTCTGGCCGTAATAGGTTTTCCTGACGGGACCTCAATTGGGGTGAGAACTGCACCGAACTTGATCAGACCGGCCCACATCTTTCGCTACCTGAAGCAGAGCCGGCATGCGGAACTAAAGGCGTCGTTTGACTACTTTATTAAGCGTGAGACTGAAAACGGTTTCTGGCAGCTACCCTCCGGCGAAAACGCGCGCTACGCGAAGGTGTTGCAATACCTGGCCAGCTCTTATGCAAAAATGGCGGCCCTGCTGGAAGAGGAATACATCTTCAACTGGTTAGCCTGGGATGGAGATAACATGTTGGCGAGCGGCGCCATTCTCGACTATGGCTCCATCCGCCAGTTTGCCGCCAAGCATGACAAATACCGCTTTAAGGACGTCGACCGGTACTCAGCCTCTCTGACTGAACAACGACACTGGGCCCGCATGATCGTGCAAGTGTTTGCTCAGGCGGTCGATTTCATTCAATCAGGTGAGAAACAGAATCTGCGGACCTTCAAAGACGCCGAGTGTTTGAAAACATTTGATCTCGCTTTCGAAACGGAAAGAGATCGCCGCGTGCTCTGGAGAATAGGTTTTACTCCGGAACAGATTGACCATCTCATGAATAAGGCTCGCAAAGAGATCGACGACTTTGATAAAGCGATTAGCTATTTCGAAGATCGAAAAGTGTCGAAAGGCATTGAGAAACTTCCAGATGGCCTTACCCACAATCCCGTGTTTCTGATCCGCAACCTGCTCCGCCTCTTGCCCGCCTATTATGTGGCTCAGAAGATCGGCCATGCAGACGATCACAGTGCGTACATTCCGCCTGAGATTTTCTGCAAGATCATGGCCGCCTCGTACGTAGTAAAAAGAGACCTGGAACTGACTCCGGCACGCATTGCTAATGTTCAGGCCTTCCAGGAAAGTTACTTGAAATTAATCGCCGCATTGGGCGAGCCTTTTGAAGAAGTACTGAAGTCACTTCAGGAGAGATCGGCGATCATCAACCATCGGCATCGCCTGACTGGAGATGCCATGGTCTTCATCATCGAAGAAGTCATTGCGATGAAGGGCAAGATTAGGATTGACGGGCTTCAGGAAGCCCTCGACGCCTTCATCGATTCGCAGGTGCTGATCCCCGGCAAGTGGCAACCAGTGCTACCCGAGCAACTCAAACCTGACACACTCAAATCCAGGCTGCTTAACAAGATTCAGGCGAACCTGGAAGAATACAAAGAATCGATCTGAGGGACGCGATCGCAACGAAGTTTCACGCAAGACGCAACCCAAATGTCCGATATGCTTCATCAGCTTGTCGTCGAGATTGGAAAGGCTCAATGTACGACGTCACGGATTTTATCATTGCTTGAATGTTGCCAACGTCGACGACAAGCTGAAGCATATCGGACATTTGGGCTTTGCCCTTTGCGTGAAACCTCACTTCGTTAGACTCTTGACTGCTTGCCACTCAGGTCGCAGCAATCCATAAAACACTGTGTCTTGAATCTCCCCATTAACCTGCCAACGCTCGCGCAGATATCCCTCCCGCTGAAACCCCAGTCGTTCAACCGTCAGAAGCGAAGCGCTATTTCGTGGATCCACATCCGCTTCGATCCGGTGCAAACCAAGCTCTTCGAAGGCATACGCCAGCAACGCCTGGAGCGCTTCGTTCATATAACCGTTGCCCCACTGAGTCCGGTCGAGACAATACCCGATCTCGGCTCGGTGACTATCGAGGTTCAGATTAAACAAGGTTGCCGTTCCGATTAGCGCGTCGTCCGTGCGCCGTGTGATTCCCCACTTCAATGACATCTGACGTTGAAAGCCGTCATGTATTTCACTCAGAAGTTTGACCGCCGCATTTCGATCGGCGAGCGGGGGCGTACTCCAATAACGCATCACTTCCGGGTTGGAGAAGATCCGGTAGAGCGCGTCCACATCATCTTCGGAAATCCAGCGAAGGGAAACGCGGCTAGCGTTGATTGTAGGTAGGCTTTTCCAATCCATGGGCTTGGGCGCGCATTGTATCACTGCCGCGCCCGGAGGGCTGCAAACCAGGTCTACGGTCAATGCTGGTTTCGCGATGGCTTGTGCTGTAGTGAATTGCGCAGCAGCGCAGATTCTTCTTCAGCGAGTGCGAGCATGACGCTTTCGTGATCTGCGTCATTGATCTGCAACCGATTTCTGAGACCTTCCAACAGCCCTATCTCCTCGCGCGTCACAAAGCCATCGGCGAGCACCTCTCGCACAGCTTCGCGATACACATTCACAATCTGCAGCGCACCTCTGGATTTTTCTTGCGTGCGAAGCTGGTGAATCAGCACCGCCTCCCGTAGATCTCTGGGTGGCTCACTGTCGGCCCATTGCCAGCGTTTTAGAATACTTTGCCCCAGAACCTCCTCGGCAAAATCCCCTTGCGTTCGCTTCAGCCGCCGCACCAAACCCAGCGAGGCAGTCAGGACTACGATGACTAGAAAGAGATGCGGAAAAACCCAGGGCAGCTTCCGCAGTGTCGGCGCGCCGGCGAAGGTGTAGAAGGTGACAAACGCGGCGAAAGCTGCCAAGGTCAGCGCAATGTGACGCGCACTCGCAACCTCTGACGGTTGATCGCGCCGGCGCTGGTAACGGCTGACAGCGATTTCCAGTAACGAAAAAACCGCGCAGCTTAGCAATGTGAACGATCCCAATGTCAGAAACGAAGCCAACGCGCGTGGCATCTGTGGCAAAAAGAAAAAGCCCGCAGTCG
Organism: Pyrinomonadaceae bacterium; assembly: GCA_023717565.1. GTDB lineage: Bacteria > Acidobacteriota > Blastocatellia > Pyrinomonadales > Pyrinomonadaceae > PSRF01. Next base: position 13,625 of record JAMQPI010000673.1, on the reverse strand, counting down.
CGGCGTTGACGCCTGGAAATATTGCGCTGCGCCACAGCTGCGGTTGATTGGTCCAACTGCCGCTGAAGTAATAATCCCAGGTTCCGGCCTGCAGAAAATAGTAGAAATAGAAGCCCAGAACCAGCCCCGGAAAAGCAAAATAGATGCGCCGCCTCGATCTAGCGTCGATCTCTTTCCAATATCCGTTCTCTTCATTTATGTCGGGACACGATTTCTTGCAGGCGGTGCACTTGGTGCATTGGGAGTTTGAGGTGGCGCGCAAACCACGCGGTTCAGTGTAGATCTTTTCAATGAACGATAGCGGGCAGAAATAATTACACCAGGTCTTGCCGGTATAGATCGCACCTGACACCATCGCCACCAGACAAAGTGATAAGAGAAACACCGCGAGCGCGACACCGTCGCCGTTGGTCGCAATTAAGCGAACCCAGAGGGAGAGGAAAAAGATGACGAAGGCGACGTAATAATAGGCAAGTTCAGATCGTTGAGGCACCCGATAACGGCCGGGAATACGGAGTAGGCCGGCAAGCTTAGCGAAGAATGCCAGTGGACAAATCTCTCGCCAACGGTGGTATCCAACCAAGACAATGAACAAAGGTATAGCGGCCACTATTAAAGTCCACACAACCCTACCAGCCAGCCAGGGCCACAATAAGGAGAAGATCGGAATAGCTAAGAAGACTCCCAGCGCAGACCATTTGGCAGGTGCAATCCACCACTCTCCGCGCGGCGTTTTTGTCGCGGGGAGTGAGAGCACGGGCAAGGAAGCGCGGACGGTGGACGCTATCGGCAAAGTGACTGTAGACATTACTTAAGTGCAACCTGGGTACAAGCTTTGGACAAGGACAGTCCAGGACATGAGCAATCTCCATACCACCGCCCACAATAGGGTGGCCGATAAATTCTGCTGAAGTGGTTTGCTCTAACTAAGGCGGGATTCGGCTTCGTCCGTAGACAATGCGTCAGGGTCTCTATCCATTTTGTTAGTCAGGCTCTCCGATTGAAATGAATAGCCGTGAGATGATAACAATCACATCCGCTTAAAGGCCCAGATAAAGATCAGCAATACCATATTGAATCTCGTCTGCTCGGGCGCCATTGAGATTGCACAGCACCGCCACGGAAAGTTGTTCCTCGGGAAAATGCGCTACCCAAATTGCGCCACCTCCCTCATGGCCAACAACTTTCCGCCCTTTGTGTTCGTCAACTGTCCAGCCCAGTCCGTACGGTTTTTCGGTACCGTTGTTGAGCTCTACCGGTGACCACATCTCCTGACTATGCTCTTTCGTCAAGATCTTATCGGAGTCGAGGGCCACGAGAAACTTCGCCAGATCCGCGACCGAAGAGTTGAGGCCGGCGGCGGGGTAATCCCTGGTGGTAAATGGGTAAATCCATCCGGTGAGCTGTCCGGTTTCGCGACTGTACGAAGTGGGAGAGCGGCGTTTGATCACTCCGGCTTCAGTACCTCCGAATTCCGTCGCAGTCATCGCCAGCGGTGCAAATATCCGCTGGCCAAGGTAGGCTGCGTAGGGCTGCTTCGTCAGTCTTTGGACAATGAATCCGAGCAGATGATAGCCGGACAAGTGATACGACCACTTCGCGCCGGGCTGAAATTTCAGCGGCAGATCTGACAAAAAGGCGATCTCCTCTTCTGGAGTAATTCGCTTCTTCTTATCTTCAGGCAGACACGCAAAGCGCGGATTAGCACCCAACTCTGGCAGCCCCGAAGTATGTGTCAACAAGTGGCGGATGTGGATAGCTCTCCATTCGCGCGGAAGACTCGGAATGATATCCGTTACCGGAGTATCGAGAGACAGTTTGCCTTCCTCAACTAACTTCATCACCGCCACGCCGGCAAATATCTTGGACACAGAAAAGAGCTGGTAGACAGTGTTCTTATCTGCGGGTAAATCAAATTCCACACTCGCAACGCCGTAGCCATTGAGCTTCACTACCCGCCCCTTTCTTACTACGGCTACCGACAGACCAGGAATCTTGTACTTTCGCATTTGCTGCTTTATGTAAGCGTCAACCTTTCTGTCCAGTGTTGAGTTCGCGCTCGTGGCGCTCTGCTCAAACAACGACTCTTTCGAGAGCCCCTGTCCAGGGACCGACGTGACAAATAGACCTCCGGCGATTAATAAAATGAAGAATCGTACGAATGTCTTTCTGTGACTCATGACTCGTCCTTCTAGAAAGAGAACACCGGCGCGTCATTTTTGTGGCAAGAAGTTGCGTCAGGTTGGCAGCAATGGCAGTTCTGGTAGCAGGCAAGTCTTGAAATCTGAGGTGGCAAGACTGGATGAGCCATCAGTCGTCGCCCTGACCTTCGCACTTTATCCCGGTCGTAGGTATTTGCTGGAATTTCTCGGCTTGCCGGTTCGCCCGCCAGGCATAGCGCACCCGTCCGTAATAGCCGCCGCGAACCACGGCATCGGTGATCACAACCAACTCCGAATCAGGTTTATTTGCCAGGAAGCAGTTAACGTAAAAGAGCAGTTGGTTCTTTCGCATGGGCGGCAGAAAGAGCACGTCTCTGATTTCCCAGTGGGCGTGTCCGGCAGCATCGTGATGGGTGAGACGATCAAGCCACATCATCCTCACTTTGCCTTTTGATACCTCCGTCACGCCGTACTGTTTCTCGTTGCTGTAAGGATCAGTGAGCAACGCGCCGCCGATCCATTTATGTCCGCGAGGCAGTTTGTTGCCGTCGTACCGTAACCCAATGTAGGTGCTTTTGGCGGCAGGAGAATTCAGTCCGGCAGGCGCTTGCTGTCCTTGAAAAAAGGGAAAGAAAAGCAAAACTAGAAGCAGAACACTTCCAATAGGAGACATCTGTTATTTCCCCTAACTTCAGTTTCTTGTATCTGTGTGATTGCAACTGCCAACGAACGATTCTCTGCTCAGATTCGCTGGAACCCTTTCAAAATATCCCGCGTTGCCAGGCGCAGGATCACCGGACGGCCGTGTGGGCAGGTTGTCGGTGAGGACGTTTGTAGCAGCCGGTCGATGAGCCAACGCATCTTCTCGGGGGCCAGAGGCATGTTGACTTTGATCGCCGCATGACAGGCCAGTGAGGCGGCGATGTCATCTCTGAGCGCCTCTCGCGCCGAGCCTTTCTTTTCCGCGTCAACCGTTTCCAGTATCTCGGCGAGCATGTTGCGCGCCTCACTCGCGGGTAAATCCGCCGGAGTAGCTTTGATAGCCACGGTCCGCCCGGAGAGTCGCATCAACTCAAATCCATAGCTTTCAAGTTGCGGCGCTACAAAATCAAAAGCCGCAGCCTGCGCCGGCGTCAGGTCAAACGTCTCCGGAATCAGCAGACTCTGCGATTCCGCCGGACGTGAAGATTCGAGTGCTCGGTACTTATCAAACAGAATGCGTTCATGCGCCACGTGCTGGTCAATTAACAACAACCCTTCGTCGTCGGTAGCGATTATGAAACTCTCATCCAACTGGCCCAGCGGTCGGATGTTCGAAGATAACTCTTCAACTGTAACTTCGCGGGCAAACTTGTCCGCCGACGCGAGCGGCGGCAGTGAAGCTGACCTGGCCAAACCCTCGGCCGCTGAAGCAGCTCTAACCTTAGCCGACTCCGTGCTACTCGAAAGATCAATAACGTCGGGCGCTCCTACAGGAACGCGTTCCGCCGATAGAGCCTGCCGTCCCGTGGTGTCGAGACCCCGCACAGTATCTGAGTTCAAGGCCTCAAGCTCAGGGGCGCTACGGTCTGCGGCAAGGAATTCCTCATCCTGTATTGGCGGTGCAACAAACTCGATTCGCGACTGCCTGGCCGGCTCGACAGAAGCTCGGTACTCACCAACCGACGCCACACTCGCCGCAAGACTCGTCGGAGTGCTGGCGACCGAATAATCGGAAGCACCCGCGGACATGGCGGCGACTGAATCATCCGACTCAATTTGATCGTGCGAAGCAGCGGAGGGCTCGGCGATGTCGGCGCGCACGTAGCCGGCACTGGCGAGGGCGGAGCGCACGGCTTCCCGCACCGCATCCGCGACCGCCGCCACCCGGCGAAAACGTACCTCCGTCTTAGCCGGATGAACATTCACATCAACTTCCTCGAGCGGCGTGTCGATAAACAAAAGCGCAGCCGGATAAACTCCGTGCGGCAAGATTGAGCGATAGCCTTCGGAAAGAGCGCGACCAATCAGTTGGTCTCGGACAAAGCGGCCGTTAACAAACAGGTACTGGGCGTCCCGCGAAGTGCGGCGATCCCGAGGAGCGGAAACATAACCACTGACCAGGGCAAGGTGCTTGTTACCACCGCTGACTTCCAACAGGTTGTCCAGAAATTCCGCGCCAAAGATCTGGTAGGCACGCTCTCTCAGGTCCTTTGCCGAGGCCACTCGCAGTACTTCCCGACCACTATTGGTCAGAGTGAAGGCTATTTCCGGATGAGCCAGAGCGTAGTGGGTAACGAGGTTCGTCAGGTGGAAAGTCTCGGTGGCTTCCGAGCGCAGGAATTTGCGGCGTGCGGGAACGTTGAAGAAGAGATCGCGCACTGACAGCGTCGTGCCACGAGGATGCGCTGCATCTTTGACTTCGCGCATCCGCCCGCCTTCAATCAAGACGCGAGTAGCCGCAGCAGCATCTTCGGTTCTACTAATCAGCTCGACCCGCGCCACAGAAGCAATCGAGGCCAGTGCCTCGCCGCGAAACCCCAAGGTGGCGATGGAATTGAGGTCCTCGGCTTCTCTGATCTTGGAAGTGGCGTGACGTTCAAACGCCAGCAGCGCATCGTCACGCACCATGCCTTCGCCATCGTCAGAGACTTTTAATAGCCGCCGCCCACCACTCTCGACATCAATGACGATCCGCGTTGCGCGCGCGTCGATGGCGTTTTCAACTAGTTCCTTGGCAACTGAGGCGGGCCGCTCGACAACTTCGCCGGCGGCAATTTGGTTGGAAACATGGTCGGGGAGGAGGCGGATTTTAGACATTTTTGATTTTGGATTTTAGATTTTAGATTGTGAATAATCCAGTGTTTCGATCTTCGACCAAGTTTCTTGATTCAATCCGCCAATCGCAAATCAAAAATCTAAAATCTAAAATCACAAATAGACTACCTGATGTTCTTCTGATCCAAGATTAATCGCGTTATAGATCCAATCAACAACGTATCGCCCGTGACGAGCCAGTAGTGAACTGATATTAATGTGACGTTCCTGCAGGTCTTTTTCCGGATACAACTGATCGAAAGCTCGTTGCAACTGCCGTTGGGCGGTTTCATCGCGGGCCATCTGGGCCCGATGAAAACGGGAACGTAAGCCCTCCAACTGATGGTTGATCTTGCGCCGACCTGTTTCCAGCGCCTCTGCCAGCGTCGGATCAATTGCCAGCAGTTTTTCTCTCAATTTATCGAGGTCCTGATTCACACTCTCTCCGGTTTCCGTAAAACTCTTCGCCGTATCCGCTCCCAGATGTTCTTCCACCACTCGGGACAGCACGCTCTCCGGCCCGGGGAACAGATCCGCCAGACTCAATCCATAACGCTCGAGCACACGACTGGTGTGGCGTTCGACCATCGTCAGACTCGATCGCGGCAGAATAGGTGTAACCGGTCGCTCGAGCACCCGATAGACTTCCGCGGTCTGCGCGAAGTAAGCGATCTCCGCTGCGCCGCCCAGGTAGGCAACTGTTGGCAGAAGATAATCCTGGACTACAGCGCGGAGCGTGACGTTGGGACTGAATCTTTCAGGCTCAAGGGCGGCGAGATCGGCGAGCTCCTGGGCAGTGTAGGCCGAATCCAAAACCTTAACCTTGTATTTACCTTCATTAGTGCGCGTCAAAGCGTGGCGGGCGCCTTCGGCATCGTGCATGAAAAGGGGAAAAGTGCTCGCTGACGCCAGTACTTGCGCGTGATAGCCGGCTTCCTCCAACTCACGGCTCCGAACTTCAAGCGCGTTGGCGATCTCCTGCGCTCGACCGGCCGCGCTAGCGTACAGGGGAGCGGCGAGTCGCTTCATTCTGACGTCCATGGGATCCAGGAGGATCAGACCATGTTGACCTATAAGCGCTGTCATCATGCGCGCGAAGGCTTCGCCATAACCGCGACCGGGCCTCCAGGCATCGCGCAATAGCGCCTCAAGGTCGGAACTAAATTCTGAAACAGGTAGCAACTCAACCAGACGATCAACTACTGCGTTTATGGAATCGTCCAGAACCACATGTCCGACAGGTTGTCCTTCGCGGTGCAACTCCAATGGCACGGTTACGTGAGCCAGCCGGCAATCCTTGCCAATGAATTCAGCTTTGGCGACTTCGGGAAAGTCGTGATCCTCGGTGGCAATCCAGAAAACCGGCACGGCTTTGGTGTTGCGCTGTGTGAGGCAACCCGCAAGTTTCACCGCCGAGAGCGCTTTGTAGATCGTGTACAGTGGCCCAGTGAACAAACCCGCTTGCTGACCGGAGACAACCGCCAGGCAGTCCTCATCTCGCAACAACTCAATGTTAGCTAGCGTCTCTGCACCGGCGCCCCAACCTAAGTTCATCGCAGCGAGCGCCTCGCAGAGGATCTGGCGGTCAGTCTTATATGCTGACAAGACTTCCGCCGCCCGCTGTGGCAGTTCGTGATGAAATCGGATCGCGGAGGGATAGAATCGCTTGAGCGCAAGTGGATCGCGAAGGTAATCCAGAAAGAGGCGTGACTGATGAGGAATGCGTTCGAAGGAAAGAGTCTCAACTCTTAAACCGGACTCTTCAGGTGTGCTGTAACAAGCGGATTCTGTCGCGCTCACGATCTTACTACTCCTGCAAACTCATCCTGTTCGCCCATGACTTCAGTTTTCGAAACCGATTGGATTCCCAGATCATCAAGCAGGGCTGCGATCTCCGCTTGAGCTTCGGCGCTCGCGGCGCGCAGCGGAGCCCGGACTGCACGGCCGGCAAAACCAATCATGTCCATCGCTGCTTTGAGCCCGCCGATACCGTAGCGCTTCGTCACGGCCATAGCAAGTGGAGTCAGTCTCTCCTGCAATGCCGCAGCCTTGTCAGCTTCTCCGGACTCAATCAAGCGATAAATCTCGAGGCACAGATCTGGGGCCACACAGCCAACGGCGAGAATTGCCCCCCTCGCTCCATGCCCGAGCGCGGTGGCAAAAACGGTTCCGTTTCCGCTTAAGACAGCGAAGTCTTCGGGGACGAGGCTCAGGGTCTGCTGGAGCCCGGGTATGTCAGCAGAACTGTCTTTAATTCCGACGATGTTCGGATGGTCACTGAGTCGGGCCACGGTTTCCGGTTCAATCTTGATGCCGGTCAGATCCGGCATGCTGTAGAGAATCACCGGCACCGGTGAGGCATCGGCGACAGCCCGGTAATGAACAAGCAGCGCATCCTGAGTAATTGCCGCGCGGTAGAAGTGTGGAGTGATGACGAGTACGGCGTCGGCCCCAGCGGCTGAGGCTTGTTTGGTCTCAGCGATCGTCGCCCGGGTGGCTTGTTGACCTGCACCGACTATGAATTCAAGATTCTGCGGAACTTCCTCGCGCGCGATCTCGATCACTTGAGCGCAATCGCGTTCGTCCAGGTTAACTCGTTCACCTGTTGAGCCCAGAGCAACGTACCCAAGGATTCCCGTCGCATTCCATTTTCGGAGATTGCTACGAAGGCCTTCCTTATCAAGTTCTTCGGTGGGATTGAACGGAGTGGTAAACGGAAGCAGGATGCCGCGCAGATCATTCTTTGAACGCGTGGTGGGTGCGGACGGGGCAGATCCTATTTCATCGGGTTTGTTCAAACGCGTGAATTATAGCGGCCCCGTCCCCATGCAGCAATGTTCAGACTTTGAGGTGCGCGCTTAGGAAGACCAGCGCGTACACTCAAACTGCAGAACAGACAATTGCGAGCTGAACCCACTCGCCAAGCCTTATTGCTTGATGACTGCTATTTCGAAGTGCATTCCATCGGGCTTATTGCCAAAATGTCCGCCCCAGTAGAAACCGTGCTGATGCGCTATACCCACCAACTCGCGAACGCAACCCTTGCGGCCAACGAGGGCGGGCCGCGCACCGCGAGCGTTCTGTTGCGCGTTGATGTCAAATGCAGTGCCGAAGGCGTGATTGCTCAACACTGTTCGACTGCCGCGAACAAATCGCGGAACGAACGAACCGTCCCAGGTGACCAGGCGGTCGAGCAGCCCGGCGTCTCCCCAGGCCTTCCACAACCCCAGGAGTTGATTGACGGCTTTCTTATGAAAGCGAACGCCGCCATCATGCGACGAGCCTGGCACTCCCACCAACTGCGGAATAGCGACCCGGATAATGTTGTCCTGCTCCCAACCTCCCAGAATGCGAATGTTCTCGGGATTGCTCGGAACAGGGGCGGCCGCAAATTGAAAGGCTCCGAAAAGCCGTTGACGATCGGCAGTTGAGACGAGTGGTCGAAACGCCGGAGGAGGCGGAAAATTTGCCGCGCTGGTCGGGCCACCGCCGGGATCATCCAGCGGATTGAACCCGAGCGTCATCGCGCGGCCCAGCGTGTTGGAGCCAACCGCGCCATCGACGTCCAGGTGGTTCTCAGCTTGAAAGGCCTTCGTGGCTTTGACGGTATCGTCGCCGAAATTACCGTCCACCTCCAGCTGATGATTTTGGCCGACGAGAAAAAACTGCCAGCGTTCAACATCTTCGCCTGTCATTTCCTTTCTTAGAACTCGCATGGGTCTCCCTTTCTACTGGCACCAGTTGAAAAACGTCAATGTACGCCGAAACCTACTTGATGAGGTTCTTTCCGGTGTTGAAAGCCTGGGTGAACTCTGCCAGGCCGTGACTCCCGCCGTTCACCAATTTGCGCGCCTTCTTCAAATCGCCGACGCTCAGGGCCTTTCGGATCGCTTGCTCCTTGTTCTTGATAAAACTAACCAGCAACCTGGCCGCGATATCGGGGTCGTTTGCGAGATCCGGATTATCGATCAATTGGTTTCCTAACCCAATTGCCTCACCGTGTTCTTTGTAATTCGCGCGCCCAGTCAATTGAATGAAGCCACGGCCCTTGAACCGATCTCCATCCGGCACTCCTTTATTGCCTAGATCACCCCGGTTGTCATAGAGATTAAAGGGATGACTTCCCGGCGTGGTGTTGAATTTGGATATGCCCTCATTGATGGGTCTAAAGCTGGCAGTCTCGGCTCGAATCGTCCCCAGGGCCATGAGCACCATGTTCTTATCGGCCATTCCCGCGTCAGCGAGGGCTCGCAAGACAATCGGAAGGTTCGCTTTGATGTTCTCGACTTTGGTTCCGGGGAACATCTTCGCCACAATTTCAACGGTGATGCCAGCCAGCGCCGGCGCTGCGCCTGTTGCAGTCGCGGCGGAAGCGCTGCTGCTGCTGCTCGCTGCGCCGGTGCTAGTCCCAGCGCCGGCACTCGCGCCGGCATTTGTTTGTAAAGCACTCAAGGTTTGCGGTCCGGCCTTGCCGTCGGCTGGCAAGTTCCGCTTTAGCTGGAAGGCAATCAGGGCCGCTTCGGTGGCTCTCCCAAATTTTCCGTCGATTGTGCCTGGATCAAAACCCAGTTCTTTGAGTCTTGTTTGCAGGGCAGTCACTTCCGGGCCGCTAGAGTCCAGTTTCAATACTGACATGATATTCTCCTCTCGCTTTCTTAATTAAGGTTCAACCAGGTTGAGTCTCACCTGGCCTTAGTGATTCCGGGTGCGCGTTCCCATTTTCGCGCAGGAATGGAAGCCACTTCAACGCCGGCTCAGCTGCAGTCAATCGCTGACCGAGGCCATTAAACTCCTAGTGCCGCCCAGGTGTCACGGCCCACAACTCCATCAGGTAGCAGGCCGTGGGCAGCTTGGAATTCTTCCACCGCCTCCACTGTTGCCGGGCCAAAGCGTCCGTCGGCGGTCAGTCCCAGTTTGGCTTGTAACTCGGCGACGTCCGAGCCTCGATCCCTGATCCTAATCGTCGCACCTTTCATTCTCAGACGAACATGAAAGTGATTTCCATGTCCCGGGTGAGCCCGGCTGAGTCCTGCTGCTATTACTGTCTGGTCGTTGAACAGGACTAGCTGAACTGGAGCTTTCTGCCACCACATCTCGATCAGGGCGGTGGTTACTGCTCGATCATACGCCGGGTCGTCGATGGTAACCCCGGAGTTCTGACCATCTATACGCACCGGCCTCACATCGACATCAACTCCGAGCCGGTGAGACTGATGGGGCGGCATTGGTCCGCCGCCCTTTTTGGAGATCTGGCCGATCGAAAATGGGTGGGGATGCGAAACTTTCCATGCCGCCCCGACCCGCAGAGCCGCGTCGATCGTTGATTTTTGTCCAAACTGAAATGCGCCATTAGGCCCTCGGTTGTTCGTTACAAACCCGACACCGCTTTCAGGGAGAGGTGTGTTGATATCCATATTATTTCCTCCAATCAGGCTTAACCTTTCGTTTGTCCGGTTCCGCTTTGCGTTTCGATATTCTGGGTACCGCTCTTCTGGCGCAACAGGTTCTTTACGCCGAAGAGAGACTCCAACGTGTCCTGCCAGAAAGGAGCACCGACACTTAGTAGGAGCACCATGATGGTCCAGCCAAAGAGCACAAACACATCGTGCCTCCGGCTTGCCCGCCACTCGGCCCATGTTTGGGCTCGCCAGGCCGCCGTACAAATCACGCGCTTACCATCAATTGCGATGTCTCGACCGTCTTTGTCCTGTTCACGGCAATCGCTTGGAATCGGAAGATTATGTTCATTGACGGGTACGCCTTTCTCGTTCCTTAACAATGTAGATTTCCAGATACTCCAGAACCATGAATTGACATCATCCACGGTGAGCGGCGCGAAACCGAATTCCTGGTAGCTGCTTAAATAGACATCAATGTCCTGCTGCGTCTCATCCACCAGTTTCTTTATGTCTGGTGTGGGTGACGGCGACGGCGACGGCGTAGGAGTTGGTGTTGGACTGGACGAGGTCTGCGCCCCCTCTGCGACATTTGCTGGCGCAGCTGGGCTTGGATCTGGACTCGGACCTGGCTTGGGAGTTGGTTTGGGGGTAGGGTTTGCTTTCCTTGCCGCATCGAGAACCTTCTCCCCGCTTTCAAGGACTAGATTTCGTTTAACTTCATTGGTAGACAGGCTGCTGTATACCTTGAAGAAGTTTGCGTTAAGAACAATAACTACGACGATGCTGATACAAAGCGCGACCGTCTTCATGTGGCGCGTATAACGCTCATCGAAGCCCTGCATCACCGTGTCATACCAGGTCTCGACCTGCTCGAGCTTTCCTCGCAAAGGGGCGAAAGCGTCATCAAACTTCTGACTCAAGCCGCCGATCAACGTGGCGATCTTCGACAACTCGTTCGACAGGGACTGGAGAGCCCCTACCGAACCGGGATCAGTTTTGCTTGCCACCTCGATCTCGCTCGTAATTGCCTTCTGGGCTTCGGTTAGCAGTTCGAGCACGCCGCCGGGCTTGAGCTTGCCCAACCTCAACAAATCGCCGAAAAGCACCCTGGCTTTAACCTTGCTGCCTCCATCGACGATGCTTTGCACGTCATTGAAGATGGGGGCGAGGACCGCACGTATTTCAGCCAGCTTGGCGCTGGCGACGCCCTTTACTACGTTATTGGCAGCCAGCGTTTCGATTGCTTTTCTTAAGTTGTTGAGTTCATCTACTAAAGCCTGAAACCGTTTCGCATAATCAGGCACAAAATTCTCGGACTCCAATTTTGCCATGATCTTGAAAAGATCTTCTTTGGAGAGTGAGTCTAGTACCGGATTACCGAAGTAGGTGACACGACCGATCTTTTTGAACTCGCCAACAACTCTATCGGTGAATACTTTTGCCGGAGATTTGTTCCCGTTGGCGGCGGTCGGGGCCGGTGTCACCGTAGTCGTCTCGATAGCTTGCTCGTAGAGGTCCTCGAGAGAGTCAATAATTTGGTTGGACTTGAGCTTTAGTATCTTCTTAACGAACATCTGCACGGATTGCACTATCAAGCTCAACACTAAAAACACTATCACCATCGCGATGACCGTATTCAGGATGCCTAGATTCATGATCGTGCTCCTTAGTTAAGCTGCTGGACCAAATCCTAAAAGAAGCGTCGCAAAACCAGCCGCCCCACGAAGTTGCCTCGCGGGTCACCCGGGGCCCTGTTTAGCGCCGCAACATAACCAAACTCAAACCGCGCCATGACGATGTCTAGCTGTAGCCCGCCGCCCGCGGCGTAGCGGGTTCGGTTATCCTGGCCGTTCGATAATCCCAGTTGCGCTACGTCGAACATGAGGAGGGGTTTCACCGAGATAATGTTGGCGTGATCGGCAATGAAATCCGTCAACGGGAGGATCTCGCGGTTGAACAAAGCTTCGACCTCCGGCCTGACCTGCGCCTTGGCTCTGGCTAGTGCCTCTTCTGCGCCCTGCAGTCTGGCAACTTCTTCCGCGGTCGGGTTCTCCTGGTTGCGTAAAAGCAAATCACTCTTTTGGGCATCCGTAAGCATGTCGCGCGCCTGTTGATTAACCATCAAGTTCTCGCCACTGATGCTCACCAGGGTTTTTACAGTGGCTTTGAGATCTCGACAAATGTTCGCCCCGGCAGGCGCGTGACCATCAAACTCTTCATCACCCTCACGCATAGTTGAAAAAGTCACCCACTCATGTGGTATCAGCGGACGCGACCAGCTTGAGATCGGTAGGCTAAGGTTCACACTCGCATGCCAGAAAGACGTACCACCGCTAACAACATTGCCCGGCTCAGTTACGATCCCGGCCTCATTTTGTCCCAGGCTGCGGATTTGTGGACCAGAGGGGAAAGAGGTCAGACTTTGCGCACTCAGTTCGTCATAAAGAAATTGTCCCGGCGGATTACCACCATAGAAACGCGCATACTCCGGAACACTTCCCCAGGCGCGACCCCCGCCCACAATCAACTCGAGTCCGACGGTTGGTTCGTTTTTCATCGTGTCATCCGGATTCTTTGGATCAGGGTAAGAAGTCCAACACGGTTCAGAAAGCTCAGGCGGGGATATCTCGTGAAAGTGTTTCTTGCGTCGGATGACAAATTCTTTACCGTAACCAGCCATTGCAGCCACGCGGCCATACGAGCCAAGGTTGCGATTGATTGAGCCGTAGTCGACCCACATTGCGGACCTGAAGAGGCCGCCGCCGATGTTCCCGTCAACGATGGTCCGACTCTCGAATCCGTACTCAGAACTTATCTGATTCGGCAGACTTCCATCGTTACTAAAAAACTGATCGCGCGACCAGCGATACCTGGCATCAATGTCTATTAACTTGAGACCGCCTTTTCTGAAATGGAGGCCGGTGCTAAAACCCACAAAGGCCTCGTTCGAATGAAGGTCACCGTTTCCCTGCGGAAGGTTGCGGGCGTCAAATCTGGCTTCCAGCGCAAGGTTTTGAAATAGGTCAAGCGGCTTAGTCCTGGCGAACGTCAGGCCGGCGCTCGTGTCGTAGAAATCGTGGTCCAGAGACTTCCGCGCTTTGAGCCTCAATAGCAACTTCGTATCCTTAGGCTCCAGGTTTACGCTCGGCTCTTCGTCCCGGGTCGCAGGAGTATCCGTTCGGTTCGCGGCAGGGAAGGTGATTTCCAAACCATCAGTCCTCGTCGCTTCGGGCGCGGCGGGTGCGGGCGGCCCCTGACTGGAGACGGG
>JAMQPI010000665.1 GCA_023717565.1 Pyrinomonadaceae bacterium | reverse complement strand
AGGAGAGCTCATTTCTAGTACGGGTTGGGGGTCGTCATGAGCCATCTCACCGAGAAATGCTTGTTTGACGCCCGAAAACCGCCTTGACAGGAACAGTAATCTTTGGCTGAATGCCTGCCGTACTCCCAACTCTCCTCAGTTGTCGGCAAGTCCAAACTAAAAGGAGCTGAGCAATGGCGGCCACCACCATGAACAGTACTACCGAGACCCACGACCTTAAGGCACATCCGAAGGGCCTCTATGTGCTCTTTGGTACCGAGATGTGGGAGCGCTTCAGCTTCTACTCGATGCTGGCGCTGTTCACGCTCTACCTGCGCAACCCGGAGCAGGGCTTCGGATGGACAGCCGCAGAAGCCACAAACCTGTACGCATGGTATCTGATGTTCGTCTATGCCAGTCCGCTCGTCGGCGGCGTCATCGCCGATTGGAAGCTGGGTTATCGGAGAGCTGTCATGGTCGGCGGCGTTTTCTTTATGGCCGGGCACGCCTTGCTCTCAATACGCTCGATGCCTGCTGTCTATGCCGCGCTTACGTGCCTCGTGATCGGCAATGGGTTCTTTAAGCCGAACGTCTCAACGATGGTGGGGAACCTTTATCCCGAAGGTAGTCGCCTGAAGGATCGCGCTTACAGCATCTTCTACATGGGCATCAACGTCGGCGCGTTTACAGCGCCGATCGTGATGGAGATAGTCAAGCAGAAGTTTGGTTACCATCCGGCTTTCGCTATTGCTGCCTTCGGAATGTTGATTTCGGTCGGCATCCTATGGCGATTCAAACGATATGTCGAAGAGCCAAAGGTCGGAGCGATCGTTAAGGAACCTATCGGTGACGTTGCTCCTGTCACTGTCGACGCGCCGCCTCAAGGCGTGAGCAGGCAGGACGGAGGGGAGGCGCGAACTGCTCCAAGCACGCCGGGCGGTATGTACGCGAGTGATGCTCACACCAACCGCGCGAGCGTGATGGATGCCGTGCCTGAATGGAAGCGCATAGCAGCGCTCATTGTGATCTTCCTGATCGTGATCGTTTTCTGGATGGTCTTCCACCAGAACGGTTCGACCTTGACATATTGGGCCGACGACAACACTGATTGGAACGTCTCGGGAACAATCTCGAACGCTATCAATCCGGGCTGGATTATTCTGCTTACGTTCCCCCTGGTCTGGTTTTGGAAGTGGCTCGACGGTAAGGGTATGGAACCATCGACGCCGACCAAGATGGCGTTAGGTATGTTCTTAACTGCGCTCTCGTTCGGGATCCTCTTTGTGGCAGCGCGAACGGGTGAGGGATTCGTAGCGCAACCGAGCGCCTATGCCACGGGTAACTTCAGGGTGACCGAGCGAGTTGTCGGCCATCTCCGGACAAAAGGCCTGCCTGACGACGTGCTCAAAAGACTTGAAGCCAAAGCTCTGCCCGACGAAACCATCGCCAGACTTAAGATGGAAGGCGTCAGTGACGACGTGCTCACCCGCCTGAAGATGGAAATAGTCGGCAAGAAATTTTCTACGGGCGATGGCCAATCCGGCGAACAGAAGTTCACTACTGCGTTAAATGGACTCCTAGGGGCAGAGCAAACCCAACGGTACAGAGACCAAATACTTAGCGAATCCTATTTGTTCCGCGTCTCGGCAGTCTGGCTGATCCTGGCATACATGGTCATCTCGCTGGGTGAGTTGATGCTCTCGCCAATGGGACTGTCGCTGGTATCGAAGGTAGCGCCGCTACGTATGCGCGGGATGATGATGGGTGGATGGTTTGTTGCTACAGCCGTTGGCAACAAGTTGACGGCCATCGGTGTCTACTGGGAACGTTGGATGCAGTCGAGCTTCTTCGTGATTTTAGGCACGATGGCACTCATCATGGCCTTCGTTCTGCTCGTGCTTCTACGCCCGCTAAAGAAAGCGATGCCCGGCGTCTGACGATTCGGCTTCAGTAATTTGAGGATTGGGCCACTAGCAAGTAGCCCGCTTCTATCCGCACAGATCTGCTATTGTCAGTACGGCACACCTTCGGTGCGCGCACAACAGAACTCTTTCAACTCAGTCTCACAGGAGTCTTCGACCAGTGAAACAGCTACGGTTTGTATCTGGCTTTGTCTTTCTCGTATTGACATTTTCCGCCCCCGCGCTCGGCCAGCAAAAACTCCTGACCATTGATGACATCTTCGACCCAGTCAAGAAGATCAACTTCAACGGCACCACGCCGAACATTCGCTGGTTGAGAGATGGCACTCATTATTTGCTTGCCAATGATCCTGCAACGCCCAACGTGCCCAGGTTGCAAAAGGTGAATGCGCTGTCCGGTGAAGCCTCACCTTTCCACGATGCGGCGAGGATGGAGGCCGCGTTCACAGCTCTCGGAGGTTTTTCTCGTCAGGACGCGAAGGAATTGGCAACTCGGGGCTCGTACGATTTCAATCATACGGAGACCGCGGTCCTAATCAATTTTGCCAACGACATCTTCTACTATGAACTGGGTACGGACACCGCCTTGCGCGTAACTAACAGCGCAGAAGAAGAGGTAGGCGAGACATTTAGTCCTAACGACCGCATGATCGGCTTTGTACGTAACAACAACATGTACGTTTTCGATCTTGCGACCCAGCGAGAGCGGCGCTTAACAACTGACGGCAGCCCAAAAATTCTCAATGGCCGGCTGGATTGGGTTTATCAGGAAGAGCTTTATGGCCGCGGTAACTTCGAGGCTTACTGGTGGAGTCCGGATTCTACAATGCTGGCGTATCTCCGGCTTGATGAGAATCCAGTGCATGAGTTTACCGTCGTCGATCATATCCCATACCACCAGAACGTAGAGGTTACTCCCTATCCGAAAGCCGGTGACCCGAATCCGGTTGTCAAGCTCGGTGTGATCGATGCAGCGGGCGGCGCCACGCGTTGGATGGATACTTACAAATACCAGCCCGCCGACTTCCTGATCGTGAGGGTCTCCTGGACTCCCAACAGCAAGAAGGTGGTATACCAGGCACAGAACCGCGAACAGACCTACCTCGATCTGAATTTCGCAGATGCAAAAGACGGCAAGTCGACCACTGTTATTCGTGAGGCTCCAAAGGCCTGGGTTGAGGTGATCGATAATCCACACTGGTTGAAGGAGGGTTCGTTTCTGTGGGAGAGCGAGCGGAGTGGTTGGCGGCATCTCTATCATTACGCCCCGGACGGGAAGCTTTTGCGTCAGGTGACTGATGGCAAATGGGAAGTGCGATCGCTGGGAGGCGTGGATGAGGACAAAGGACTGGTCTTTATCACCACGACTGAACACAGCCACATCGCGCCGAGTCCGTATCGTATAAAACTCGATGGCACCGGCTTGACTCGCTTAGCAAACACCGATGGTTCTCATCGAACGGTTCTCAGTCCGACTAACAATTATTTCATCGATTTCTGGAGCGACTTGAACACACCGACGCAGACGCGGCTGTACGACACCGAAGGTAAATTGGTTCGGGTAATCGAAGAGAACAAAGTTGAAGCGCTTAAAGAATACAGACTCGGGAAGTCCGAACTATTGCAGGTGAAGACGCGTGACGGCTTTGTCATGGAAGCGATGATGATTAAGCCTCCCGACTTCGATCCCAAGAGGAAGTATCCCGTAATGTCGTTCACCTATGGTGGTCCACACGCGCCGCAGGTCAGAAATGCGTGGGGCGGAGTCACCTCAGTGTGGTACCAGGCATTGGCCCAGAAAGGCTACATCATCTGGGTTTGTGACAATCGCACCGCCAGCGGGAAGGGTGAGGAATCGAGCTGGCCCGTCTATCGAAACTTCGGCGAACTCGAACTCCGTGACATCGAAGACGGACTAACCTGGCTCAAGAGCCAACCTTACGTTGACGGCTCGCGGATTGGCCTCTCCGGTTGGAGCTACGGGGGGTTCATGACCAGTTATGCGTTGACCCACAGTCAGAGTTTTAAGATTGGTATCGCCGGCGGCACTGTTTCTGATTGGCGCGATTACGACACGATTTACACCGAGCGCTACATGGGAACTCCGCAAAACAACCCGGAAGGCTACAAGAAGAGTTCACCCGTCCACGCGGCCAAAGACCTTCACGGCAAGTTGCTGCTGGTTCACGGCGCGATAGATGACAATGTGCACATGCAGAACACGATTCAGTTTGTTTATGAATTGCAGAAGGCCGGAAAGCAGTTTGAGCTGATGATCTATCCGAAGTCGCGCCACGGGGTAACTGATCCGCTGCTGGTGAAGCACATGCGCACGATGATGACAGAGTTTATTGTCGCGAACCTCTAGAAAGGATGAAGGCGGAAGGATGAAGGCGGAAGGATGAAGGCAGAAGGATGAAGGCGGAAAGAAGGCGTAACTTTTCATCCTTCATCCTTCCGCCTTCATCCTTTCTAACGGCGTTGACACCTTGGGCACCAATAGGTCGATCTTCCGCCATGCGTGAGGCGGCGGATGCGGGCCCCGCACTTGAAGCAAGCCTGGCCTTCCCGTTCATAGACCTGCCAGACCTTTCCAAAGGCCTCGCCGTAAGAAAAACCGTTTGGGTTCTCGAGGTTGATTCGCGAGGTCGAGTTGCCTGATATCGCAGCTCGCAGCACGTCGCGAATCGCCTGATGCAAACGCTCAACTCGTCGGGCTGAAAGCTCGGAAGTGATCTTGAAGGGATTGATCCCGGCGCGAAACAGCGCCTCCGCTGCGTAGATGTTACCCAGCCCCAGTACCTTGGTTTGATCCAGCAATAGAGTCTTCAACGTGCGGCGGGATCTGGCCAGCGTCTCCTTCAGATACCCTACACTGAAATCTTCTGAAAAAGGTTCCGGAGCAAGTTCAATGATCCCTTTCGTCTTGCTTAGACGTGAGTTTGCTACCAGCCTCATCACGCCAAACTGGCGTTGATCCCGAAACACCAAACGGCGCTCGTCATCCAGATAGAAGACTGCGTGGGCGTGCGGCGGAAGTGAGTCGTCCGAGGTCAATACCAAAAACTGGCCGGTCATCCGAAGATGGACAACTAGCACCCTGCCGGAATCAAGCTCGATTAGAATGAATTTTCCGCGGCGTCCCAGGCCGGAGATGCGCGACCCTTTCAGCTTTCGGTTGAGTGCCGAAGGAGAGGTAGGCGCGATCAGTTTGGGCAGGTGTATCTCGGCAGCAAGTATTTGCCGCCCCAGCACAGCCCGACGCAACGCGCGAACGACGTGTTCGACTTCAGGTAATTCCGGCATTCACTTTCGTCTCGTTCAGAGGCGGTTCGTAGGTCGAACCGGACAACGAATCATTGCCTGATCAGTGATGCCGGGATGGAGCTCGCTTTAGATCTTCCCCATCAGGACCAGGATCAAAACGATGATCAAGATTAGGCCGAGCCCCCCAGTTGGCCGATATCCCCAGCTTCTGCTGTGAGGCCATGAAGGTATAGCGCCCAACAACAGGAGAACCAGGATGATTAAGAGTATCGTTCCCATTACACACCACCTCCCTAACTTACTTCCGTTCGAGTTTCCGATCTGCAATGGGGCGAACAGGGGATTGAAGAACGGTAGTTGGGTTTAGGGTGGGAGTCAAACGAAATCTTACGAGCGGCGGTAAGATGTCCGATATGCTTCAGCTTGTCGTCAGGATTGGAAAGGCTCAATGTACGACGTAACGGGTAATATCATTGCTTGAGTGTTGCCAATCTCGACGACAAGCTGAAGAAGCATATCGGACATCTTGCGTTCGCACCCCCAGCACTTGAGTAGCGGGCCACCAGTCTAACTCGTCGCGTGTGCAGCCTGCTGTGCGCCATCGAGAAGAATATTCACCTGATTAATTGAAGTGGCCTCGGCGTAGATGCGCAGCACAGGTTCAGTGCCGGATTGCCGAAACAGCAGCCAAGACTCGTCCTGGAACATAAGCTTTACGCCGTCGATAGTCTGAACCTCCGTCACCTTGCTTCCGGCAAACTCTGCGGGCGGCTGGGAAGCCAGGCTCTTAACCAGGTTCATCCCTCGCCCCACCTCGATGTGCAGGTCACGGCGTCCGAAGTGAAACTCACCAAACTCCCGGTGCAACTCGCGCAGCATCTCCGAAGGTGTCTTGCCGGCGGCGATAATGGCTTCCAAAAAGAGCAGGGAATTGAGCAGGCCGTCGCGTTCGGGAATGTGGCCTTTAACTCCGATGCCTCCGGATTCCTCTGCGCCAATCAGGATGTCTTCTTTGAGCATCAAGTCGGCGATGTACTTGAATCCGATTGGGGTTTCGTAGATCTTGAGATCGTGGGCTGCCGCGATTCTCCCCAGCAGTACTGACTGCGAGAACGTTCTGACAATCCCGCCGGTCATCTGTCGATTGCGCACCATGTGAAGCAGGACCAGGGGAACGACGTCGTGCATGGTCATCGTCTCGCCCGTCTCGTTAACTGCCCCCACGCGATCGGCATCCCCATCAGTAGCTAAGCCCACGAGGGCCTTGACCTCGACCACGCGATCTTTTAGTGGACCGAGGTTGCTGTCGATCGGCTCCGGATTAATTCCGCCAAACAGTGGATCGCGATCGCCGCGAATCGTTTCGACCTTTAAAGTTCCGCCGGCCAGCAAACTCTCAACCCACCGGCCGCCAGAGCCATACATGGGATCTACAACGATGGTATGCGGTGACGCACGCAGCCGGTCAAGGTCTATGTAGGAAGCGATCTGTTCTCGGTAACTCTTTACCACCGGCTCAAGTAGCTCGTGACCGTCAGAAGTGAACGTGCCGCGTTTAGCCGGATGGGAATCAACCAGGGCTTCCACTGCGGCCGTCGTCTCCGGAGCAGCGCTGCCACCCCAGGGAGCCTTGATCTTGAATCCGTTAAAGTCTGGAGGGTTGTGCGAGGCAGTGAGTACAATGCCACCGCTGGCTTTCATTTCTTTGACTGCCCATGAAATCAAAGGTGTCGGAGTTGCCTCTTGAAAAAGCGCAATCCGAAATCCATTTCCCACCATCACCTCGGCTGCCCGACCTGCGAATTGCTCGGAGAGAAAACGACGGTCGTAGCCGACAACAACCAGCGCGGGCGTCCCTTTGATTGCCTTGCTGATGACACCCTGAAACATCTTAGTTTCAGCTTCATCACGGCTTATCTGGCCCACAGCGACGAGTTGATCCAGCAGCAGTGAGGCGTTTCCCGTGGCGGCAAGATAGTCAGCGTAGGCCTGCGCCACTCGTTCCACATTCGCAAAAGTAAACTCGCGGGCAATAAGGGCTCGCCAACCGTCCGTGCCGAACTTGATTGGCGCGAGCGTTTCGCTCACAACTTCGCGCCTCCGGTGATCGTGTAATCGGTCACGGATGTCTTATCTCCCAGGACCGAGCCTTCTCCAATAACAGCCGAACGCCCAACGTGACAACCGCGACCCACAATCGCATTCGAAACTTTTGCCGCGGTGCCGATCCGCGTATGAGGCCAAATGACTGAGTTCTCAACATGGGCCCGCTCCTCAACGAAGCAGCCCTGACCGAGCACCGAGTTGATTATTTGAGCACCGGGCTTGATCTGACAGTCGTCACCGATGATTGAAAGTTCATCAATCTCGGCGACGGTCGCTGAATCAAACGATCCGCGGCGTTCCTTAATATGGATCCGGCCGACTCGATTAGCCAGCAGGTCGTGATGGGCCTGGAGATAACGTTCAGGAGTGCCGATATCTATCCAGTAAGTGCGCGGCGGCACGTGCGCATAAAAAGCTTCGTTCCGTTTTAGCAGATCAGGGAATAGCCCGTATTCGAATGAATAGT
Source organism: Pyrinomonadaceae bacterium (assembly GCA_023717565.1). Lineage (GTDB taxonomy): Bacteria > Acidobacteriota > Blastocatellia > Pyrinomonadales > Pyrinomonadaceae > PSRF01. The sequence goes on along the minus strand of JAMQPI010000665.1, from coordinate 1,034 downwards.
TCTCGCCCGCCGGAATGAAATCGAGCACTTTGGGTTCGAGAATGTATGTGCCGGCGTTGATGTTGTTGCACGTAATCTCATCTTCCTTGGGCTTTTCCAGAAAGCGATGAATGCGCCCATCATCCTCGGTTTCCACGAGGCCATATGCTCGCGGGTTCTCGACAGGTTGCAATACCACTGTAGCGGCGGCTTTTCTTCCGTTGTGCTCACGAATAACAGCTTTCAAATCCAGGTCTGTCAGGATGTCGCCGTTGAAAACCACAGTGGTTTCGCGAATGGCGTCTTCAGCAAACTTGTAAGCGCCTGCGGTGCCCATCGGTTGCGGCTCAACGGTGTACTTGAGCTGCACACCGTGGTCTGAGCCATCGCCAAGCAAATGCTCAATCTTGTTAGGTTGGTAAGATAACGAAAGCGTTATGTCAGTGATGCTGGCGCGGCGAAGGGTGTCGATCTGATAAAGCAAAAAGGGGCGGTTGCATATCGGCACGATTGGTTTGGGAGTGTAGACGGTCAACGGACGCAGGCGTGTGCCTTTACCGCCAGCCAGAATTAGAGCTTGCATGTTTGAATTACCGGATTGGAGATCGGGGTTTGAATAGCGTACGGGAGTCTAGCATTCAGATGTGCGGCGGAGCAATCGAGGCGAACTCTGATTCACACCGCGGTTCTTCAGAGATCGTGTGAAAAACTCGACCGAGTGTCATGAGGTCCGTACCGTAATGCGGCAGAGTCGGGTCCTGCACACCAATCGCGCAATCAGTGATCTCTTGGGGCCCGCACCATGCCGTAAGTAATGGACCAGAGTTAAACCAACCCAAGCATCGATCAAGCACAGAACCATTTGCCGTAGCCAATGGAACCTATGTTCAACCAGGTCAAGACCGCTCAACACAGATCCATTGGCTACGGAGACTGTGTCAGAAGTCGCGGACGCTAACTCAGGAGACGAGAATGGCTGGGTGCGAGTCTGACCAGATTGGCGTTGAGTTGAGCGACTTAGGTCATGACTAATTCGCTTTGGCCGCTGGCTCGCG
>JAMQPI010000374.1 GCA_023717565.1 Pyrinomonadaceae bacterium | reverse complement strand
GCGCCTTTTGGAAATGTGAAATATGCGCTGGAGGTTTTCGGTGCGCTCGAAGAATTTGGCCCTAATGGCGCTACGACGGTCCCAGTGGCCGGGAAGTAACAGCATCTGGTGTTCTTACTTACACCGTGGCTTCAACCTGGTAATCCTGAGGGCGTAGCGATTAGCTCAGAACATGACGAAAGGCTCCGTATAGCTGGGCGAATTTGAACTCGTAACCAGCATCCTTCAGCCGTTCCGGCTCGACGCGCTGGCTCGATAACAAGAGCGCATCGGCCATCTCGCCGAACATCAGGCGCACGCCGAATGCGGGTATCGGAAAGATGGTTGGTCGGGAAAGCACTTTGCCGAGTGTCTTAGTAAACTCCGCATTCCTCACCGGATTCGGCGCGACAAAGTTTACCGGCCCCTTCACATTTTCATTCGCCAGCACTTGCTCGATCGCACCGACCACATCGTCCAGTGCAATCCAGCTCATCCACTGTTCGCCGCTGCCTACTTTCCCACCCACTCCCATGCGAAATGGAGGCAGCATCTTCGCCAGGGCGCCCCCCTCGCGATCAAGAATGATTCCGAAGCGCGTGTTGACGACGCGAATTCCCATCTCCTTCGCGTGGGCGGTGGCGTTCTCCCACTCGGCGCACACGTCTGCGAGAAAATCGTCACCTCGCGAGCTGTTTTCCTTGAGCAGTTCATCACCGCGGTTGCCGTAGTATCCGATTGCTGAAGCGCTAATGAGGGTCTTCGGTGGCTTCCTGAGGTTTCCGAGCGCGTCGCTGAGGAGTTTTGTGCCTCTGACACGGCTCTCTCGAATCTTGCGCTTCTTGTCTTCGTTCCAGCGACCGGTGGCGATGCTCTCGCCGGCCAGGTGTACGACTGCGTCAAAGCCTTCGAGGCGCGCGAGAGCGATGCTGTATCTATCTGGACTCCATTCAATCTCCGCGTCAGACCCCGGCGCATGTCGGACCAGGCGAAAGATTTCATGACCTTTGGCCGCAAGCGACTTTATCAGTGCCTTCCCGACCAGGCCGTGAGATCCGCTAATGAGTAGTTTCATATTACTGACTCTGTATGCCCTCTTTGAGCTTGATAAGATAACGCCGTCCTTCTATTTTTCAAAACCCTCTCCGGAGCAGAATTTGTCTTGTGTTCTCAACGCAAGAGTGTAGAATGCGCCGAGCCAGATCGTATTAACTGAAACCTCTTTACGTCAGACGCTCACCAGTTTGACGCACTACAGGAGCAACCTCTCCATGCTTCGTGCAAGTCTTCTCACCGGCCTTTCGCTCATTCTCGTCATAACCTCTGTAGCTTTCTTCGCTCCGCGTTCTGCTGAATCTGTTGTTCACCACCGCTCCAAACCAACTCCCCAATTGGAGACACAGATCCGGCGAGTAACAACCACGCGCGAGGAGGTCTTGAACCTCAATCCATCACTAAGTGGCGACGGCCGCATTATCGCGTTTGAAACGACGGGAGATCTAGCAGGAACGGGCGGCGCTGGCTTTCGCGCGATTCGAGCTGATCTCTCCCAGGGTCAATCGGTATTTGCGCAGATCGGAATCTCGAGAGCAGTCGCGCCGGCAGTCTCACAGGATGGCTCCCGGATCGCTTTCGCTTCCACCGAAGATCTCGTCGGAACAAACCCGGATCGAAACTCGGAAATATTCCTGTTTAATGGCACCTCAATCAGTCAGCTTACTAATACAACGCCTGCGGACATCTCCACCCGGGTTCGCGACGGGAACTTTCAACCCTCGATCTCGGATGATGGAAACACCGTCGCTTTCTCATCAAATCGCAATCTTACCGAATTGAATGCCGATCACAATTTTGAAGTCCTAACTATCGACACAACCACCCGGGTGATCACCCAGATCACCTCTTCCGACAACATCGGCGGCTTCACCGAAGCGAAGATCAGCGGCGACGGATCTCACTTGGCCTTTGTCCGCGATACAAGCCAGGGTCAAGGCAACACCCGCGACTTGGTGTTGCACGACCGAGCCCGTAACCGGACCGTCACAGTTGCCAACGATCTCGTCGGTCTATCTATGACTTACGGCCGGGCGATCAGCGATGATGGCTCACGCGTGGCTTATTCAGCTGAGATAGCGCCAAACCAAAGTCAGGTGTTTCTTTTTGATGAACGCTCCGGCGCCACCTGGCAAGTAACTGCTCTCGGCGCACGGGCGGATGACGTTCCTCTTCATCCAACCGTCAGCGGCGACGGTAAGCGCGTGACTTTCGCTACTCGTCGAAACGTGATCGGAGGAAACAATGATCGCAGTGTCGAGTTGTATTTGTACGACACCCCCACCGGCCAAATCACTAAGTTGACGAACGCCCCGGCGGCTGCAACCGCGGACGTGGTCTCATCGTTGAATGACGACGGCAGCATCGCTGCATTCAGTTTTCCGCGCGTGCTTTCGGGCCCACTCTCGTCAAACGATCTCGCCAACAACTCCGAGATCTACACAACTACAGTTGAACCCAGACCGGCGTTTGGCACTCTTACAGTTTTCAATGGAGCTGCGCACGGCAATGAACCCGGAGCAGATCAAACGATCGCACCTGAGAGCATAGCAATTGCCAAAGGAAATGCTCTGGCCGGCGAAACACGGCAGGCCGAGCGTTCAGTCAATGGACAATTCCCGCTGTCTCTCGCCGGAACCACCGCGACGGTCAACAGCCGCGCCGCACGCATTTTGTTTGTCTCTCCCACACAAGTGACCTTCGTGGTCCCGGTAGAAACCGAACTCGGCTCGGCGGAAGTACTGGTTAGGAATTCTGAAGGGTTTCCCTGCAAGGCAAACGTAACTATCGTTGCGTCAGCGCCTGGTCTCTTTACCTCAAGCGGGGACGGTCGGGGGGAAGGTATTGTTCTCGACGCTGACACCCTTCTTTCTGGTCCATTCGATCCGACCAGCGGTCGACTTCGTTTGTTGATATTTGCCACCGGTGCGCGAGGCAGCTCCGAGCTATCGGCAGCAATCGGTGGACGTTCCCTGGCGGTTGAGTCCATACATCGGTCTACCGAGCTTCCCGGCCTTGACGAACTTCACCTTCTGATTCCGGCAGATCTGCGTGGCGCGGGAACAGTCAGCCTAAGCATCTTGACTAGCGGGCGTGAGAGTAACGAAGTAGACGTGACGCTCGGTGGAAGTTTCATTCGGGATGTATTGATTAACGAATTCCTGGCGGATCCGGCCGACGGGCTTGAAGGTGATGCCAATCGCGATGGTGTGCGCGACTCCTCGCACGATGAGTTTGTCGAGCTCGTCAATACAACCGAACGGGATCTGGATCTAAGTGCCTATCAATTACAGACTCGAGGATCAAGCGCTGCAACCGACATAGTTCGCCACAGATTTGCGACCCGAACAATTCTGCCTGCGGGAACGGCGTTGGTAGTGTTTGGAGGTGGGAATCCCAGTCAAACCGACAACGCATTCGGCGGCGCACCGATCTACAAGGCCTCAACTGGCGGTCTGTCCCTCCTGAATTCCGGCGGCGTCATTACGCTGAGAGATTCAGCCGGCATCGCCATCACGTCGGTTAACTACGGTGGCTCAACCGGATTGCGGGGTGATGCGAATGAATCTCTCACTCGTTCACCTGATGTCACAGGGAATTATGTTTTGCACCGATCGGCTCCTCAAAACGACGGCCGTTTGTTCAGTCCGGGCACGAAGCTTAACGCCGAGGCGTTTCTGCCTCGCCCTGCGGTTTCCGCAGTTGTGATCTCTCCCGCCTCTTTATCGCTCACCGCTGGGGAGGAGTTCCGGTTCACCGCCCGGGCGTTCGACCGGGACGCTCAAGAGCTCGGCAGCGTGATCTTCGGCTGGCAATCAGACGACACCGCAGTGGCAACAATCGATGCGATGGGGCTGGTGAAAGCAGTTGCGTCCGGTACGGCTCAAATAACAGCATCGGCAAGAGGCGTGCACTCGAACTCGGCTGTGTTAGTTGTCAACACTCCGTCACCAAATCCGTCACCAACTCCGTCGCCTACACCATCCCCGACACCATCGCCGTCGCCCGGACCGAGTCCAACGCCATCTCCGTCACCATCGCCGTCGCCCGATCCGGCGCCGATGGTTGTCATCAGCGAGTTTCGTACGCGTGGCCCGGGTGGCGCGAGCGACGAGTTTGTCGAACTCTACAACAACAGTGACGCCGCAGTTGAGATTGGTGGTTGGAAAATTAAAGGCTCGAGCAACGCCGGCGGAATAACCACGCGATTGACAATCGCTGCAGCAGTTCTCCTGCCTGCGAGAGCTCACTATTTGGCCACCAATTCGGGCGGATATAGCGGACCGGTCGCTGGTGATCAGAGTTACGCCAGTGGAATCGCAAATGACGGGGGACTAGCCCTGACACTCCCTAACGACGCGATAGTGGATCAGGTTGGCATGAGTCAAGGATCAGCATTCCGTGAAGGAATGCACCTCGCTCCACTGCCGAGCGATGCGAATCAGAGTCACGAAAGAAAGCGCGACTCGAATGGAACCACGCAAGACTCCGGTGATAATTTCAGCGACTTTCAACTGACAACGCCGAGCGATCCTCAAAACTTGAGTGGCAGCCCCTCACCCACGCCAACACCCTTGCCAAGTCCCAGCGTGTCCCCCACCGCCACGCCCACCCCCCTACCATCGCCATCGCCGTCGCCATCCCCGACTCCCGTTCCCTTGATAGTCATCAGTGAATTTCGCACGCGCGGTCCAAGCGGAGCAAGCGATGAGTTTATTGAACTCTACAATAACAGTGACAACGCAATTGACGTCGGTGGCTGGAAGATAAAGGGTTCGGGAAGTACTGGAACTGTTAGCACTCGCCAGACGATCAGCACGGGAGCGGTGATTCCTGCGCGCGGTCATCTATTAGTAACCAACTCCGGTGGGTACAGCGGCTCTATTCTCGGCGACCAGACCTTCGCCAGCGGTATCGCCAACGATGGAGGCATCGCGCTTACTCTGCCGGATGACACGGTCATCGAGCAGGTTGGTATGAGCCCCGGGTCAGCTTTCACTGAGGGCATGCACCTGGCACCTCTGCCCAGTAATGCAAATCAAAGCTATGAGAGAAAGCCCGGAGGCTTGGCCGGCAGTGGTCAGGATACGACTGACAACTTCAACGATTTTCAGTTGGTAACCCCCAGTGATCCACAGAACCTGAGTTCGGACCCAACTCCCGGACCCTCGGCCACACCCAGTCCGTCACCGACTCCAACGCCATCACCATCGCCAACTCCTTCCCCAACATCTACTCCGACTCCATCAGCGTCCCCAACGCCTTCGCCAACTCCATCTCCTGCGCCATCAACCAGGGTAGTCGTCAGTCAGATCTACGGTGGAGGGGGCAACTCAGGCGCTCCCTATAGGAACGACTTCATCGAAATATTCAACAGCGGTAGCGCTCCGGTTAGTCTCGCTGGTTGGTCGATCCAGTATGCGGGCGCCACTGGAACGTCCTGGTCAGTAACCGCCTTAACACCGGCATCGCTTGCTCCCGGGCAGTACTACCTCATTCAAGAATCATCAGGCGGCACCAATGGGGTGAACCTACCTCCAGCCGATGCTACGGGAGTAATTGCAATGGCGGCCACTGCCGGCAAGGTAGCCCTGGTAAGCGACTCGACAGCGTTAAGTGGATCGTGCCCTGCCGGAGCTACGATCGTGGATCTTGTGGGTTATGGCAGTAGTGCAAACTGCTTTCGCGGGGTTGGCCCAACGGTAGCGCCGAGCAATGTAAATGCAGTTTTGAGGAAGAACAATGGATGTACAGAGACTTCTAACAACGCGTCGGATTTCGTGGCGGGAATCCCGAATCCCCGAAATATCAGCGCGGCGATCGGTCCCTGCGCCGTATCTTTGGCTACGAGGATTGGCTTCTCTAATGCTCGGAGATTGTGGTTCGAGCTGTTCGCGCTGATGATTGATCCTCCCCCGTGAGGTCAGAACCGGATCATTTTCCGTTTGTCATTTCTCATATTTCTCATTTCTCATTTTAGTAGCAACTCATTCAAACTGCGTGTCATGAGGTCAGTACCACAATGCGGTAGCGGTGGGTCATGGGCTCCTGATCAGTAACGCCGAGTGGAATCGCAACTCCATGACCCACCGCTACCGCATTGTGGTACTGACCTCATGACACGCGGGTGAGTGAGTTGCTACTCGAATGAGAAATGATAAATGGAAAATGATCCGGTTTTATCGCGACTTGCTACGTAAGATCCGAAACCCTTAGACTCAGCCATGCATTCTCTTGCTGACGCCCTCACATCGCTGCGCGCACATTTTGGGTTCGATGACTTCCGCGAAGGTCAGCGTGAAGTGATTGGGGCAATTCTCAACGGCAAAGATGCCGTGGTGGTAATGCCCACCGGAAGCGGTAAGTCACTCTGCTACCAGCTTCCCGCGATGATGTTGGGTGGCGCCACCGTGGTTGTCTCCCCACTGATCGCCTTGATGAAGGACCAGGTTGATGCCTTACGGTCACGCCAGCTGCCGGCCACGTTCATCAACAGCTCGATTCCTCCAGCCGAACAACGCTCGCGCATCGAGGCACTGCGACGAGGAGAGTTCAAACTGGTCTACGTTGCCCCGGAGCGCTTCCGCAGCAGCAACTTTGTAGCGGCTGTTCAGTCTATCGGCGTTTCACTGTTCGCAGTTGATGAGGCCCACTGCATTTCCACCTGGGGACATGACTTTCGTCCGGACTATTTGCGTCTGAAGGGCGTGCTTGAGTCTCTGGGGAGAGTGCAGACCCTGGCGCTCACCGCCACCGCCACGCCTTATGTTCGCTCGGACATAATCCAACAGCTGGGCCTCGCTAATCCCGAGACATTCGTCAGCGGATTTGACCGCCCTAATCTGTCGATTACCGTCGTGCAAACGGAAACAGAACGCGAAAAAATAGCACGTATCGCGCGATTGGCCAGAACGCACCACGGATCCGGGATCGTCTACGCTTCCACGCGCAAAGCCGTCGAGCAAGTCGCCAGAGAGCTGCAGGGACTGGGCCTACAAGTCGCGTCATATCACGCCGGCATGAGTGATTCGGTGCGTATTAAGGCGCAGGAAGATTTCATGGACGGCCGCACGCAAGTGATTGTAGCCACCAACGCATTTGGCATGGGAATCGACAAGTCTGACATCAGATTCGTCGCCCACTATCAGATGCCGGGATCGATCGAGGCTTACTATCAGGAAATCGGCCGCGGCGGACGAGACGGCCTGCCATCGTCTTGTGTCCTGTTATTCAATTACGCCGACAAGAACACGCACGACTTCTTCATCGAAGGCTCCTATCCCAGCTCTCAACTTGTGCAAAGCGTTTACGACACCCTCTCGTCAACCGGTCTCAAGCGGATAGAACTCTCGGCGGCTGAGATCGGAAAGCGCGCCGGGGCGGCCAATGACATGGCCGTGCAGTCTTCTCTTTACCTGCTTGAGCGCGCCGGTCACATCCAACGCGTGGCGCCGCTCGCGGTGAGCGCGGCCGCTCAATCTGCCGGAAGCGCAGACTTCTCCACTGCTCGTCGAGTAGCCAACCCTGGAACCACATCTCGACGTGCGCGTCACATCATCATGCTGGACAGCGCTCCCGCAAAACTTCGCATCAACCCGGCCGATGTAACCCGGCGAGCCAACCTGGAACGGCGAAAACTCCGCGAGATGATCGATTTCTGCTACACCGAACATTGTTATCGAGCTCACATTCTCGACTATTTCGGTGATCGCCATCACGCGCGACAGTGCGGTACCTGCGGCAACTGTGCGCCAAACTCTGGAGTAAGGAGTCCACTAACCAGCGCCGAGTTAATGAATGATTCGCCGGTGGCTCGCCGCAGCGGCAAAACCCGGATCGACTTGCCGGTCTCCACACCCCGAGCGCTCAGCGCCGATGAAACTCTACGCGTCCGGAAGATTCTGGCTGGCGCCACGCGTATGAAAGGTCGGTTTGGAAAGACGGTGCTGGCGGCGACCCTGCGAGGTTCCGCTGCCAAGAACGTAATGCAGTCACACCTTAACGAGTTGTCGACTTACGGACTGCTGAAAGACATGCGTCAGGACGACATCCTCGCTTACATAGACGCTCTAATCGGAGCGCACTGTCTCAGAGTAAGCCCGGGGGTGTACCCGACGGTTTCGATCACTGAACTAGGCGACCGCGTGATGCGCGAGCGAGAGGTTATCGAATTGGCGCTGCCCCATCCTGATGACCATCAGTCACACGTCTGAACAAGGCAGTGGTTCGAACTCCGTGTGATCAACTGCAAACAATTCCCTTTTCCTTCAAGCAACAAACCTAATATAGTGGCTCGACCAGTTTTCCGCCCTTGAAGACACCAGATGAGCTACTCACTATTTTCTCAGTTCCAATCTCCCGAGTTTAAGGTTGGAGTTGTCAAACCATTTGATTGTTTAAGTCGGGGTTGGAGCCTGGTAAAGGACCAATACCTTCTCTTTGCCTGCCTTTGCTTGATTATCGTCGCGCTGGTCTCCTGTATTCCGTTCGCCGGAATAATTTGGGGCGCCTGGATGTGCGGCATTTTCCTGGCTCTGCTGGCGAAAATGCGGGGCGCGTTGGTCTCCTTCAACGATATCGGCAAGGGCTTCTCGTATATGGGCCCAGGTTTTGTAGTGGGTCTTCTAAGCGGATTGCCCAACGTGGTGGTACTGATAGGAGGCAAACTATTTGAGGCATGGATGGACGAGATGGAAAGGGCTTATCCCGGAGATGACGGTCTCCCCCCGGAAGTTCTCCTCCAGATGTTCACCTACCTGGCGATTCTGGTTCTTATATATGTGATCGGCTTCCTGATCTCGGGTGTGATCTTTGCCTTCGCGTTTCAGTTGGTTGTTGATAAGGATCTATCCGCCTGGGAAGCTACCAAACTGAGTGCTCGAGCAACTCGAGAGAACTTCGGCGGCGTCATGGGACTGGTGTTGCTAGAGTTAGCGCTTCTCACAGTTGGAGTAATGCTGTGCTGTTTCGGAGTGGTTCTGGTAATGCCAGTAACTAAGGCCTCCTGGGCCATAGCCTACTCGCAAGTGTTCCTGCCCACTCAACCGCCGACCCCGGCTCCACAACCGCCTCCCCCACCCGTTTTCTAGAGTAGACTTCGAGACTTGAGGAAAGTTAGCGAACCACACCTGTCAGAGGACTCGAAGCGCTGGCGTAGAGTCGCTTTGACATTCGGCCAGCCAAATAGGCCAGTCTTCCGGCTTCGATTGCCAGCTTCATCGCCTGAGCCATCTTCGCGGCATCCTGTGCTTCCGCGATTGCGGTATTCATTAGGACCGCGTCTGCACCCAGTTCCATCGCAATGGCAGCATCGCTGGCTGTACCCACTCCAGCATCAACAATGATGGTGGCATCAGGAAGCTGCTCGCGCATGATTCTAAGATTCGCGGGATTTTGAATGCCCAGACCCGAACCGATAGGGGCGGCGAGCGGCATCACGACCGGACAGCCGGCGTCCAGCAGTTTCCTGGCCATGATCAAATCGTCAGTAAAGTATGGAAGTACGGTGAAGCCTTCCTTAACCAGCACGACTGCCGCCGCCAGAGTCTGTTCGTTGTCCGGAAAGAGAGTTGTTTGATCGCCGATTACCTCGAGCTTGATCAAGTCAGTCTGCAAGGCCTCACGGGCGAGCCGAGCTGTGCGAATTGCTTCTTCTGCGGTGTAGCACCCAGCTGTGTTCGGCAGTATCTGCATCGCCGGATCCAGGTGATCAAGAAAGGACTCAACGCCGCGATCTAGAGGCACGCGACGGACTGCCACAGTGACCATCTCGGCGCCCGAGGCACGATGGGCCGCCTTCATCTCGTCGTAGGAACGGTATTTCCCCGTACCGATGATCAAGCGAGACGCAAATGTTCGGTCACCGATTGTGAGACGATCCTCTTTGGCTGTTACCGCTGATGACATAATAATCAGACCTGACTTCTTTTAGGTTAGAGAGAACTCTACACCCGAATGCGAAGAAAACCGAAACTCAGGTACCGCCGTCTGCTCCTGCCGTCTGCTCCTGCCGTCTGCTCCCGCCGTCTGCTCCCGCCTCCTGTTCCCTCTCCGCCACCCACGAAGTGCACAATCTCTACTCGATCATTTTCTTTCAGCACAGTCGAGACCCAATCAGCTCTACGCACCACGTTCTGATTGAGCTCAATTGCTATTCGTTCGGGTGTGAGGTCAAGTTGTGTGATCAGTTTGTCCAGTGCGAGATTGTCGGCGACCTCACGGTCTTCCCCATTTATTAGGAGGTTCAAGAGAACGTACTCGACTTCTCTCAGGCAGCATGAATAATGCGCCGCAGTTCAGTCTCACTTCCTCCGGCCAGGGCCTTAATCAGAATGGCTGCGCGACCGGAAGAGAATTTAGGAATCTGAGCAGAAACGGTGGCCACTCCATCGCGCTCTGTCTTCATTGAGTAGATCATGGGTCTGAATGCGGTACCGAGGACCTTGACGGAGACCACGGCGCCATTCATTGGCTTTTCACCCCTAACCGACAGCTGGCTGACCATGATTCGCAGTTTCAAAGCATCGCCCGATCGAAACTCCTGCTCGTCCAGCAGACTTATTCTCAGGCCTTCTTCCTCGTGCGCCGGCTCACCCAGCGGTGACTGTCGCCGCGGATCGTGAACTGTGTAAGCATCCGGTTCACCTGCGGCTACCGTCGGCGGGATCGGGGCGGCAACTTCCTCATGAACCGGGGCAACATCCTCCTGAACTGGGGCAACTTCCTCCGGAGCGGCCGCTACATCTTCGATCTTTTCTTCCGGCGCCGGCAGCTCCGGCTCTTTCCCCGCTGGCGTCTCGACGGCGGTCAATTCGGCATCTGCACCGGCCATGCGCTTCAGGTCTAAAACTCGTCCTGAGTGAATTGCGGCACAAATCAGCAGATGTTGACGCTTCAGGCGTTCGCTAAGGGCCTCGTCGGTAAAGCCCGAGGCAATCAGATCTTCATAGCGGGAGCGCTTGCTGGCGAGAATCGCTCCGCCCGAATAAACGAGCGAGAGAATGAAGGGCGTTTCCAGTCCCTTGTCTTCCGTTTGAACATGATAGACGACGCCATCATGTTCCACGTCGGTGTTGTAGCCAGTGATCACTTTAGCTGAATCGGAATCAAATCACGCTGCAGAGGTATCAAACCAAGTGGCCCGTCGAAAGGCGTCAGTGCAAGTTAACACAGGAATTTTTGCACGGTCAATTGTCATTTTCTTTGCACTTTCTTGCCAGAGAAGGTTGCTTGACACCCTCGATCACTTCGACTACGATTCGGCTTGTGCAATGATTCTCAATCTAGACGCATGCGAGTCGGTAGCCGCGGTTGGTGGTTACAGACGCGCAGCGATCTGATTTGCGATGCATCGCGGCTGGGATCTTCGGAATGCCATTTCGTCTTAACGACTACTTACCGGTGCTCTTGATGTTCGTCGTAGCGGGCGGTTTCGCCGCGGTGAACATTTTTATTTCGCAGTTTGTTGGACAGCGAAAGAGAACCAGAACGAAGTCGATGCCTTACGAATGTGGCAAGGACCCGGTTGGTAGCGCCCGGGAACGCTTTTCCGTGAAGTTCTACATGATCGCGATGATCTTTATCTTGTTTGATATTGAAGTCATCTTTCTGGTTCCCTGGGCCGTGGTCTTCAAAACGCTCGCCAGTCCTGCCTACAATCTTAAGAATCTCGTCTACTTCGAAATGATAACCTTCATCGTATTGCTACTGGCAGGTTATGTCTACGTTATTAAGAAGGGGGCTTTCGACTGGAGTGATCGAGCGCGACGCGACGCCGAAGCCGAGGCCCGGCTGCTGGCCGACAGGGAAAGGCGACAACTTGGTCAGACTCGCACCGCGGCTTAGTTCTTAGCAAGGAGTTTTCATGGGTCTCGAAAACGTCATTAGCGCGGCCCTGCCGGAAGTGCTGACCACGCGCCTGGATTCCCTCATCAATTGGGCGCGCAAATCATCACTGTGGCCCGCGACCTTTGGGCTCGCCTGTTGCGCCATCGAAATGATGAACGCTACATCTTCCCGCAACGACCTGGCGCGTTTTGGGTCTGAAGTCTTTCGCGCCAGCCCGAGGCAAGCAGATGTGATGATTGTCTCCGGACGGGTTTCGAGAAAGATGGCGCCGGTGCTGCGACGTATCTACGATCAGATGCCGGAACCGAAGTGGGTAATTTCGATGGGAGCTTGCGCAACCTCCGGCGGTGTCTTCGATAATTATGCGATCGTCCAGGGCGTGGATAAGATTGTGCCGGTCGACGTCTACATTCCGGGTTGTCCGCCACGTCCCGAGATGCTGATTCATGCAGTGATGATGTTGCAGGACAAAGTGATGAAGGAATCTTCCCGCGACCGTCGAGATGTTCCCGAAGAGGAAGCCAGAGAGGCGGTGGTGCCCGGAACGCTACCCGTTACTGACGGTTCAACCGCCAGAGAGAACACGCTGGCGGAATCGCGGCCTTATACAATAGCTTCCAGACACGAACGCCGCCGCTCCTCTTAATAGGGCGATTTCAATAGAATGACAAACGGGGCAGACAACGAGCAGGCTTTGCCGGGGCAACCCTCTACAACTTCAACTCAGAATTCAACGCCGTCGCCATTGGTGACGGCGTTACAGCGTGAGCACCCTGATTGGATTACTGAAGTTCGTGAGGCCTACGGAGAGGTCACGGCGATCGTGCCGAGGGTACACATTCAAGCGGTGTGCTCCCAACTTAAGAGCTCGCCCGAGGCACGTTTTGATTTTCTCGCCGACCTTTGCGGCGTCGATCGGGGCCCGGAGGAAGAGCCCCGGTTTGAAGTGAACTACCATCTGTTTTCGACAACCATCCATCATCGAGTAAGACTAAAAGTTCTCTTAACCGAAGACGATCCACATGTGCCCACAGTCACCGGAGTGTGGCGAACGGCAAACTGGCACGAACGTGAAACGTTTGATTTCTTCGGCATCATCTTCGATGGTCATCCGGATCTGAGGAGAATACTCTTGCCCGACGACTGGCAAGGGCACGCACTGCGTAAAGACTTTCCGTTACGTGGCTACGAGCCGTACAGCCTGAAATGATTTTTGATTGCTAATTTTTGATTTTTGATTTGGCTTTCCAGGACGACCAGCTCTCTTTGAATCGGAAATTGGCAATCAGAAATAGAAGGACACGCTAAGGATATTCATTTTGAGCTCTTCCACCATTAATGTTCCGCCGCAGTTCGAGATTGTCGACCGTCCGCTCGACACGCAGATGACCATCTCGATGGGGCCGCAGCACCCTTCAACTCATGGCGTACTGCGACTTGAACTAGTGCTGGACGGTGAAATGGTAGTAAAGGCGACGCCCGACATTGGTTATCTCCATACGGGCATGGAAAAGCTCTTTGAGTATAAAAAGTATCAGCAAGGGATCGTCATCACCGATCGAATGGATTATCTGAATCCACTTGGCAACAACCTGGCTTATGTGATGGCGGTAGAAAAACTTCTGGCGCTGGAAATCCCCGAGCGAGCGCAAACCATACGCGTCTTGACCTGCGAACTCCAACGCATTGCGTCACACCTGGTCTGGCTGGGTACTCATGCGCTGGATATCGGCGCGATGACCGTCTACTTCTACTGTTTTCGCGAGCGTGAAAAGATTCTTAACTTGATCGAGGCCGCTTCGGGTGGCCGTCTGACTCCGTCCTACTTCCGCATCGGTGGTTTGATGATGGATTTGCCGGCGGGCTTCGAGCGTCGGGTTAAGCAATTCCTGGATGGCTTTCTCAAGTCGGTGGACGAGTTCCACACCTTGCTCACCGGAAACCGAATCTTTCAGAAACGCACTCAAGGCGTCGGCATCATCTCGGCTGAAGACGCCATTGATTGGGGACTCTCTGGTCCGTGTCTGCGCGGCAGCGGAGTTAATCTCGATATTCGCCGCGCGAACCCTTACACGGGCTATGAGAAGTACGATTTTGAAGTACCCACCGAGCCCGACGGCGACGTGTGGGCGCGTTACATTGTGCGTATGCGCGAGATGAAGGAGTCCCACAAGATTGTTACTCAGGCCCTGGCGCGATTGAAACCTGGTCCGGTCAAGGCCGATGCTCCCAAGGTGGTCCTTCCCGACCGCGAAGCCATGAAGAACCACATGGATGCGCTAATTCACCACTTCCTGATCGTCGCGGAAGGATTCGATGTGCCGGCTGGTGAGGTCTACATGCCCATTGAAGCGTCGAAGGGTGAGCTTGGCGTCTATATCAGATCGGATGGTGGGCCCAAACCGTCGCGAGCGCATTTTCGCGGACCTAGTTTCGTAAATCTATCGGCTCTGCCCCAGATGGCGGAGGGCGCGATGATCGCCGACGTGGTCGCCATTATTGGATCACTGGATATTGTTTTGGGAGAGATTGATAGATAGTCCGTAGTCCGTTGTTATCGTAGTGACTCGACGTGAGTATGACAGATGACAGGTCAGTGACCATTGACCACAGGCAACTGACCACTGACCACTGACAGACAGCGACACCAAACGATGAGTCAACAATTACTACAGATCCAACCGCTCTCGCAGCCCGTGGACATTGGCGCCGAGATCGCCTCTTTCTCCACTCAGATTGAAGCGGAGATTGATGGGCACCTCGCCAAGTATCCCGTGACGCGGTCGGCGATCCTGCCTTTGATGTTCATTGTGCAACGAGAACGCGGCTATCTGGATCCTCCGGGTGTAGCTTATCTCGCGAAACGACTTGGGCTTCGGATCACTGACATCTGGGAGGTAGCCACCTTCTATTCGATGATCCGCACCGAGCCTGTTGGCAAGTATCACATCCAGATCTGCAAGACGCTCTCCTGCAAAATCATGGGTGAGCCGAAGATAACTGATCACGTTTGCAAGAAGTTGGGAATTAAGCCCGGTGAAACGACAGCGGATGGCAAGTTTACCGTTTCGCTGGTTGAGTGTCTCGGATCATGTGGGACAGCACCGATGTTTCAAATCGGGTTTGATTATCATGAGGATCTGACAACCGAGAAAGTTGATCGGATTCTGGACGCGTTACCCTAGCCGGTAGGAAAAGAACATGAAAACCCGACTTTTGATTTTGCTCGTATTCAGTTTCGGCGCGCTCAGCGTGTTTGCTCAAGAGAGCGGCAATCGTACGTACAACCGCAATGCCGCGCGCCCTCAGTTTCCGACAACGGGCATCAGCTATGGCAATGGTGAATTGCTCATTGACGCCCTCGTCTTGTTGAACGCCCCGCCAGACGAGTTTATCGCCGTCTTTGGAGCAGCGCAGGTGGCTCCGACGGCGGTTGAAAGCAACCAGAAGGTGAACGCCCAGATTGAACGTTTTCTCAGCGATGCCATCAAGTTAGGTGTTGTTCGCAGCGATACCTTCGTCGATTTCATCACGCAGAACCGCGTGTACAGTTTTAGTCCCCCCGCCGATGGCGTTATCCGAGAGATAATCTCCGGCTTCGAAACCAAGAAGAATATTGCGATCAAATACAAAGATCGCGCGCTGCTTGAGAAACTCCTGGCTGCCGCCTCGCAAGCATCGATCTTCGACCTGATCAAGGTTGATTACGTTGTTAACGACATGGCGAAGATTCGTGGCCGACTGTTCGAAGAGGCGGTGCGCGTTGTGAAGCAGAAGGAAGAGACTTATGTCCGATCTTTGGGACTGGTAGTAAAACGCAATGCACTGGTCCAGGAGACTTACGGCACCTATTACCCGTCAGAGCTCTACCAAACCTACACCGCTTTCGAATCGGGCACGGTAGATCCCTACTACGGATCCGGAACCGGTGCGCGGGTGATTCGCGAGCGTAAGAGCAGCACGTCGTACTTGGAGCCATTGGACCCCAGTACCTTCGACGCCGTGCTCAATCCAGCCCCCATCGAGCCTATGGTGCAATGCACCTTGTACATAAAAGTTTCTTACGGTGTGGCCAGATAAGCCTGGTCGGGATTCTCGATTCGTTGGTACAGGAAAACGTGATGGTAGATGGAAGATTTGTTCGCGCTATCTGTTTAAGCATCGTGGCCTTGGCCTGTGGTACCCACCCTGCGGAAATCCCACAGCCAGATGCGACGAGCAGCGCACTGCCGGCAAGCGACAAATCGAAAAGTGCGGTGTCGGAGATCGATATATCTAAGATTGGCAGGATCGCTCCGAAGGGTAGAGTTCAGGATAAGGATTATAACGATATCGAGGTAGTTGATCAGCTTATAGCAAAGGGTAAGGACTCCATTCCCTTTCTGATTAGTAAGCTCGACGATGGCACAACAATCCACCACCACGTGATCGACTACTGGCCGGGAGACATGACCGTCGGTGATGTCGCATTTGTGATTCTTTCGGATTTCACCACTGATTCCACGTGGGCAAGAGCCACGATTCCAGGAGCAGATAGAGACACGATCTTAGGCAAGGCCGATCCCAATGCACCGGGCGTCGAACGGGTCGCAAGGTTTGTTGATAAATACGGGAGAAAGCCAATCCGCCAGAAGTGGGAAGAGATTTGGTTGAAGTACAAAGACCAAATTGTTTGGGACGATCAACAGAGATGTTTCAAGGCAAAGTAATGTGAATGCGTTTCAAACGATCCACGATCTAGGGACAACTAATAATGTTCATCGGCGCCATCGGATGTGAACCCCTTCAGCTCGCGAGAGTTCATCTTGAGAACTCGCGCTCGCTCGCAGTGTATCGCCAACACGGCGGCTACGAGGCGCTCAGGAAAGTCCTGACCTCAATGGCGCCGGACGACGTCATCAACGACGTCAAGAAGTCCGCCTTGCGCGGTCGCGGGGGCGCCGGTTTTCCGACTGGGATGAAGTGGAGCTTCGTCCCCAAGGATTCCCCCAAGCCGAAGTACGTAGTCTGCAACGCTGACGAATCAGAGCCCGGGACATTCAAGGATCGCTACCTGATGGAACGCGATCCTCACATGCTTATCGAAGGCATTCTGATCGCAGCTTACGCGCTGGGCGCGAAGACCAACTACATCTACACGCGCGGCGAGTACAAATACCTGATCGACATCATGGATGGCGCGCTGGAAGAAGCCCGCGCCGCCGGCTTGTTGGGTCAGAACATACTCGACTCAAAGTTCTCCAGCGAGATCTACACGCACACTGGCGCCGGTGCTTACATTTGCGGTGAGGAGACGGCGCTGCTTAGCTCGCTCGAAGGAATGCGTGGGCATCCGCGGATGAAGCCTCCCTTCCCGGCGGTGTCTGGTCTCTACGCTGCCCCGACAGTTGTAAATAAT
>JAMQPI010000645.1 GCA_023717565.1 Pyrinomonadaceae bacterium | reverse complement strand
CTCGCATCAAGTCTTTCACAATAGAATTCGGAGTTAGCGGCGACCAAAACCGTCTCGAGGTCTCACTTCCCGAGCGGCTTGGCCAGTGTCTAACTAGCTATTCCCGACCCTTAAGGTCGCCCCGCCTCGTGGTCTGAAGTAGACCTGAAGTATGCATTCAAAAGAACAACTAACTGATGAGGCGAGGCTCCCGGCGCTCATGCAATGTGAGGCCCGCCTCAGCTCTATCTTCGACCACAGCATCACGGGGATCTGTTTTGCTGATCTCGACGGCCTGATCACGGAAGCCAATGAGGCGTTCCTGAAGATCGTCGGTTTTAGCCGCGACGATCTTAGCTCCGGAAAATTGAGTTGGCGAGAGATGACGGCCCCGGAATATCGCCACCTGGATGACCATGCGATCGAGAGAATGAAAGTCGCCGGAACCTGCACTCCATTCGCGAAGGAATGCACCCGCAAGGACGGTAGCCACGTGCCGGTGCTGTTTAGTGCGGCGCTGGTGTCTGGTTCAGAAGCGGAATTGGTGTGCTTCAGCCTTGACCTTACTGAATACAAGCAGGCCGAAGAGAAAGTAAACTATTTTGCCTATCACGACGCTCTCACGAATCTGCCTAACCAGGAACTCTTTAAGGATCGTCTGAAACACGCTCTGCTCGCGGCCGACCGCAGCGGGGAAATGCTGGCAGTCCTATTGGTCGACCTGGATCGGTTCGCAACCATTAACGACACATTGGGTTATGTAACCGCCGATCAACTTCTGCGCGAGGTGGCCAAAAGAATAGTTGGTTGCGTGCGCGAAAGCGACACCGTTTCCCGTTTCGGGGGAGACGATTTTGCTCTGCTGTTGACCGAGCTGGTTCACCCCGAAGACGCTGCCAAGATCGCGCGACACATACAGGAATCCCTTAGTGCTCCGTTTAATTTCGACGAGCAGGAACTGTTTATTACGTCGAGTATCGGTATCAGTCTTAGTCCGGCTGACGCGAAAGATGCGGTGACGCTGTTGAAGAGTGCGGGCACTGCACTGAACCGGGCGAAAAAATTGGACGGCAATAACTATCAGTTCTACACCGCGGGCAGAACTACCAAGGCACTTCGGCAACTGGTTCTTGAACACAACCTGCGTCCCGGATTGGAGCGCGAGGAATTCATCATCCATTACCAGCCGCAGGTAAATATCCAAAGCTTTCAACTCGTGGCCATGGAAGCCCTGGTACGCTGGGAGCATCCGGCGCTGGGCCTGCTCTATCCTTCCGAGTTTATCGGACTGGCGGAAAGTAGCGGACTGATTGTCTCGATCGGTGAGTGGGTACTTCGCACCGCCTGCTTGCAAAGCAAAGCGTGGCAGGACGCCGGTTTCGATCCCTTGCGCGTCGCAGTCAACCTTTCGGCGCGCCAGTTTCAACAGCCATTACTGGTTGAGTCCGTTGCTCAGATACTAAAAGACACCGGGCTCGATCCTACTCTGTTGGAGTTGGAGTTGACCGAAGGCTCGATCATGAAAGACCCGAATCAGGCGATTCGAAAACTCCACGAGCTGAAAGCCATGGGGATTCAAATTTCCGTCGATGATTTCGGCACCGGCTACTCATCCCTGAACTACCTGAAAAGGTTTCCCATCGACACCCTCAAGGTTGATCAGTCGTTCGTGAGAGATATCACTGATCCCGACAACGAGGCCATTGTCAGCGCGATCATTACGCTTGCCCATGCCCTGAAACTGAATGTGATAGCCGAAGGTGTGGAAACGCAGGAACAGCTTGAGACTCTACGGGCGCTGAAATGCGACGAGGTCCAAGGGTTTCTGTTTAGCCGGCCGCTCGCAGTGACAGAGTTTACCGATCTACTCGCAGAGAGGCTGACTATTGGCACTCCCAAGGATTACAGCACCACCCGATTGCCGGATTTATTGAGTGTTCTTCACGAACAATTCCGATAGACATATCAACCACCATATTTCTGATCCAAGACCAAAGGATAGGTGCTACGATGGGCTCGCTTTGGAGGAGGTGGAATTATGCCGTGGGATGGAGACGACCTGGCCGGCAAGATGGAAGAGAACCTTGAACGGCAGCAGGCAGCGGCGGAGGCGCGCGCGATTCAGAGCAGTGGTTCGGCCGGAGATCGAGATCGCGCTCGTAGCGCTCAAATCGAGTCCTTACGGCTTTCCCGTTCGCGGATAACAGGTCAACTGAGCCGCGCCACAGTCCCAGCCCACCGCACCATGCTCGAGCGCGCCTTGCAAGCCATCGACGATCAGATCAGTAAACAGAAATAGTATCCGCAGATTACGCAGATTAAGAGAATGGGCTTTGGCCTTGGGCCTTTGATCGTTGGTTACACTCAACCGCGTATTGATTGAAAGGCCAAAGACCAAATCTTTAACCTGCGTAATCTGCGGATAGTCAGTACATCATCCCGCCGGAGCCCGCACCGAATAGCACACGCAAAATGACTGGCGAGTTAGCGAGTAACATCGTGACCCAGGTTCGGCGACGGTGGATGTCCTCGGCGAGATAGAACATTCGCGGTGGGAAGTAAATCAGCAAGGCAATAAAGCACAAGAAGAAAAGCCGGCCGGCAAATTCAAGAATGCCTGAAGGCGGACCCAGCCCAGCGAACGTCAAGGTATTCCAACCTATCTGAAACAGAATCATATTCAGGAACAGGCAGATGTCGCCGAGCATTTCGCTCCGCGGTGAACGCAAGAATTCTGATTTCGGTGGCTTCTTGGGCGGAGAAAAATACTGATAGATCAGAAAAGTCTGAACGATCGTCAAGATGAGACCGAGGAATACCAGCGGAATGAAAATGGCCCCGTTGTCCAGCAGGACCTTTCCGAAAAGCAGTTGACCGAATCCCGTCAGAATTGCCGAGAGAATCACCAGGTTCAAACAAAAATAGAAGATCGGGTTGAACAAACATCCGGCCAGCCCGCTTTCTGATGACGCGAGCTTCTGGTCATGTCCTTGCAGACGCCGGTGCACGTGCCAGCGTTTCATGACGGCGCCCGCAGCAGGCAAGATCCACATTCCGAGAGAAGTAAACGCCAGCGTATATTGGGCGACTTCGTCTCCCGCGGTAGCCTGTCGGACGAGATCCAGGAAAAGCCTCGTCAGCAAATGCATCAGGAAAACATTTGCCAGGAACACGACAACATCCAACAGCAAGCCGCGATTCGTTTGGGCGAAGAGGATTGATTTGAGGTTTGCGGGGGCAGCAGTCATCGTAGGGGTTCTATCCGCAGATTACGCAGATTACAAAGGCACGGCTTTGCTCTTGGGTCTTCGGACTTAGGTTTTGGTTCCGGACTTTGAACTTGGTTCTTTGGACTTTGTGGTTGGACTTAGTTGTTGGACTTGGTTCTTTGGACTTGGTTTTTGGTCTTTGTGGATCTGAGATCTCAGATCTGAAATTTGAGATCTCAGATCCACAAAACCCAAAACCCAAAGCGCAAAGCCCTGTCTTTGTAATCTGCGTAATCTGCGGATTATCCGCGGGTCAACTGTCGATACTTGATCCGATGCGGTTGCTCTGCGGCGGCGCCCAGTCGCGCCTTGCGATCAGCCTCATAGTCCGAATAGTTACCTTCGAACCAGACGACCTTGCTGTCGCCTTCAAACGCGAGGATGTGCGTGGCGATCCGATCTAAGAACCACCTATCGTGGGAAATCACGACCGCGCAGCCGGCGAAATTCTCCAGCGCCTCTTCCAGCGCACGCAGTGTGTTCACGTCCAGATCGTTGGTCGGCTCGTCCAGCAGCAAAACGTTGGCGCCCTCTTTCAACATCTTCGCCAGGTGGACGCGATTTCGTTCACCGCCCGACAACATGCCGACCTTCTTTTGTTGATCCGAGCCGGAGAAATTGAAGCGTCCCACGTAAGCGCGCGAGTTGACTTCACGTGTTCCCAGCTTCAGCAAATCCGTGCCCCCGGTGATTTCTTCCCAGATCGAATTCTCCGGATCGAGGGTCCGACTCTGGTCCACATAAGCGAGCGCCACTGTCTCTCCAATCTTAATAGTGCCGCTGTCGGGCTGCTCCTGCCCTGTGATCATGCGAAACAGGGTCGTCTTTCCGGCGCCGTTTGGACCAATTACGCCGACAATGCCACCTGGCGGCAGGGCGAACTTCATGGCTTCGACGAGCAGATGATCGCCGTAGGCTTTGCTGACTCCGTCTGCTTCGATCACGATGTTGCCAAGCCTTGGTCCCGGCGGAATGTGAATTTCCAGATCCTCACGCCGTTTCTCGGATTCTTGTTGGAGCATCGACTCGTACGCATTGATTCGCGCCTTGCCCTTAGCGTGGCGGGCTTTGGGCGACATGCGAATCCACTCCAACTCTCTTTGCAACGTCTTCTGGCGCTCACTCTCAGATTTCTCTTCGCGACGCAGGCGCTCCTGTTTTTGTTCCAGCCAGGAGGTGTAGTTTCCTTTCCACGGAATGCCCTGGCCCCGATCAAGTTCCAGAATCCAACCCGCAACGTTATCCAGGAAATATCGGTCATGGGTCACTGCGATAATCGTGCCTGGATAACTTTGCAGGTGATGTTCCAACCAGGCGACCGACTCCGCATCAAGGTGGTTTGTCGGTTCATCGAGCAACAGGATATCGGGCTTCTGGAGGAGCAGACGGCAAAGAGCAACTCGCCGACGTTCGCCACCGGACAGGATTTTCACCGGCGTCTCCGACGGCGGACAGCGGAGCGCGTCCATGGCCATCTCTAGACGTGAATCGAGATCCCAGGCATCCTGCGCGTCCAACTTTTCCTGCACCTGACCCTGACGTTCGAGGAGCGCTGACATTTCGTCGTCCGACATCTCCTCGCCGAACTTCGCGTTGATCTCTTCGAACTCTTTCAGCAGATCTACGGTCTCTTGCACGGCTTCTTCTACTACCTCGCGCACTGTTCGCGAGTCGTCGATCAATGGCTCCTGCTCAAGATATCCTACGGTGAAGCCCGGGGAGATAACGGTCTCGCCGTTAATCTCCTTGTCCACGCCGGCGAGGATGCGCAAGAGCGATGACTTTCCGGATCCGTTGAGACCAATCACGCCGATCTTCGCGCCGTAGAAATAGGAAAGGTAGATGTCCTTAAGAACGGCCTTCTTGTCATAGAACTTGCTGACGCCGATCATCGAGTAAATGACTTTGTTTGGTTCAGTGCTCATAAATTGAAAT
>JAMQPI010000635.1 GCA_023717565.1 Pyrinomonadaceae bacterium | reverse complement strand
CGAAAGATAAAGTCGACTGCGCTTGCGGAAAAGATGTCGGTACGTTCGGCGCCGGCTACCAACAAACGCGAAGTAATGTAGCGATCGGTTTCCTCGATGTTCGGCAGCGGTTTGATTATGCAGCGCAGCGCGACCCGTTGCTTGAGCTGACGAAGGTCCGGGTTATTGATGACCTCGCGCAGTTCCGGCTGACCTGTCAAAACGATTTGCAGTTGCTTGGCCGTATCAGACTCAAAGTTAGACAGCAGCCGGATCTCTTCCAGCACATGCGGCGAGAGTCCCTGGGCCTCGTCGATGATCAGAACCGTACGCAACCCTCGCGAGTGCCGCGATTCCAGCGCGCGTCCCAGCTCCATCAGCAGCTCCGACTTGGTTTCCCACTTCTGCACGTCGAGCAATGTCGCAACGTGCTGGTAAAACTCCGGCACCGACAGCCGCGGATTGAAGATGTAAGCTACTAGAACTGTTCGATCCAACCGCTGCATCATCCAACGCAGGATCGTTGTCTTGCCAGTTCCCACTTCACCGGTGACTACCACCAAACCCTTGCCGCTTTCGATACCGTAGTGAAGGTTGGCCATCACTTCGGTATGCGAGGGAGTGAAATAGATAAAACGCGGATCGGGCGTCAGTGCGAATGGCAATTCTTTCAGTCCGTAAAATTCTGCGTACACTCTGTTGGGCCTCCATGTCAGGGATTAACCACAATCCCGCTACGGTCGATCAGGCGCGCCCTGACGAGAAGAATTCGAAAATGTGCGTAGCTCTGAGAGCCAACGCCAGCAAGGGAATACTGACTATTGTGGCAGCCACGCCGGCCGCCAACAGCAACCTGCGCCGTCTGGGAATCGCCCGAGCTTCCTGAGGCGTCAGCAAGTCAGGCACTGTGGCCAGCACCGGCAGCCCAGTGTAGTGTGCCGCGTCTTCTCGGTTCTGAATGGTCAGCAACTTGGGGATTTCAACCACTGCTGCAAGCAATATCCCCAGACCAAGTCCCATTGCCAGCCCCAACGCAAAGAGTAGAGGCCGTTTCGGCGCCACCGGTTGTGAAGGTAGGTAGGCAGAGTCGATGACCTGGATGCTCTCGCCCTGCTGCTGATTAGCCGCCTGAGCACCGAGGTCAATTCTCTGTTGGGTTGCCAGCAGTGCATTGTAAGCAGCCTGCTTTGTTTGATAGTCGCGGTCGAGCTTTCCTAAAGCGACTTCAACACCGGGGACGGTGTTTATTCGCTGCATCAGGTCGCCAATCTGTCGTTCAATGTCCGCAAGCGTCGACTGACCACGTCTTATTTCACTGTCCATCAGTCTCAGTTCGGCTTCGATACTGGCGACCTGTAGATCCGGACGATCCTTGAGCTTTTCCTGCTTGTCCTTAATCTTCTGCTTCCATTCACTGACCATTTCGTCCATTGAGCGTTTGACTGAGTCAATCTCCGCCTGTTTGGACAGCACGTCCGGGTGCTTGGGCTTCAGTTCGGTCAGCAGGCGCTGCATTTGGGCTTCGAGATCTGCTTTCCTTGAGGAGAGTTGGGCCCAGGCCGCGGTCGTCTTTGGGTCCGTGGTGTTTTCGATTACCTCTTCTTTTACCTGCTCGGTGCTTTTCTTGATCAGCGCGAGCTGTCCCGCTAGTGCTGAGCGTCGATCCTGATAGCGGCCGACCTCCGAGATGTAGGCTTTCTGCTGCTCGCGCAAACCGCCAAGTTGTCCGACCAGCGATGCAGCTCCCGATGGAAGATTGCCGACGTTCTGCTGCATAAACTCCCCACGTTGATTGTCTATCGCATCGAGCTCTTGTTTGGCTTGACTAACTTGTTGGTCGAAGAACTGCTTGGCCGAGGTAGTGGAATTGATCGAGTTCTTTGTCTGTTCGTCGATGTACTTGCTGGCCAATTCCGAAGTGACTAACTGAGTCGCCTTGGGTTCGCGACCACGATAGATAATATTGAAGCCGTTGGTAATGTCGTTACGACTGGTGTTGATCTCGACCTTGATGTCTTTGCGAATCCTCTCGATGATCAGTTCCATCGGCTCGCCGCGCAGCCTTTCGGCCTGGTAGATCCCGTACTTCGCCACCAGCGGCTCGAGCGAACTGCGACTCGTGACCACTTGCGCAATACTGCTCAATTGACGAGTGATAGTGTCTTCGCCCATGGTGGGAACCGTCGCAGTGGGAAGGGTTGACGGTTTGACGACTATTAGCGTGGACGATTCATAAACGTCGGGCAGACGATAGACCACAGCGGCAACAGCCGTAGCCACCGCAATCGCCGGCAGGATAATCAACCACTTTCGCTTCCAAATGATCTTTGCATATTCACCTGGTTTTCGCTGGCGGAATTCAACACTCATACTGCACTCCTATTTCTATCCCTAATAGTCAGACGTATCGCTTGCAGGTGGCCAATCCAGAAAACCGTCTTCACAATGTGGCCAGGGCCTTCTTGGCTTCTTCCACATCTTGAAAAGGAACCTTGTCCGCCAACCTCAGCGCGACTCCAAGTTCCCGTTTCGCCCCCTCTCGGTCACCTTTGGCTTTGAGCGCCATTCCCAGGTGATAACGATAGGTGGGACTTGGGGAGCCTTTGAGCTTGGCAGCCGCTGCATCATCGAGAGCTACTGCCTTCTGCAACTGCTCCACGGCAACGGCGTTTAGACCCTTCTTGTAGTAGACCCATCCCAGCGTGTCTACGAACCCGGCGATCTGAGG
This sequence comes from Pyrinomonadaceae bacterium, assembly GCA_023717565.1. GTDB lineage: Bacteria > Acidobacteriota > Blastocatellia > Pyrinomonadales > Pyrinomonadaceae > PSRF01. The sequence goes on along the minus strand of JAMQPI010000635.1, from coordinate 4,731 downwards.
ATTCTTTTGAACCACACCCTGTGCCAGGCGCACCGCCTCGTCGAGATTGCCTTCACCGGGAACCGTTGCGTAGAGCCAGGCGAGATTGTTGGCAGCGATGATTGCGCCTTGATCTTTCTCCAGCGCCTTTCGATAGTGCTCGGCGGCCGCCTTATGATCCTGGCGAGCGTCGTAGAGCATGCCGATCAGCGTATAGGCAGCCGCGTTATCGGGACGCTTGTCGAGGATCTTCTGATACTCAGCAATGGCCCGATCTCCCTGTTTCGTATTGACGAACAGAGCCCCAAGTGCTGAGTAGGCGTTGAGGTAATTGGAATCCAATTCCAGCGTCTTGCGGAGTTCGCTCTCGGCTGCTTGCGAGTTTTGTTCAAAGCCGTAGATCTGTGCTTTCAGATAATGCAGCGAAGGGTCATTAGGATAAGAGTTCAACGCCTGGTCGAGTCGGGCGTGAGCTTTACCAAGCTCCTTGCGTGAGGCGAAAAGCTTGATCAGGCCATCCAATGCACTGAAATTGGTACCAGATATGGATAAGACCTTCTCATACAAGGCGACGGCCTCATCCGGTTTGTTTTCTGCTATAGCGATGGCGGCCAAGTTGATGTAGCCGTCGGGGCTGTTAGGGGCAAGGTCGCGCGCAGTCGCAAAGTCTTGTCGAGCGCCTGCACTATTGCCCAGCCGGGCGTTAGCGGCACCCCGCGCAATGTAGACTTTCTCTTTTACTTCAGCGAGCATCTCCGGAGAGTTTTCCCGGTCCGGTCCGATCTTTCCCAGCCGCTCAAGCAAGTCGTTTGAGAGAGTCACGGTTCCTTTGGCGTCCCCGGTCGCCAGGGCTATCTGAATCTGCATTAACTTGGCCGGCAGGTAGTCTGGGTAGTTTCTTTCGAGATCGGCAGCGTAAACTCGAGCCTGATCAATCAAACCAAGACTGAAATTGGTCTGAGCCATGAAGTAGAGCCCGATCTTCGAATTGGGTTCTTGCTTCAAGACTTCTTTCAGATCTTCAATTGCCGCCGTAAGTCCATCGGCCTGACCACTGCGTGCTTTGACTCGAGCGCGCAGCAAGAGTGCTTGTCTGTCGCTCGGATCCTTCTTCAGCACTTCGTCAATTTGCTCGTTGGCCTTCGTTGTGTCGCCACGCATGAGCTGAATTTCGCCGAGGCGGTAGCGACCCTGTTTGAAATCCGGGTTTTTGGTCAGAATGTCCTGATAGACTCGTACTGCGTCATCGAGACGGTTGACTGCTGAATAGAAGTCACCCAGGACGGCCTGGCCTTCCGGCTTGTCCTTGTCGAGAGCAGCCATGGCCTTATAGGCTTCTTCAGCTTTATCGAGTCGCTTGTTAATAAGGTAAAAACTGGCGAGAACAAAACGGGAACTGCGATTCGAAGGCTCTACTTCAACTCCCTTCAGCAATGCGGTCTCAGCCTCGTCCAAACGATTGGTTTGAATGAGAAACTTTCCGTACTCCGTATAGGCCATTGCGGAAGTGTTATTGATCGCGAGTGCCCGCTTTAAGGTCCCTTCCGCGTTGGCCAGGTCCTTTGTGACGATATAGAACCGCGCCAGGCTCATGTACGACTCGATGCGCTTCGGATCGATTTCCACCGCGCGATTGAACCTGGCCAGCGCTTCCTCGGGCTTATTCTGCGCGAAGAGGATACTGCCCATCAGAATCTGACCTTCTATGTAGTTCGGATCCTTACTGAGAACGTCCTTGGCGAGACGCTCCGCCTCCGCAATGTACTCAGCCTGTCCCTTGCTGCCGCTGAGATAAATTGTCCCCAGCCTCGTCCGGGCCTCCAGGTTGTTCGGATCGAGTTCGACCGTCTTCTTCAATTCCTCGAATGCTTCCTGAGAGCGCTGCAATTCCTGGTAGGCTTGCGCAAGGCCCCAGTGGGCGGCGGCCAGCTTGTCGTCGATCTGGATGGCGTTACGATATTCGATTGACGCTTCCTGGAACTTTGACTCTTTGAGGTAGGCGTCGCCCTTGCTGAGGTGGGCCGCCTTGGCTTTTTCGGCATTCGTACAGCCGCCTAAAGCAAACACGGCGGCCAATATGACGGACAGCAATGTGGCGTATTTGAAGTAGCTTCGGCACTCTCTTTTCATTCTATTAAGACTCCATCGCGAACCAGTTTCTCTGCTCGCGTCAAAAAATCACTGTGTTACTCATCCCAGGCGGGCAACGCCTTACATGGTCCACAGAGTTGGTACCTGTAAGGAATAAGGCCAACTGGGGCATATTTCCGCAAACTGGAACTAAAGTCGAACAACAATTCACTTCCACTTTCGGGAACTCAGTCCGGAATGAACTCTGGCAACACCGTAGAAACGCTCGCCGCCAGCTCAGCCGCGGAATTAATGGCGTCGGCCTCTGAGTCTCCGACGGGAATCGTTACCCGCACCATAGCGCCGTCAGAACGACGCATTCTCACACTGTCCAGCACCGTATAGATCTTCCCCCAATACTCACTCGCGACAGTTCGTCCCCGCCCCTGATACCAGTAAACCAGCAATTGCTTGGTGCCGCTGTTCTCAACTATGTAGCGGTTGGCCTCAAATGCGGGTCTGCCCTTGGGCCTAATTGTCACCAGGCCGGGCTGACTCATGACCCACCCGGCACCAGGCATACAGTTGAGAGGACTGTGATAGGTGGCCCCGTCAGCTTGAGTGACGTAGTAGCCAACGTAAAAATTGGCCAGTTGCCCATTCGGCGCCCGGTAGTCACGCATGGTGTAATCGCTGGCCCCCAGGACAGCCATCGTGGCATCGTCAAATCGGGCATCAGTGCCGGACTGCTGCCAGCTATCCACTTGCTTCGGAAAATCTTTTAGCTCCTTACGAGCTACTCGTTTCTCTCCGAGGTAGTGCCAGCCATTAACTACAATGCCGCCTGCCAGAAGCAGAATCAGCAAGATTGCAAAGCGCCAGGAGTTTTTCATTATTCCGTACCCTCCGCTGGAATCACTGGTACGACTGGGGAGCCGGATCCTGCACCGGTTGCCGTTCGATTGTCCGTGTTTTTTATTTCGTCGTTTGAGGACGCGGAGCTCGAGCCGTCAGATGGGCGGAAACGGTCAAGTATCCAACCGACGCCAAACAACATAAGAAACGCAACCACGTAAATCACCCAGCCTGAGAACGAATGGAAGAATCCGTCAGCTACTTCTGTCCCGTAATAGTGGGACAACACACCTGTGCCGCTTACTCGCAAGGCGTTGGTCAGGATGGCAATTGGGAGCGCCGCCAGGACAATTATCGTGGCGCGCCAGAAGTCATAACTCTTCAACCAGGCGAGCGGGCCCCGTCTGGATTCGTCGGGAGGATCCGGGCGGGGATAACTGAAGTAAGCGAAGACGACGGCGAGAGTTACCAGTGTCATCAGCGAGCGAATGCCGCTGCAAGCTTCAACCACTTCCAACTTCTTAGTTTCAGTTGCGCCCAGCGGGAGCAACTCGATTACATTGCCATTCCGCAAGACGGGAATATCGAAAAGACTCATCGACCAGACGGCGCAACGAGACGCAAACAACTGCAACGGGAAAGCTATCTTGTTGAAGATGATCGAAGGAATTGGAATCGCCAGCAGGAGTAAGCCCGCGGGCACGAGTAACAAGCGAAGCAGCCGGACTCCCCAGAAATAGATGACCGTCCCGGCGAGCAGCAGAACCAACGAAATCCTCTGGGTATAAAGTTCCGCACCTGCCGTTCCCACCCACAAGGCAAACATGGCGAATAAGACTACCGCTCCTCCCAACAAGGCCGAGGGGCGCACGGGTTCGCTCGCCAACTGCTCACGTCGAGCCCAAAGAATGAAGGCGATGATGAAAGGGATCAGGAGGCCGTGGGAGTAATTTTCGTCCGCCCACCATTGATTCCCGAGCTTGACCAGCACGGTTGCGTAGGCAAAAACGATAGCGATGGAGATGGCGAAAACGCGCCAGAGATACTTGGACGCAGGGGCACTCATTATAAATTCCCTTTGGTGAGTCTTCGTAAGAAAAGGGCAAGTTTGCCTACGAAAACGTTTGGGTGACAGGAACTGCCGCCAACCCAGGGTGAAATTCCAGCAGAGCTTATATCAAGTAGCCGCAAGGTTCAACGTGAACCGTCCCAAGCTCCAAAGGTCGGTACTAGGGTGTAAATAGCTAAAGCCTTGGATATTCCCAGAGTTTTGGGCGCCAGCAGGCAGGAAATTGCCCCCGGGGCACGTGAAGACTCAACTTAGTGTCATGAGGTCAGGATCGTAGCGCCGTAGCGTCGGGTCAGCCTCACCCATCACTCAACGTTGTGCCATGAGGTCAGTACCGTAGCGCCGTAGCGTCGGGTCCACGTTCCCACCACAAATCTACGTGTCATTGTGTATCTACCGATAGTCGACTCTGATATCACTGGCAATCGAGGTGCGAAGGCGGACCCCCCTACCCGAGCTAAGTACTGACTCCAAGACACTCAGTTGAGTTTGCGCACGGTCTCTACCGCGCGGTGGCGCTGACCTCATTAGGTGAAAAGAGGGCGACTCTCGCGAGTCGCCCTCTTTAGTGGAAGGGAATTGAAGATTGTCAGGCGTGCATGAGCGACTGAACGGCGGGTTACGAAACCTAGAGAGCGAATCGCGCGCGATACTCCTGCGAGGCTAGAAAGGCTTTCACCATATCCGCGTTTTGATAATTGCCATCGAACTGATTCAGTTTGTTAAGCCAGAAATTGAAACCAGCAGTGTCTGGATCT
>JAMQPI010000600.1 GCA_023717565.1 Pyrinomonadaceae bacterium | reverse complement strand
TGACGGATAAGGTCAGGAGCATTGAACGCAGTAACTTCCATCCCATGAAACTGAATCTCCTATCCTTTTAGCTCAAACATTAACAGCAAACGCGCGCCCCCGGTGGATGGTTCGCAGTGTGATGATCGATCAATCAATACGGAACTTACCGATCCTCTTCCCAGTGGAACTTATGCATGACCCGATGCAGTATCGGCGTGAAGACAACTCCCGCACCAATCAGGAACGCCAGCCCGGCGTAGAGTGCATACAGACCGGCAAACAACTTACCACCATCCGTTTGGGGATCGTTTACAGGTCCCATTCCCCCCAACAGCATTGCGGAATTCAAGAATGCGTCGCGCCATGTGAGTCGCTCGAAGTACTCGTAGCCAGCCATTCCCAGCAGGAGTGAGAACAGCAACAGGGCGAACGCGGCCACGGTATGGAGCAGCACTCGTTTGACGAACCGTTTCCGCGGGATCGGTTGATGTGACTTGTGCTCGTACACGAGTTTTGAACGTGCAGACGAAATACCCATCGCCGCAGGATGGTGGAAGCCTGAATTCCTAAATTGCGTTCACCATCAAGCCATTAGTCTGAGAGAAATCATTTGCAGCCTGCCGCACCCGCTTTGACATGCTCGGCCAATGTTCCAGCTTGCTGCTTCTGCAATAGTTCGTCCATCAATGGGAATTTAGCCTTCGGTTTGATGGCTTTGATAGCTTGCCAGGTTCGCAGTACACCTTCTACCCCCGCTAAATACTCGGCGCCAAGGTCCTGTGCTTTGTCAGGATTCTCGATTATGAATTTGGCCTGTGAGTATCCAAGCTGAGTGACCAATTCGGCTTCGTAATCACCTTTAACGCGCTTGGATTCACCGAGAATACTGGTGCAGAGGGTTACCGTAATGTCAGGTACTTCGGCGAGGAAAAACAGCAGCTTGGCACGATAATCCTTCGCCTCCTTTGCTAGCGGGTTTGTTTCGAGAAATGTGGCCATTTCCACAGCACGTTTGCGCTCGTCTGGAGTCGAGGGGCCTCTTTGGGCATAAGCAGAAGAACCGCAGCAAAGGAGCGCGAGCGCCAGAACCAACACGAAGTTCTTTTTAGACATTTGGATTCCTCCCTCCAGGTCATCAATCAAAAGATAATCTTACGGGGATCTGGTTACCCGGTAAATCGCGAACAGGTCGCCCTCTTTCTTATGGTAATAGAGCGACCGCCCATCAGCTGTCAGTGTCGGGGCTTCGACGAAACCCTCTATTGCAACTAGCCGCTCAGGCAGGTCAAATGGTTGGGCAACGGTCTTCCGGGTCGAGCGATATATCGCAAAGCCTCTGTTTGCTAATCTGGTGAAGAACAATTCAAGCTCGTCCGAGGAAACACAGGCCGCGTACTCCAACGCGTCCGTATTGATGTTTTTGAGTAGATCGCTACTGTTTGGTAAGCGCCGGAATCCAGACCCGTATCGCTTGGCGATGGCGATGTCAGCCGTCTCGGGCACCGGTTTTCCGTTGAAAAGTCCATCGACAAAATACAGTGATTCTCCGTTGGTGCTAATCTCCAGGTCAAAGTTCACCCGCCACAATGTCTTTTCCGAGAGGTCGGCAACAAGACTGATGCCGGTCACAGTCCCGCCGGCGAACCGTCCGCGATAAATTGTCGACAAAGTCTCTTTGTAACTTCTGGTCGAAACAAAGTAGAAGTTGCCATTTCGATCCATTGACGGCACGCCCTCAAGGACTTCGGTATTGACACCTTTTATTTCGCCGTTGTACGTGAAGGTAACGTCATTGACCCGCTCGGCATAGTGCAGGTTAGTGTTGACGGATGGATCATTTGAGTTGTTGAAGAACAGATATCGTCCATCGCGAGTGATGAAGGGTTCCATAGCGTGACCGCTGTAGCCCCGGATCGTAACCCGCTGCGGATTAGCGAAGCCAGAATATTCGCTCAACCTCGGTGGGGCTCCAGACCCGGCCGCCCCACCTCCTGTCAGGACCAGCCACATCGTGATCGCGATTTGATATAGGCGTCCCATGTCTTGTCTGCAAACGCTGGTTCGGCAGCTGCTTCAGTCAGAGGCGTGGTGCAACCCTTTCCACCGCCTCCTGTGATGAAATGACAGGGTAGACTTCGAACTCAACCAGATCATTCCAGTTAGAAATCCATTCCTCGAGATGTTTGGGATTCTCAGTTTCCATCAGTTGAAAGCAACGGGCGAGCTTTTCATCGACCCAACTAGATACGTATCGCAAACCTTCAGGAGCGAGACGACCTCGATCCCGGAAGCGTCGATACACGGGCACAGGATCCTGATTCTTAAAGTGCTCGATAATCATGTAGAGCAAAGCTTGCCTCCTCAGGCGGCGTTGTTTCTACTTTTGAATTGTTACCTTATCGCCGAGAAATAGGTACGAGCTGACTAACTCATTAAATGCAGGCAAAGCCGCTTCAAATTCTTTCTTTGTTCTGCCAGACAGCACCAGCATCACTACTACTTTGCCCTCGTCAAGGTAGGCTATCGCCTCGGAATTGCCGAAAGTGTCACCGTCGAAATAACGAACCGCTGCCTGCTTGCCTTTTCTAGTCGGAAGCGGAGCGGCTTCGACAACCTTCAACTTGTCTGACTTCTTCTTGAATTCGGTAACATCACCGGAGATGACCGAATCCAGGGTTTCTTCCGTCACGTTTCTTTTATGGTAAACATTGGCATACATTACAACGGTGCCATTCTTCCAGGAGGAGCCCTCTGGATAAAACACCGCATTCAATCCTTGACTTACTCCGCTCCGGCTATCCAATATCCATCCCTTCGGGGCCGTTAAGACAAACACATGGTTTCGGCCGAAAACAACCCCGGAATTGGCTACGGGCTTGTCTGGATTGTTTTGAGCCTGGCCGACGCTACATAAGGTCAGCAGAACAACAAGAATTGCCGACTTGGTAAGCTCACGCTTGAATGATTGATTGAATGACCGCATTTCGTCTAACCGAAACTCCGTCTGCCGAGATAATAGCTGAGCGAGCAGATACGACAAACTTACCGCTGGCGAAAAGAGTTCGTTCCGGCGTCAGCTGGAATGTGTCGTCGTCACTGATCGAGCAATTGATCGGTTTCGTCCGCTCAATCGTTCTCGCAAGGTTGCTGGTGCCAGAGGATTTCGGGCTGTTCGGCATGGCTTTGACAATCCTGGCGGCCTTGAACGCCTTCACGACGATCGGGTTGAACCAGACAATTGTTGCAAACAAGTTTGAGTCGAAAGATGAGCTGAAGGTACACCTAAACACAGTGTGGTCGGCAGAGCTCATCAGAAGTCTTGTCGTCACGTTGCTAGTGTGGGCTTCCGCTTTGCCGCTGTCGAGATTTTACGGGCAACCGCAGCTGCGAATCATCATTCCGGTTCTCGGTTTAATAACCCTCGTTCATGGATTTCAGAACATTGGACTGGTGCTGCTGCGCAAGGAGATTAGCTTTGCGAGGATCTTCTGGTACGAACTTGCCACCCACGTATTCGGAATGGCCTTGACCGTGGCGCTGGCTGTGGTTCTGCGAAATGTTTGGGCGCTGGTGATTGGCCTGCTGCTAACCGCTGTTCTGGGAACGGTACTCTCTTACATTTTTCATTCGTATCGTCCGCGCCTGGCGCTGGAAAAGAATGCTCTCCGCCGCGCCTTAAACTTCGGAAAATTCACGCTGGTGATCGCCGTCGCTTCCTATGTAACCACGATGGCGGACAACGTCATGGTTGGGCGTTTACTGGGGACCGCAGCCCTTGGTAATTATTCTCTGGCTTACAACGTTGCGAGCGCTCCGATTAGCGTGCTGGTTTTCTCTCTTGGCAAAGTGCTCTTTCCCGCCTATGCCGAAATTGCGGCGCAGCAGCCAAAGCGTCTGGAGCAGGCCTTTACCAAAGTCTTCAGTATCTCCTCGCTGATTCTGATCACAGTTGCTGTGCCGTCGTTCCTGCTTGCCGGTGAGATAGTTCAACTCCTCTTCGGCAGTAGATGGACCAGCGCGGGAACTGCTTTGCGGGTCCTGGCGTTGACCATTCCCCTGCGCGGGCTCTCTCTGATCATGGGCACAGTTTTCTTCGGCTTGAACAGACCAAAACAGGTGGCCGTAGGAAGAACTCTGGAAGCGGTCGTCTTTCTCGCCATACTCTATCCATTGACAACGACTTTCGGAGTGACTGGCGCAGCCTGGGCTGTCGTGATCGCTTATGCGTTCGCCTGCGTAAACCGCCTCGTGGCTTTAAGCGAGATTATCCCAGGCATCTCGTCAAAGCTCATTCCAATTTCACTAGTCAACGTGGCCGCAGCCGCGGTCGGGCTGTTGGTTGCAGGCGTTAGCTTGACCTTTCTAACCTCCCCACTGCCGCGACTGATATTAGGCGGTCTGCTCTCAACGATCATTCCTCCAGCGATCCTGTTGGTGATCCGAGCGGATTTGAGGAAGTGGCTTTTTGAATGGTTCTCTTGATCTGGCCTCTGGGTTTGTGGCCGTTGTTGTCAGACGAGGAGGCAACTCATACTTCATAACCTAAATCCTTTAAGAGATCGCCAGCCACTAGTTGAAACCGCCTCCTTTCATCCGTAACCATCGACCGCTTCCAGGCGAGGACGCAGGCGGGGTCAGGTGGTTCTGTTGTGCGCTTCTGTTGGCTGAACCGCTGCTCTCGGGTCAGCAGCGTGGTACCGTCCGGGCGCGAACGCCCCTTATGTTCCCTGAGCCGCTCCGGCGCTCGCGTGTAATAGCTGAGCATGACGTCTTCGTAACTCAGTCCGACGAACGCGCAGATTCGTTCCAGAGCCAGACGCGTACTGAGGATTAAGTCCTCGTAGCGCACCTCCAGGTAGTCCGGGCGTCCGCGACCCGCCCGTCGTGCCGATAGTATGCACTTGCGCCAGTAAGCCGCCTGAGTCTCGATCTCCCACCCGGGCGAGAACCACATTCCTCTCAGGGACAGTGCGGTGTCGCGCCCGTCACGGATGAGGTGAATAAAGCGTGCCTCAGGTAACACTCGTCTGATCGCATCTAGTTCCAGGCAATAAAGCGGTGTCTTATCACCCCATCGCGACTTCCCGAAGCGCTGGGCGTACAAACGATAGAATGCCCTGAACCCTTCGGGGACGGTGAAGGGAACGATATCCGTCAGTGCTGCCCAGAAAGCATTTTCGGGTAGGTCGAAATCCGGCCAAGCCGGGATTGTCCGCGGATGATTGATGACTGCGCGGAAGAATTTTTCCCGCAGCTTATCACCTGTGCCTCGAAGCTTAGGGGCGAGCGCTAGAAAGCCTGTTTCCGGCGGGATCGCCAGCTCCGGGTGGGAATCCAGCATAAGCCGCAACATCGTTGTCCCCGAGCGAGGTGAACCGACAATAATCGGCATAGGGGCGAACTGAGATTCGATTTCAGAAGACGGCATTATCAGATGCTACTTTCAACGTAACGCCGAAGTGCCTCAGCTAACGGTGCTATGTGCTCGTAGTAGCGAAGCACGCGCTGGTAGTGACCGGCCGCAACTTGTTTTTCACCATACTGCTCGTAGAAAGGAGGGTCATCACAATGGTTGTCACCGGCGCTCGAATCAACTGAGTACAAGCGCTCCACTCGAAATGCGTCAGCTGTTGTTCTCTCAAGCGCCGCATAAACCTCGCCTGCCAGTTGAGCGTATCCCTTGGCGGCCGTCATCTTTCGCGCGAATGCAGCTTCGTCCAATTCTCGCCAAGTCCCATTGGTATTAGGCCGTTCACAATAGGCGTCAGGCTGGCCGACAAGAGAAAACTCAAAATTCCCCAGGCGCTGACCTCGCTCGCGCCTCGCTACGGCGACAGCCGAATTGATTACCAGGCGACAGACGTCGTGCATTGGGTTGTAACCTTCAAAAGCATCGCCGGCGACGTACTCAACTTGCTCTGCCACGAGTGCTGCGCAAAGTTCCCTGGCAAGTCCAACGAAAAGATCAAAGTCGTGATTGAGAATGGCTGCGTAACCTTCAGCATCTGTGAGTCGACCATAAATGCAGCCAGGTGTCGCGCCAGTCTGGTTAAGGACCTTGGTGGTCGAAGCCAACCTTGATTGGTTGGACCGTCCCGATCCGTCAGTAAATACGAAGACTAGGGGACGCGTTACTTCGAGCCAACCATGAACCAGCAGTTCGTGCCCAGGGTGGCCCACAACCAGAGCGGTGCGGGTATCTGCAGAGGCAGTCCAAAGATTGCCCAAAGAGTCGTCCATTTTGCTTTCGAGCCATCAATTCAGGAATGTTCCACCGAATTGAATAGGGTCTCAAATTAGATTGTTCCGGCGCGTGCCAATGCCGGATAGTCGTTCCACGAGATAAGTCTTATTAAAACGATCTTCGTCGAAAACCTCTTTAGCAGAAGCTAACTGCACGAATCGGTGACCTTCCTGGATGGAGTCATAGTGGATATGCCACCCTCTCGCCCTCTCTTTTGGATTCCATCTGGCTTTCCGCTCGCGAAAGACTTTCTTCTCCGCTTGGCTTTGTGATCTGAAAGAATAGTGCTTCAACAAGAACTTAAAGGGATAAATCCGCCGTCCCTCGAATATCACGTCATGTCCGGCAGATGGAATCGTCGAGATCGGCTGCCCGCAATTCTTCCAGGCTTTTCTTTGTCGCGGATGGGACAGATGTTTAAGGTCAAAGTGCCTGAAGTAAGCTTCGTGATCCATGCCAGTCTCAAACCCGTTATCGACCGGATGAAACTCAACAATCGTATGATCTATACAATTGAATCCCGCCTGGTCCGCCAGGTAGAGACCGTCTCGGTAGCTTACGCCAGGCCAGGGAGACGCCAGGATTTCATCAGCGCCTCGTCGGACAAACCAATCGGCCTCGATCTCTCTGGAGAGCGCCTCCATCCGTTCGAGGATCGCCTCCCAATCGAAATAGTTTGATGGCCCTTCTTTAGGGAATCTTTCGACCGTAACCGGGAGCCGGCCCTCCAACTCCTTTGCTAGATCGTATGTGCCGTCGGTGGACCAGTTCTCGAGAATGTGCACACTGACGCCCTGATCGGTCCACTTTTTGATGGATTGAACAATGATGTCCTCTTCGTTATAGGCCGCCATGAACGCAACCACCCGGAAAGTTGCCGGGGCGACCACGCTTTCTAGCGTAGCCGAGTTCGTAATCACCGCCAGGATTGTTTTCTTTTCGTAATTGAGACTATCACTGGCCGTCAACCCGATAAACTCAACCTTGAGTGCCTCAGCCCGCAGCAACTGTTCAAGCTCCGTCAGATTCCAACTGCCCGGGCGAGCCGGAGTCGCCGATCCATTACTGCTTGTCGAATTCAAATCCCTATCACTACTTGTCAACACACAAACCGGCGCGTGATCGAGCCAGGTCCGTAAATTCTTTAGGAAGGAGGCGGAACTAACAAATTGCTCCAAATCTTTGCAAACGATGATCGCCCGTTTCAGAACATCTTCTGGAAGTGACAGGCCCCCGCGATCCATGTCTGCTTCCAGCCAGGTCCCGAATCCGTATCGGCTGCGGTAGGATCCCAGATCCGAGCCGGGCACGATCCCGATGACCTCAAACCGCGGATAGAGTTGCATCAAATTTGTCGCGGTTGGCTTTCCAAGCACGATTACGTGAGTGCATTCGAACCGCTCCGCAAGGTAGGCGGCAAACGGATAGACATCAGGCTGGGACTGGATGCGAGGTTCTGACCGGCTGTTGAATAACAGTTTTACGCCATGGCGAGGACTTCGCGAGATGACTTGCGCGGCGCGGCGCGCGCTGGAAATATGCTTGGAAATCGGGCCTAAGAACGGGCCAAGATATTGTCTCACCGCGCGAACACCTTACTCAGGATTGTATCGACGAGATTGTATGTACGCGACATTGCGGTTAAGGTCAAATTCTCTTTCAACCCATCGGCGGCCGTTGTAGAACTAAGCCCCAGTCGCTAGACTCTTGTTTTTGAGCGGTCTCCTTAATGACTTCATATGAAATTGCCTGCGATTCCTCTGATTAGTGTTGTTATGCCCGTACACAACGGGCTCCCGTTTCTTGACGAGAGCATAAGAAGCATTCTCGATCAAACTTTGCGCGACTTTGAGTTTGTAATCCTCGACGATGCTTCGACGGACGGCTCCCTTGAGCTATTGCGGGAATGGTCACTCCGGGACAGCCGGATACGTTTGCATGAAAGTAGTAAGCGGCTTGGACTCTCTGGCAGCTCGAACGCGGTCGTGGCAAAGGCGCGGGCTCCGATAGTAGCGCGCATGGATGCGGATGACATCGCGCATCCCGATCGGCTTAGACGGCAGTGGAACATTATCGAGGGCCGTCCGGATGTTGCTGTTATAGGAACGCTCTGCAACGGAATTGACGCCAGCGGTCGAGAAGTGCGTCCTCGCGATCGTTGGAGGCTGGTGCGCCGTTCCGGCTACATCCCCTTTCCTCATGGCTCTGCGATGTTTCGCCGCGAAGTGTTTGACCAGGTCGGTGGTTACGATCAGCGTTCCGACGGCGGCGAGGACCAGGATCTGTTCTCGAGAATGGCAGCGCGCGGCCCCGTGCTGACGCTCCCGGACGTTCTTTACAGCTACCGTTATCACGCCAGCAACGTGACGCTCTTTAATGGCACGCGCGCCGTCGCCGAGACCCATTCTAGAAATGGCGATGCGATGTCTGCATTTTACATGCTGGGCGCAATGCGACTCTGGGCGGGCGAGCCGCCAATGTTGCTTGAGCCGATGCTCAAGAAAAAGTCTCTGAAGTGGAATCTCAAGACGTTGATGATTCTGGCTGCGGCAGTTTTGGGTCATATTAGCCCGTCTACTCTAAGAGGGTTCCTGCGTTCCTCGATCCGCGCCCGCGATTTGCTTGCGAGCGTGCGAGTAAAAGACGGAATAGCCTACGAATGGCGATACCCGAATAATTTGAAGTCCCTGCCGAAATGACGCAGAAAGAGTCGTCGGTTCTCCTCATCAAAGTAGTCCGAATAGTGTGTTCTTTCCCTTCGGGGCCCTCGATTAACGTGCGTTAGCACTCGCCTGGGCTTACCAATGATGTCGCAGACCACATCGAAATCGTGAATGATCGAAGAACCAGCACATTTTCTCTGGTGAATGAAAATGCACTTATAGGTGTGGCAGATCATCTTTGACGAAACGTCTGGTTTGCCGGCCGTTGCGTGAGGGAAGTCATTCAGCTGGCCCAACTCGGCCCCAAGTAACTATCTATCCTCTGACTGGATTGCTTTTGTTAGCATCTCGGCGAGCTCTCTGTTCAATGCTTCGTTCGGATGCGCATCCAGTGAATTCACAACCAGGGTCATCGGGTCTCTATCTCTCAGGGTTAGCTCAAGATTAAGTACCCGAACATTATGCAATTGTAAAAAGTCAGCGACCTGCGACGTAATGACCGCGCTACCTCTGACGTCCCTTAGGTGCGGAAATACCACGACCGTCAGCTCGATGCCCTCTTTCTTCGAGTACGTTACGATCTTGAGTAGCTCTGCTTGATGTGCCTCCCAGATGTCCCGCTTTGAATAAGAGTTTTTCAAGAACTCCCAGTATTTTTCTCCCAGGTCCGTATTATAGAACCTGTATAGCCTCCAATAGGTGAAGTTGAGAGAGTAGGAATGATCGGTAACAAACCGGAGAATTCGGCTGGGCGGTCGTTCTACGCGAACTGGAGAACCGTATCCTAACTGAGCAGCCGCTCCGAGAATGTCGTTAAGATAATAGGACAGAATTATCTTCTTCGGCTTATACGGGTAAGCCAGGATTGCCTGATATTCATCGGCGGTGTTCCAACCATTCTTGGCAATATTCACAACCACATACTGCTCACCCAAATTCCGCTGCAGAATGTTCGAGAAACGGTTCTCTACTTGAGATATTCCATGTCCCGCCACGAAAGAGTCCCCGACCACGAACAGAACTTTTCGGTTGTCAAACTCCGCCGGGCTATGCGCCACATCCCGGTAGCCAAATGAATTTATCGGATACCAGTACCTTTGCTCCCAGCGCTGGGAGGCGAGAGTGAAACCGAATGTATCTGAAACCGCAAAGCTTGAGTAGAACAAGAGTTCGAGTACTAGAAAGAGGTAAGTAAAGGTTGCGGCAGATATGCTCACATTCACCAACAGCGAACGAACTCTGGATGTTCTAGACCAAACGGTCCGTAGAATGTAAGACCAAATCCAAAGCAGCACCGACACCAGGACAAAACAAGCTAGCACAATCAGAGGTCTCATAAGTTGATGATTAGACAACTACTCTGAACGCCCGAATTAGATCCGCCTCGCAATATTTCCCGGTAATAGGTCAAGAGGGCCTCGACCGTCTTGTCTGGTGAAAACTCAAGTGCTTTTTCCCGCGCTGCCGCTCCCATCTCCGCCAACTTCGGATGTTTCCATGCCGAGATAATCCCTTCGGCCAATGCCTCTGGATCGTTCGGAGAGACGAGAAACCCGTTCGCCCCCTCGGTAATCAATTCGTCAAAGCTGGTCCCCACGGTTCCAATCACCACTTTACCGAGACCCATCGCTTCTAAGCAGGCATTCGGTAAGTTCTCTATCAAAGAAGGTAAAACGATCAAATGTGCCCCGGCGATAATCGGATAAAGCTGACGATGCGGGAGCTTTTCCAGGAGGATGAGTCGATCGGCGAGACTGCCACACCGCGCGCGAGCATACTCTGCCATCGATGGCGCGAGACTGGTTTCCATGTCCCGACCGACGAGAGCTGCGTAAACGTTCGGGTACTGCTCCAAAAAGCGCGGTAATGCCTGAGCGAGCGTGTGAATGCCCTTGTGCAACTGAAAGCGGCCAAAAAACAGTAGATACTCTTTACCCTTCAGAAACCGATCATAGACAGAAGTGTCCCATTCATCGGTTTCCACATAGAAAGGAGTCCGAATCACTCGGGTGTGAGGCAACCGGGCTTCTTTCACTAACATTTGTTGGAGGGTATGACTGGGGGCGTAAATATGCCGGCCCAAGCGAAACTGCAGCCCTTCAAAGCGCTCCAACATCCATGAGTCCAGCTTCCGCCTTACTCCGGAGGCGTCATTCCAGGCCATCTGATAAGAAGAGGCGCGCAAAACATGCGGGACGCTGAGGCAACAGATTGAGACTAAGCCACAACAAGAATAGTTAGGAGACTGTACGAGGTTAAGAGGCTGTTGTGTGTTGAGCCATTTCAGCTTGCGATAGACTTTGACGCTCAAATCCAGAAATGGAAGCGTGGTTCCCAATCGGTATCGAGTAAAGCGATTTGTTTGGGCCCACCTTTTACTGCTCATGATGCGGTGGACTGTCACGCCCTCGTGATCAAATACGGCTTCATCGATTTCCGAAAAGGTCACAACATGGATGTCATGGCCCATGCCAGCCAGCGCTTTGGCAACCCGATGGATATAGTTAGCCAATCCTCCATCAAAATACTCTTCTGTCACATACTCCGGTGTTGTAAATGCAATTCTTAAAGGCTCCACAGGCATTTGAGCTAACCTTCTTATCTTTGCTTCGTAAGCCCTGCACCAAACACGATCCACGAAATCACACGAAACCCCGCGAAACGGTCGCCTTATTTCGTGCTATTTCCTGTGATTTTGTGGATCGGGTCGCTCTTCGAACTTTAGAGACAGGACACTGGCGATTTCATACTACAGTCACGCGGATGTCAGTCAATACGATGCGAAGCGAAATTGCAAGACGAGGCAGCGAAGGACTCGGTCAAGTTCGAGGCAAGGGTCATCAGGCGTCTTGCGGAGGATTGTCGGCGAACCATTCCGCGATGGCCGGCATATTTTTCTCGAAGTCGCCGGGGATCGAAAAGTTCAGGACACCAGCTCGAGCTGAGCTTCGGTTCTCGAAATCATGTGTCACTCCACCAGGCGCCAGTACGAACGAGCCCTTTGCAGCTTCGATCCAACAGTCATCCATGAGAATGCTCATCGTGCCTTCAATGACGTAGAAAATGTCGTCTTCCGCGTGCGCATGCGCTCCGGGGCCCTGCGTGTGCGGTTCCAGCCACCACTCGGAGATGGAGTACCCTCCTTGCGATTCGTCTCCATCTGCCTTGAAGACCGCGCTAATCCGGCCCATCGGATACGCACGACCTTCACCGGGAGACAGGAAAACGCCGGCTCGTGTTTTAAGACGCTCCTGGATGCTCCTCGGAATTGCTTCCTTACTCATCTTGTTTCTCCTCACTCAAATCCCGTAGGGACGGAATGTTTATAGCGCGGGGGCCGAAGATTTAGTCCCCAACTCCATCGGAGTCTAGAAACAGGACACTAGCTAACCATCGGCGTGGCCAGGTACCAGACATTACCCCATGCGTCTTTCACCCAGGCCGTGCGATCTCCATAAGGTTGATCTGTTGGCGGCTGCAGGGAAGTAGCGCCGGCGTCGAGCGCGCGCTGGTATGTCTCCTCCAGGCTTTCGACGTACATGTAAAGCGCGGGCGGCATTGGTTGGGCATCGCCGTGGGCCTCGCCCATTTCGATCATCGAGTCGCCGATGCGTACCATCGCGTGGTGGATCATTCCTTCCGGCGACTGATAGCGCGAAATTTCTTCAGCGCCAAAAGCCTGCTTCATAAACTCGATGAGCCCCGGCGCGCCGATCGGATGCAGAAAAGGCGTTACCGGTCGCAAGCCCTCGGGAATGTAGGTTTCCGCGGGCCCGAGTTTGTGTGTCGCAATCCACCAGACGTTACCGGTGGGGTCCTTAATACCCGCTTCCCGGTCACCATAGAATTGATCTACCGGCTCTTCCAACGACGTGCCGCCGGCTGCCAACGCTCGTTGATAGACTGCATCAGCATCAGGTACGTAGAGATGAAGTGCGGTCGGTTGTTCTTCGACACCTTCATAGCCGCCAATCATAAGTTTGGAATCGCCGATGGTCACTTCGGCGTGTAGCCCGCCCGCCGATCCAGTCGTGCGGAATACCTCGATACCGTCGAAAACGCTGGTCACAAAATCGACTAGCTGCCCCGCCTTCCGGACAGTCAGGTACGGCGCGATGGTGTGGTAACTCGGACTCATGGGCTGCAAAGGTTGTTGGGTTTCGGTTCCAGTTGATGCTCCGGTGGTTGTCATTGTGGCGCTCCTTTTCAACGTTTCTCTTAGATTTGATTTGAAGCTCTCTCGCGGTAGATCGCGCAACTCAACTGCCAGCGACGAGAGATCAGCTAAAGCTTGCTCGTCCTGGTTCAGCACAGCCGGCTCGCGGCGCGCGATAATCGCGTCGATGGCCTGGTCCAATTTATCGATCACAAACTGCTCAGACATTTTCTTTACTCATCCGCGCTCTCAGGTTCTGCAACGCGCGAAACTGCAACTGTTTAATGGCCCCTTCGCTTCTGCTCAACTCCTGAGCAATCTCGCGAATGCTTTTTTCTTCGGCAAAACGGAACCGGATCACGTCACGCTGATCCGGGGGGAGTTGGTCGACGAGTTGATAGATGCGCGCGGCCCTTTCGATCTGTTCCAAGTCAGGCCCGGGAACTGCGGACGGCTCGGGTGAGGGAAGCGAAGACTCTCGCGCCAGCTTCTGAGCCCGGTCTGCTATCGAGTTGGCTGCTATGCGAAACAGCCAGGCAGCGAAAGGCGCGCCCTGCCACTTGAATTTACCCAGGTTTGCGAGTGCCTGATGAAAAACGTGCGACGTGAGCTCTTCTGCGGCGGAACGGTCGCGCACTCGCCGCGCTATATAGGCATACACGCGTTCGAAGTGGAGTTCATACAATTCGGCAAACCGGCCCGGATCTTCCTGCGCCGCCTCGATCAAGGCCCGTTCCTGTGGGTTTTCCGGATCCTTCAAGACTTGTCCTTACTTGAACTTCTTCCAACTATATAAACTCTGGAGGAACGAAAAGGTTACGCAGAAACTACCAGGTGGGCGAGAAAACTAACGAAGGCGGGTTCACGCAAAGACGCAAAGGGGGCAAAGACGCAAAGAAGAAAATCGTAAACAGCAGAGGTGAGCCTAATTTCTAGTCACGGTTTTCTTGGCGTCTTTGCGTGAAACCACCTCTGTGAGACTCAACTCTCGAGTTTTTCACGTTGGGACCTATACGCTCACTCGCCGATAATCTTTACCAACACGCGCTTCTTCCGCCCCCCGTCAAACTCTCCGTAAAAGATGTTTTCCCAATGCCCGAAGTCCAGTCTGCCGTCCGTCACCGCGACGACTACTTCACGGCCCATCAGCAGCCGCTTCATGTGGGCGTCGATGATGTCTTCCCCGATAACGTCATCATCGTTTGGGTCGGTCGGTACAACCGGAGCCAGATGTTCCAGCCACTTCTCGTAGTGGCGGTACAGTCCCGTTTCGTCGTCGTCGATGAACACCGCCGCGGTTACGTGCGTTGAGTTTACGAGTGCGAACCCTTCCTTGACACCACTTTCACGCAGCGATTCTTCTACCTGGGGAGTGATGTTGACGAAGGCGCGGCGGGTGGGCACCTCCAACCAAAGTTCTTTTCTATAGCTCTTCATAGCGCTCTTACCTCAGCCTATCCATATGTTAGACGGTCTGCGTCGGTTTTTACCAAGAGGGTTCGAGAGCAATCCGCCTCAGCTTGCGGTCGGAGCTTTCCACTGGGTACTGCACCGCCGACGCTAAAATCAATTAGGGACGATAGGTAATGAGAACTATCGCCACCGCCAACAGCACAAATCCCACCAGCTGGCTTGCCGCCAGGGCTTCTCCGAGGACGAAGCGCGATACCATAGCGACGCAGACAACGCCGAACGCCAGGTGAAGGGAAGCCATTTGCGCGCCGCTGTAAGCGCCGTATCCGAACCGGGTGGCCGCCACGTTTAGGATGTATTCCGGTAGAACCAGAAGCCAGCTCAAACCGAGGGCGGTCAAGAAGCTGATCTGTTCCCGAAAGCGCAGATGCCCAAGCCATGCCAGCGCCATTAGGCAACTCGACAGAAACATGAACAGAGGAACAAGCGCTGTCTTCATCTTTGGCTCTCCACTCTTCACCGTGATGCAGTTATGGTTTGGTACCTAACGCCGAAAAGACATCGAGAACCTCGATACTCATGTCTGTCGGTGGCACGCGGTGTTCAAGTGGTGCGTTGTGGTAGTTGCTTATTCCTGGCATGCCAATCCTCAGCTACAATTGCCCAACGCTCATGATCCCGCCACCGCCCACATATCTTCAAATAACGTCGAGAGTACCCCTCGCGCACAAAGCCAGCCCGCTTGACCAGCGCAATAGACCCGACATTACCCGGTTGAATGTTCGCTTCCAGTCGATGCAGTTTTAGGTGCTGAAACGCATACCGAAGCATTAACTCAACGGCCTCGGTCATATGCTTCTGACCGGCGTACGCCGCCCCAATGTAGTAGCCCAGATAGGCATTCTGAAATCCACCGCGAAAAATCTGGCTCAAGTTTATGGAGCCGACAATTACGCCATCATCAACGCGACAGACGATGAAGCACGCGCAGTCGGATCGCCGACACTTCTTGAGGAAGGCGTTAAATTGCTCTGGCTGAGTCGGCGGTGATACCAAGCCCCGATGAAAACGAGCGCTCGCTCGGTTGAGTGCAGTGAACTCTTGAAGGTCGCGCCTTGCTGGAGGGCGTAGGAACACCCTTTCACCGACGATAGCGGCATTCTTGATTCTAACCGTGTCGCTTGAGACCATTACATCTGCTTGGCCTTGACGCAATAAGGAAATGGGAAGGTGAGTTTGATTTCCTCTACGTCTCTGTCAATTTCTAACATGATGGGCTTCGTCCCTATATCATGAGCGTGCCCGCCCTTTGCTCTGATTAGCTTATCTAACTGCGGACAATTGGCGTATTCGCCCTCATAGGTGTACATGTAACCGCGTAACCTGCCTCTCAGACCCTGCAAGACAGTCAAAGAGAAATGTCCTTGAGCGTCCGTAGACGTGTGGACTTCGCCATCGTACCCTTTCTTCACCGCGTCTGCTTCGAACTCAACGAACGCCTTAGCAACGGGGCGTCCATCTGAGTACAACAATACTCCCTGAATAACTCTTGTGATTTCTTGCGCAGGAATGTGAATGTCATAATCTTCCAGCAGAGTGCCCTCAGTAATCGCCAGTACGGTAGCCTTCTCCTTCTCGAAGACACCCGGATAGTAAGCTGTCGGGAATGGCTCGTCACTACTAATTTCGCCATCGTTGTTTACGACAATCACATATTCACCGGGAGGAATCTCGTCTAACTCAAAACGGCCCCGTTCGTCCGTGCAGTCGAAGATCCAATTATCTGCAGCGGTCTTGTCCTTGGGCATCAGGTTCACACAAACGTTTGGCAATACGCGTCCATCTGCGCCAAAAACCTTCCCGCCAACACTCGTATTAGCGCTGAAGACGAAGTTCACTCCAGCGCAACTCTTGTCCCCCAATACGACCTTCAATGTCTGCTTATTAGAGTAATCCACCGCGCCGTAATAGATCGGGAAGCGAACTTTCAAGCCCGGAGGAATCTCTGGGTCGATGACGTATTTACCGGGCGGCAAGTCGTAGATTTCATAGACGCCGTTCTTGTCTGTGTAAGTCTCGTACGTTTTGTTCGCACCGGTTAATTTCACTTTTGCTCCCATGATATTCTTGACGCGGGTAAAACCTTTCACCGGGTCATCCTCATAATGTGAAAGCGTGCCAGCAATACGGGTTTTTTCTGCTGAGGCGGGTAATGCCTGCAAGTAAAGTAAATCGTCAGCGGCGTTTTCGATTCGCGTGCTACGATCACAAGCTCTTATGCCCCACGATTTGCTTTTCTTATCGTAGTAAGCGTAGAACAACCATCGCTGTCCTTCTTTGTAAACAGCATCACAGGATGATCCCCCCGACCGAAAGACAACTTCCCCTTCCTTAATACCCTTGAAGGTTCTCTCAACCTGAACGTGAGCAATCTGACCGGCGATGTATTCATGGCCGTCATCGTCCTTCATCATACTATTTTGGACCCTCTGGACAGACCCGATGAATACGGCTTCTGCAGCCAGGTAGGAGCCGCAAGATGTAGGATGGCCGCCACAGCTACAGGCATCTACAGTTCGAGAGCTAATGACCAGGAATGTGAAGACCAAAACGGTCAGACTTATCTTCATTTGTTTGCTCCCGTTCCGATGCTCATCCTGGCAGCTGCGAGAGAATGTTACTTCGTCAATTGACCTGACAGGCGCTCTCGTGAGTAACGGTCTCAGCAGTCACCAGATTCATATAACCGAACACACAGACATTCTTTTGCAGGTCTACGACACCCCGCCCGAGCAGATACGGGTAACCATCGGTCCGGGGCGATTTGCCCGGCACGTAAAACGAGACCTGCACGTTCTCTGGCCGGTGCCCACCGATCTTACGCTGGAAAGCCTTGAGCGCATCGTCGTAGCTGGAGAACGCTAGCCTGGCAAGAGATTTCACTGGAGTGATTGCTGAGAAGAAGACCCTCTTATCTATCGCGTAGGACACCTCTGCCTCATCGAAGAGTTGGTCCCTTTTGAGCGGTAGGTGCCGGTATGCATCTTCCTCACCATACAACAACACTATGACCTGATCGTGTTGATTTACCACGGCCCAATCGTAGGTCACCTGGTATTCCACTCTCAATGAGAGTCCGCTTACCCACTGACACTCAATATCGTACGAAGTGACCGAGACGTGTTCGTCGAAGAACCCTCGCTGCATGTCGCTCCTCTTCAAAACCTGCTTCTTCCAGATGCCGAGGTACAGGTCACGTTTGTCTTTTGCTTGCTGGCAAAGGGCCGCAGCTTTCTGTTTGGACGACTGTGAGCTTGAAGGTTGTTGATTGATGTTTGAGTGAGACAAGTAGGGAGCAAGTACGTGGGAGCCGGCGACGAGACCTGCCAATAACCAGAACTGATTCATTCGAGTACCTCTCTCTCAGCAAACTATCATCTCCAAATGACCGCCCCAAAAGGGTGGAGCCAAACTTTTCGCGTCACGTCTAACTCTACGCTTCAGCTGTGGCGCGGGATCAGCACAAAGCTGCGAAGAACGATACAACCGGAGAAGCATGCGATCGCAGCCGTCAGCCGCAGCGCTGTTCGGCGCGGGTAATGGGAACTCATTCCAGAATAAGGACGTTGCAAGTGGTTGCCGCCAAAAAACCGAAACTGTCTCCCATTTCTGCAGTCACTGTAATAGTCTGCCCGGCAAGTCCGGTGGTATCCAGGGTTATTTTATAAGTGTGTTGCCCCGACGTTATCTTCCCCGCGTTCACTGCCCATGTTGGGCCGCGTTTAGCATCGACGCCCGCAGATGCTCTCAAAACCAAGTTCGTCCCGGCCGTTACAGCCTTAGCAGGACAATCGATGTACACACCAAGCGGCGGATGGACAATAAGGGTTTGGATGAATAATTCAGGTTCCTCGTAGTAAGAAGGACAAAGAGGGCGGTCAGATGGGTCCGCAATGTAATCGAGCTGAAATACCCTTCCTCGAAACGTGTCTATGACAAGACCATTCTTAGTCTCATAACCGTTATGACCACGCTCGAGGGGTGCAGAACGATCGAACACTTTCAACGTCCTCTTGTCGAGACGCAGATCATCTAGGTTTAGCTTCGCCCTGGGTTCGACATGAATGAACATGACAGTTTCCGGGGGAAGGCTCCTTGCACACTCACGGTACTGGTCTCTTAGTCCACCGGAGAAGAGGATGTAAACATCTTCTTGATCCAAACTGAATGTACACGCCTCCCTTTGCTCCGAGCACTGGCTGAAGAGCCTTACCACATCTGCTCTGGTCGAGCGCAGCGGTGTAATGCCGCGCCACTCCTTCGCAAACGATCGGTCAACTGAAACAAAGACTGTCGCGATGAGTAGAATTGATCGGATGTAGGTGATCATAACTAAAAACAACGCGAGCACCGAACAACTTATTATGCCTCGGAAGTTTTACTCAGCTGCCACTCCCATACCATCCCGTCCTCGGGGTGTTCGACGCTGCCCACTAAGTGAAAACGCAACTTCTTCAAGATGGATGTTGAGGCGTTCTCTTCGGGCAAAGTCTGAGCTGCCACTGTCACGGCAGCCATTTTCTCGTGGGCGAGGCGAATGAGTTCAGAGGCCATCCGTGTCGCTATGCCACGCGACTCGTGTTCAGGAAATGTGAAGTAGGCAATCTCGACGCGGTTGTTCTGGGGAGGTGACTTGAAGCCACAGGTCCCGACGCAGGCGCCGTTTTCAATTGCGAGATAGCCAATCCAGGGCGGTGCGTAGCCGACCGCCCGATATAGTTGAGTCGTAGCCTCGACAACTTCCGTTGCAACCTGAGGAGCAAATGGCACCGGCTTCGCCGGCTCGCCGTTCTCTGTTATGCCAATAAGTTCCAATCGCGTTCCCTCCGAGGCATCAACCCAAGATAGCTTACCAGTTAATGCTTGCACCTAGTCGTGCTCGTCGTCTTGCTTGTTTAGATCTTCGTTGCGACGCTTAACAACATCCTGTAGTTCCGTTAGGATCCCGTCGGGAGTCGCTTTTGACTTGTTCGCCTCCAGTCGAACTACGCCCACCTCGTGTCTCGATCTTCGATTCACTCGCCAGTTCACCTCGAAATCCAATGCGGCGATCAGCGTCGTAATAACGGCTGCCCCACCGGCGAGGATTGAAGCCACGTCACTGCTAGCCTCCAAGTGCAGGAGGGTGAGCTTTGGGACAATCGCCGCCGCAGTACTGAAGATTGCTGATGCTACCAAAAGCGCTCGATAGCCTAGTTTCCACCGAGAGGCTGAGCGACGATAGCGCTGCTCGTATATGGACAGTAGCGCCCGAACTGCAATCATGGGCTCCTGTCGGAAATCCAATTGATCTTCAGGCGTTCCGCTGCTCTTCTTTCTACGATCCCAAATGGTTTTCACGACAAAGCCCAGAGGTACGCCGAGAAGAACCGCGAAAACAAGAGAGACGCTCATGGGTTCACCTCCTTCAGTTGATAGCGCCGCGTTTCAACGACCGGGCGACAACTAGCGGCAAGCTGTCTATCAGAGACACGCGTTGGTACCGGTCTGCGGCAAGCGACCGTAAGATGACGCAGACGAGTTTGCCAGCGCATCTTGTACTGTCTTCAGTAATCTCTGGCCGGTTGGCCCATCAGCATCAAACGAATGAATTTCAATGGTCTCGCCAACCGGCAAAGTGAGGTTGTGGCAATGGAAGCAGATCGTCGATCCAAGCAATAGCCTTTCATCGAAGTAGAACTTGACCAAGTATGCAGGCGAGAAACAACCTGCACCGGTCCCACCGTTCAAATCACGCCAGACCGATGCGAATTTCTCCGCTTCTACTCCCTGGAACGCTACGGATTTGATTATCTTCGTTTCAGAACCGCCGTTGGTGGCAGCTGGAGCAAAACGAACCTCGCTGATTTCGACCCGATCTACTCGGGCAAGTCCGCGCGTGTACTTGTACAGAAGACTGTCCTCGTTAGGAGTCCCCCCAGATTCACCGCCTCCGATATGACGCTTTTGCGGCTGCTTGCGAACATGCTGACTCCGACCTGCAATAGGCAGCACAAGCAGCAGCGCTGTGATTACAATGAGTGTCAACCTAAACATCAGTTAACCTTACTTCCACTACACCTACCTCCTCAGGACAGTCAAATAGGCCTGCCATACTCCTACCGCTTCGCCATACTGCTTTGCCATCACTCTGACGATTTGACCGATGTGGCCGAGGTCATGCACGACCCACGTCGCCAGCAACTCTCTCAGGGTAACCACTCCCAGCTCAGGATGTCTTCCACGTTTCTCCAACACGGCGGCCGTCAAATGCATCGCCTCCAATTCCTTCAGATTCACTCGTCGTAGCCGCTCGAAAGTATCGAGCAGTTCCGTCAGTGATTTGCCTCTCGATTTCTCGAACATTGCGAAACGGTCAAACGGCTCAAAGGGACGTGTCTCGCCGGCTTCCAGAATGATCTTCGCGCGGGGAATCCAATCCGTTTCCTCGCCGTGGATGAGATGTCCCACGATATCAAAGGGGCTCCAAGTCTGCGGGCCTTCGTTCTGAAGGATCCACGCATCCGGGAGGTCGCGGAGGAGCGAGTTCAACGTCGAGGGAGTACGCCGGAGGATTTCTGTCGCCTCGTCAAGTTTGAATTCCATAACTACTGATGCTACTTCGCGGTTCAGCTCGATATTCCGCCCGCAGTCAAAACATAGTCGACGACATACCGGCGCAGCTTGTCTCGATTCCGTTTGAGATAAGCCGGAAAATCCGCAGCGATGCCATCGTCGGGTCGCGCCATCAAGATATAGGCCTCGAGCAAGCCTTCGTCACTCAGCTTTTTCAATTTCGCCAGTGAGGGGCTGAGCTGCTTCACTTTCTTATCACTGGTGGCCAGCGCGATAACGCTTCGCAACGCGTCGGCTTCCTCCGCCAGGCTGTGACGGTATGCTTTCTCCTCCGGAAAAGTTTTGGCGAACTTCTCCTTGCGCCAGGTCGAGCGAGTCGCACCATAGGAGATCCAGGCGAAGGAGCCGTCGTCTTTGCCGCCGAGCAGAGCGCTTGCGTCCAAATTGATCTTCGCATCGCCCTTCTCGTCAAAAGTGACGTCGGTCGGGATGTCGATTTTCGGGTGCGCGAGATTGGTGTTGGTGGCCTGGGCCCATTGCGTCAGGCCGGCGGCCGAATAGCGGTTGTAGGGTTCACTGATGTACGCCTCGACGTAACGATCGCGCGCCTGGTCGAATTTGCGTTGCTTCATCAGGGGCGTCGCCGAATAGCGGTAGGCGGTCTCTCTGTCAGGATCAATAGCGATCGCCTTTTGATACCAGATTTCGGCCTTTTGGAAGTCGCCGCGTTGGGTATACACGTCGCCAGAGAAGAGCGCGGCCTCGTATATCTGCGGGTCGAGCCCGAGCGCCTTCTGGTAATTGACGAGCGCATCGTCGAGCTTGCCTTGTGAGAAGAGGGATTCCGCCTCGGTCATTAATCTGTCCGCTTCGGCGTTTTGCGAAAACGCCCTGCCGTCCGAGCCGTCCGGCGGGATGCTGTGAATTAGTGCGTCGACCACCGGTTCGTTGACGCCCAGCTCTTTGGACTTAATGTAAGCAGTACGGGCGCGAACGCGCAACGCCCTGCGCTTGGCGGCGTCCTTTGTGGTATTCGCTTGCGCAATCAGAGCGAACCCGAGATAAAAGTGCGTTTGTGGGTCCTCAGGGTCGGCAACTGCCAGCTTTTCCAGGAGCGGTAAAGCCTCAGTGTATTGTTGCTTTCTGATTAGCTCGCCCACCTTTTGCTTCAGCGCCTCGACATCCTCTTCCCCCTGAGCGTATGAGGCTGCTGGTTGCCAGACTGTTGACAGACAACAGATCAGGAACGCTAAACGGGCGGCGTTTCTGACAAAGTTACACTGAAACATGTTTTTTCCCTCCAAAGGCCCTCCGGACAACTTCAGTTACTCTGATGCACGGCTGCGCTTGTACCCGTCAAGAATTACTTTGAGAGTTTTCGCTGGTGGAATCGGTCACCCACAAGAAGAAGAACTTTCCATTGATTAGGTTCTATTTAACAAGAAGGCACTAAATCTGTGATCTTCTTCCGCTATACGGTCCAGGATCTCGAATGCCGGACCGGTTGCGCCTGTTTCAAAAGCTTGTTCACGCGAAAGCATCTGACCGAGAAATTCTTCTTGGCTCCATAAAGATTGCGATGCATCAATCACGGAATACCCCGGCCGGTCTTCGCCCATTAGACAGTTGACCGCAACACAGTGACGATTGGACGCATCGGCTCCTTCACCCCAACCGTCAATGCTGACAATCAACTGAGCACCGCGTTCAAGGTGCCCAGGCGTCCAACTCGCATAATAAACCGCATGGGCGTTACCGTTTTCATAAACATAACCCCAAACGGTTAGTGAGCGATTGCCGCAATCAGCGCAAGGAGATTTTTCGGAGCTTTCGCCGATTTCGATCTGAATCATATTTGATAGCCGCTGAACTTCTGTTCGCGGTCGGCAGTATGGCCGCTCAAGCGTCGCCTGATCTCACAACCGGCTTTAGCGGGTATAGCTCACCGAACTCTTTGATTGTCGAATTCAAAGCTTTCACAACTCGGTGTCTCTTCGGCTTCTCTAAAAGATACATTGGCAACCTTTCAAACCAACGTTGTACTTCCCAGGAATCAGCCGCGCCTATATCGATGCGAGAACTTGGATGGAGCTTCTTTTCATAATATGCGAGACAGATCTTGATCTGCTCAATCGAATGAAACTCGAAGGTGAAGGAGCAAACTCGGACAAAGTATAGCCACGGTGGCAGACCGCCTAGCTTAGGGCGAACCGGCACGTCCATCTTACTCTGGTGACGCGAGGGTGCGAATTTTTCCTTCCAAATCTTAGCCATGAAGAGAATCCAAGCGGGCCGCTGCAGCTGCCCACATTCAAATGTTGTGCAAGGATTGCGTGAGAACCACGCCTATCGCGTGTCAGTGCCAGCCAATCGTCAAGCGCGATAAGACGGTCAAGTACAGGCTAGGGCCCGATACCTGGTTGAATGGGATTTTCGGTGGAATCCGACTGCGCCTGTAATCGCTCACAGATCCAATACTCGTCCCTATTTCCTGGTGGCCTCAAAAGTCCCTTGATTGATCGCTCCGGCGTAACCGTTGAAGCTCCATGTTCCGTGAAATCGTTTGCCCTCAATTGTGCCCTTGAGAATCACATTGCTGTCAGAGATATTCGGATTGAGGTCGATGTAGATCTCCCCCTTAATGATTGAACCAGTCAATTCGCCGGAACCTACCTGGGGTCCGATCTTCTCTGGATTGCCCACCTTACTTAACTGCCAGTTTCCTTTGATCTGGATCTGCTCCCCCGATTGAATTCGCCGCGATTCGACTGAAGTAATTGACAACTGCCCCTCAACGATCTTGCCACCGCCTTTGATATAACCGGCATATTGATAGTCACCCACGGGGAAGGGCTTTGTCTGCTCAATGATCTTCGGTGATGAACAGGCTAAGACGTACCAACTCAACGTCAAGATAATCAAATAGGGGCTGGCGATCTTCATTGCTTGACTCCGAGTATGAGAGACGAACCTGAGATTAGACGCTGATCAACTGAGTTCAAGGCGCTGCCCATCGATCCTGGTCGAAACCCAGTTTGTAGAACTCAAAATACTTGAACAAACCAATGAGACATGCGTTCGTTACCAGGCCGAGAATTGCCAGTGAACAAGGGCGCTCGCGACGCGTCAAAGCGATGACAGCGGCAAAGACACCAGCCGCGATGCTCGCCAACATGACTAACACGCCGGTGCGTGAGACTCGATGGAAGTAACTCAGGGACTCTGGTTTAGCCACCAGTGCCTGAGCAGTAACGACCGCTAGCGCCGCAAAGAGTGGCGCCAACAGTGTCAGAGTCAATGACAGGCTGCCCCAGACGGGTACGGGCGGTCCGGGCCAGGAAGGGCGCTCGCGTTTCACCAACGCTGTGACGGTAACAACCACAACGAGCGCAATGCTGACCTTCATGATGAGCGCGGCGCCGTATGCTACTCCCGGAAATGAGGTAGTCACACTCCCAGGTCGATCCACGAAAACATCAAGAATGAACGCGGCGAGCACCGGGGAGAGCACCGCCAATGATGGCAGAGCGACCGACAGGATGCCCCATATGCGGATGTGCTGCGTTGATGAATTCGATGCGCTCATAACGTGTTCTGCCATGTAAAGACTCTCATGACAAGAATCCTTTCTCGATTGGAAAAGCTTGGTGACGACTGCTTGCCACCGTTCAGGAAATCCAAGTCCCTTTGCAGCTTCCAACTACCCACTGATGATACTTTCGATTCACCGTGCACACATACCCTTCGGCTTCGCCTGGCACGACGAATCGATACCACTCAACCTCAACCTCTGCGTCGCTTTTGTGCTTGATGCCATACACGCCCAGAACAACTCCGCCTTCTTTCTTCAAACGCTCCACGTCAAATTCTTTCTTTTGATACTTCCTGACTGGGAGCACACTCTCCCCGAATCTGCTCATGAACATCTCATCCGGCGCATATGGATCGGTTAGACCAAATGCGATGTAGAAGACTTTCCATCTGGGGCTTGCGGCAAGCCGGTGCATCTCGTACTTCAGCAGGGCTTCGGCAATCCCTTGATCTTCATAAAGCTGTGGCGATGGTAGCGAGAATGTCGCGATGCTGATCCACAAAAAGACTGCGGCCGTGAGGATATGATTATTCGCGCTCAGCCAAAACATAGCGTTCCTCTAAGAGAGACCACCACTCCCAACACCAAGGTGCCGCTGGCATCACGTAACCAACTCTACTTTTCAGGCATTTCTCCAAAGATGAGCAACGGGCGCTTCAGCAGCAGCGCGCGACCGGCATTCAAACTGAACGAACAAGACTACTTGAATGTACGATTGACTCTCAGAAAGTCGCGGTTCGGCGCACGACCAGGGCACACTCGCTCCGGCATTAGAGCATTAAAGAGATGCTATCGGCGCGTCCGGTTGAATGAGTTGTCAGGTGGCCGGTTCGCATCTGGGCAACGTCGATAAAATTATCAGCTTGACGTCGCCATAGCCTGCAGGTCTGATGATAAACCAAAGGTGTCTATATCAGACCTAGGTGCGGCTTCATCTTTAGGAATTCACCAGCAGCACCGCAACAGTAATCACTGCGTTGACTATCAGCAATAGCCCAACATAACTCCAAACATTCCATCGCAGTACCCGATAGTTCAGCCAGTGGAGCGGCGCGAGTGTCAAGGGCCATATTAAATTGACGACCATGCTGCTCCCTATGCTTGACCAGCCAGCCGGCGGGTTGAAACCCATAAGGCGCACAGCTGGAGCGGCTATCACTTCTAACAGGATAAGGCCGACGGGGTTAAAAAACGCGCAGAGCGCGCTAACCGGAGCCAGGATCACAGTGACCAGCCCGAAGATTAAGTAGCCCCGCCATTTCATTTAAAGCTTGTTCCTGAGAGATTGCTTTTCATGAGCTATCACAGGAGTGCTAATCATGCCAGAGGACAAACTTCCATAACCTCACCTCAGAGTCGGGTTAATCTGCAGCACCTTGTTGAGCCGATCTTTTCGAAATAAGTCGTCGCAGGACATGGCCTTTCCACATCCAAAATCCCGTAAGGACAAGTACAGGAATGGAGACAAACCGAACCACGGGGGCGTAGTTTGGAAGTTCTTCAAACGGACTATAAACATAACCGACTATTGGAATGCTAAAGATGAGGTGAATCAAGCGAGGAATCCAACGTTTGGTGGCATTGCTCATCATTCTAATCCCCTCCCATTGAGAATTTGCTGTACCCATGTTCCTTTCTAAAATCCGCTTTCCAAACCGCCGTTCCTAAAATTCACACTTGGCTGTCTGCCTGAAATCTAGACCCTTAGCGAGCCACGGAATGCCCTGGCACCATAGTAAGACTCGGCACCGTTGTGATACAGGAAGACTTTTCCGTAGCGGCGATCACAAAAGAGGGCGCCGCCGAGTTTTCTAATATCAGAAGGTGTTTTCACCCAACTCGAAGTTTTCAAATCGAAATTTCCAAGCGTCTGCAACTCTCGATACTGTTCTTCCGTTAAAAGTTCAATGCCCAGGGCAGCTGCCATATCAATCGCGCTATTTTGGGGTTTATGTTCTTTCCTTGACTCCAGCGCTTCACGGTCGTAACAAACACTTCTGCGGCCTTTAGGGCTTTCCGCTGAACAATCATAAAAGATGTATTCGCCCGTCTTTTTATCATGACCAACAACATCCGGTTCACCGCCAGTTCTTTCCATTTCATTGAGCGTCCATAATTTTCCGGTATTGGCTTCCAGCTTCGCTTGCACTCTAGCCCACTCAAGACCTTTATGTCGGTTCATGTTTTTCTCAAAACGGGCTTTCAATGCTCTGAGTAGTTCTTCACGTTGTTGTGGTGACAACGCTTTTTTGTTGCTATTAGCGGTGTTCATACTTTTGGGCATAGGGTTTCACCTTAGTTTGCTTACGATGTCTTGCAATCGGTTATGTGCCATGTTGATGCCTTGAGCAAAGGGTAGCTGCAGCATCGACAGCCCGATCAACACTTCGGCGACTTGCGCTTCTTGCCGATCGGGCTGCGGGCTTCGAATTTCTTGATATGATCGGGCGCGAACGGAATCTTGCACGCCCCGACCAGGTCTACGGCGACCTTGCCGAGGCCGTTGGCCGTATCGACCGCGAGCTTGTGGAGCGGTTTGACGTAGCAGGCGACGGCGATGACGAAACTGTTCATCACGTATTTGACGCGATTGGGCTGCAGGTGGATCGACTTCGCCACGCGCTGGAGGAGCGATTTGATCTCGGCAAGGTCGAGGTCCGCGTCCTCCTTGATGGCGACCATGCAGCTGTAAGTCTGCCAGCCGGCCGAGGCGATGGTTTCGTCCTTGGATTCGATCCACTTCAAGGCCATCGCTCGACCATGCGGGCCCGCGGATGCCACCCACGGGACAGTGAATTCGGCGACCCAGTCGCAGCTGGCGCCTTCGATCCACTTTTGCAGGTCCTTCTTGCTCATCTTCGCGTCGTCCGCGATCAGTCCGGCGAGGTACATCGCGTCGGCGATGCCGGTGTCGTAGAGATCCAGAGCCAGCTGGTAGTCCATCTTGACCCGTTTCTGGATCTTCTTCATGTCCTCGACCTTGACGCCGAGGCACGGCTCCTGGGCGCCGTGGGTCATCCAGGTTTTCTTGGTTTGTGCGTTGCCGAGCTTTTTAAGCTCGGCGACGATGTCTTTGGCGGTCATTTAATTTCTCCCTCAAGCTGCATCTAGAGTCGATACTTCAGTTGAATGATTTGTTCGGCAGCGCGTGATGGAAACAAACCGTATTCACTTACTTACTGGCGGTTGCGAATCAACTTCAGCTGGAAAGTAATAAACACGCAGAATTTTGCCACCACGAAACTCGTACACTGACAAACCCCGCTGTGACTTCGCCCCGCTTTTACCAGACCAACTCGCACGTTCCAACGCTGTTACGCGACTCCCTGCGCTCTGAATCCATTCCAACGACGACTTACATGAAGGGCAACTGCGGAAGTAACGTTCCATGCTCTCGCGCAACGCCGCCTTACCTTCGGTCTCGACGGAAACCTTCGCCCCATCTACGCTCAACCATTGAACATTCTCGTCCGCCACTTCAAGCATTGCGTCAACGTTGCGGGTGTTAAAAGCCCCTACGAACTCCCGCACCCGTTTCTCTTGTTCAATGCCGGAGTCTACCGGCGTAGGTTCTGGTGCGGCTAGCACTACAACAGCCGTGACCAAAACTACGAGCCATAGCTTCAAAACTCTCTTCGCTCCAAAGGGCTGCTGAATTTTCATTCGAGTTCCTCCAAACCTGTTTATTCAAATGCGAAGCAGCCGAACGTTGTGCTCATCTACGCGCCCCACGCAACTTGTTATGCGCGCCACCCTCTAGGACGCATCTCCCTTCCGGTTGGATCGGTCCCCAGAACGGATTCGTGCAAGCCCTCAATCTCGCCTACCGCCTCGCCAGCTTCATTAAACTGAATCAGACTCCATGATATGTCTTGCACTTCTTCCTCAACCAAGCCGGGATCGTCCAACAGATAACACACACCGAACAACAGTTCATATTGCATAACGCGTACAACGTCGGTGATGTCCTGTGGGTTTGCTCCGTGAGCCAGGAGGCTTTGGAGCGCCGGGCCAATGCCGGAACAGGGAGCTTCCGGCTGTTTTGAGGAGCTGTCGATCCGATCTTGAATCCAGGAGTGGTCGGTTTCATCGATAACCTGGGTCCAAGCTTGTCGAAGAAACAAAAATCTTCCCAGCTGGTTTATCCCTTCAGTTACTTGTGACGAGGCCCACGCTTCCGGGTCAGAGGCACCGAGCTTTCGAAATAATTCTGTAAGCTTTTCTAAATTCGCCATAGGAACGTGTCCTCAGTCTTCACCTTGAAGCAACGATTCGTTAGCCCGCGCCCAAACTGCGATCACTTAGGCTCGAAGATGTTCGCGTGGCGTGCAACCTGGAGCCAGCGTCCGATCTGCTGCATCCATATGCCCGTGAAGCGAAGATGGGAAGTCTTTCCGGCATTTTGCATCTTTCCGGCCCATACCACCGTCTCGCTCATGATTGCCCGTATCGGTTACTAGACTCGAAGGAGGCTAACGGCTTCAACTGCGGCGCGCGATCAGCATTCAAGCTGAAGAAAACAGTCATTTGAGAAACATGCTAGCGCGCCGGCAGTTCCAGGTGCTTTGAGGTCGCGATACGCCGGGGCAAAACTCGCGGCGCTACTTCCCACCGCTTTCTATAATTTCAACGTCCAAGCTCATCTGATCCTTCCCTGTAACATCAGCGTCAACCTCTAGCCGACCAGTAAACCCATTTTGCGCATATTCGATATAAAACCTCCTGCCGCGTTTGTGCCGCTGCCTCCCCACCACCCCTTTCCCGCCCTCTATCTGCTTTATAGTTTCTTGCGCAAGCCAGTCGAGGAAGTCCGCCACATTAAAGGCGTCATCGCCCGTGGTCTGTATGCGGCAGCCGTAGGAGATGAACTTCGTTCTTTCGGAGCGTCCTCCCGGCACCTCCGAAAGCGACATCCCTTTGGGCTCCGAGGAAACTTCAAACTCATCACCCATTTCGCCGTAAGTAAAATCTACCCCTTGGTACTTTCTACTCTCCACAAGTTCGCGGGCGTCATAAGTAGAGTAGAAGGTGCTTGATTTTACCTGGGCAAACACTGTGGTGCCTCCATCGATCAAGAAAGCCAGTAACGCAACGAACACCACGCGGACTGTTACAGCATCGAAAAACATAGATCCTTACTCCCATACACTTAGATTCGACCTAACGCCGGGCATCAGCGGCGCGCGCGACCGCCGAGTATTGCGCGTCCGCTGCATGCCTTTGAAGGCCGCAATCTTAAGTAGGAGGGACGACCGGCTTGATCTTGGCCTTTGTAACCCAAGACTGTTTTCTTATGAGCGTAACTGTTCTCGGATCGAGCGTTCCCTCGGTGTCTACGACAGTCGTAAAGAATCCGCGAGAATCGATCGTTGAGACCGCCTCGCGAAAATCTTTTTTCTTACTCCCTTCCCATTCCCATGGAGCAAACACTGAATACTCACGATAAATCTTGACTCTTCTACCCTTTACCGATTTCACAGTAACGCTGTATTCGGTCCGCTCAGCATCCCTTCTGCCGTAGATGCTCACCGGGCCGGAGCACTCATATTGCGAGGGTTTCCACGACACCCCGTCGTCGCTGCAAAAGACCTTACCAAATCCGACCGACACCTGATATGTATTCGTCTTGCGACGCCCGGAAACGATCGTCCTCTTGATTCGACGCTGTAGCATAGACTCATTCTCGCGTATGTCCGTGACCATGCGAACTATCTTGCCGTTCTCGATAAAGCGAGTGGTTACCTTAAGAATAACGGGATAGGCCTCGTTGGTTTTCTCTACCGCAAATTCAAGTACCTTCTCATATTCATCCTTACTGATCGTTCGCGATTGAGCGCTCGATGCGATGATGAAGAGAAAACTGGTGATGAGAGAAAGTGCGAGTTTCATACTCTTAGGGGAATACGCTTCACGGTTTTAGAAGCGACGCTGACCACGAAGCTTACGGCTCACGCGCTTGACGGTTATATTTTGCAGCCGCCTTATTATAAAGCGGAAGCAGTTTTCGATGGTCGCAAATACACTCGATTAACTTTTTCCGTCCAAAGGTCTTTTCAATCATCACCGACATTTAAGTGAAAATGCCTTTGAGCCAGGGGGAATATTCATAAAGACTTAAGACATGAACATGTGATTAGTCATACTCTGATGGGCATGCTCACAATCGACGGGGAACTGGCTTTTCAGATCGCATTAGAAATTAAATGAGGTCCAAGACTCATGATTACCCCTCCGGTCACTAAACAAGCAACATATGGCCAACAAGATAAAGATCCGCTTGCAGTGGGTAGAGGGTAAGGCCCGATACTACTATCAGATTTCCTTAGATCTTCATTGACCGTGACTCGCCGCGCGCTATGCTCGCACCTCGTAACGGAGCTCCACCATGCCGCTCTTGTAGGCTTTGACCTCCGCCAGGTGGAGGGCGATGTCTCTGTCGAGCTTCTCGAAGAATGGGATCCCATCACCAATCAAGATCGGCAGGATCGAATAGCGAACTTCGTCGGCCAGCCCGAGACGAAGGCATTCGGCGGAGAGGACAGCGCCTCCAACAAACCAGATGGAGCGGAACGTGGGCCGTAGGCGCCCATTCACGAACTGCGAGAGATCGCCTGAGTGGAACTCGACGGTATCCCGGGTCCGTGGTAGTTCGCGACTAGTGAGGACGAACGTGGGTTTGTCGCCGTACGACCACCCCAGCCCCTGGGCTTCAAAACGAAGCGCGGTTTCATAGGTTCGCGATCCCATGACGTAACAGTCGATCGTCTTGAGGAACGCCTCAACGAATCCTGGGTCCATGGTGTCCCCGCCTACGAATTCGTCGGAGGTTTCGAGCCAGTCGACGCGCCCGTCCTTTCGAGCGATGAAGCCGTCGAGGCTCGTCACCATGTGAATGGTTACGTGAGAATCACGGTTTGCCATCGTTTCCTCCCGACGATCAGGCACCAAACTGTCGCAGGTGGTGGTCGAAGTGCTTGTGAACGAACACGCCCCAGTCGCGTCCATTCAGACGGCCAAAGAGGGCGTGGTCCGGCCAGGTGTCTTTCAGATCACGAGCCGCAAATCGCTCCAGGAGCGCTTCGAGTTCGCGCACATCCCGCTCCCATGATTTCGGCTGAGTCACAAACGCTTCGGGAGGACCCTTAATGCGACCCTTGGGCCATGGCAGCAGATAAATCGAGGCAAGCCGAACCGGCGGCCACCGCAAAGGACCATGCCTTGCCGCGACGGCCTCGTCCCCCAGAGCGTGATGCATCTGGTCCGTGAGATGGGCGACCATTTGGGGTGCGCTCATGCGGCCCCAGTGCCTATCCGAGTCAGGCGTCAGACTCCGCAGTCGTGCCAGAATCGTGCGCCGGCACGAATCGTCGAACATGCTGCGCCAGATCTTCATTTTATCTTCTGCGAGCTGTCACCGCCGAACGCTACGTTTGAGCGGCCGCCTGCATTCCTAATCTTTAAGAGGATAGCTGATGGTCGGTCCGCTCCAGATTGCTTGGATGCGCGCCGAGTGGAAAAAGCAGACGTTGAATAGTGCACCGACGCTGAAATTGGTAGCGTGAAAAGGCTGAGCCAGAACGCTGTGCCCAAGGCGTCCCGAAAATGAATTAGCAGCAACTCGGTGAAGCTAATCTGCGATATCGGAAGGCGGCGGAAGGTGTAAACGATCGCCAAAACAAAAGCCCCGCAGACTGAAAGCAAAAACCAGTTGAAAGGAAACGTCCTCGCTTTTGGGATCGCCATAAGGAGAATCGCCACAGCGAAATAACTGACAAGACATCTCAACGTCCAAGTCGTGATAAATCGCCAACTCGGCGTATTGATGGGCCACATGACAGAGAGTCGAACGAAGCCAAACCACGCAGCTGGGACAGAAAGCCCAGTCACAAACGCGCCTGCCAGGATTTGTAGGCAGTGCGCCAATTGAGATTGATTTCGAAGCGTTGCGAGTCTGTTGGTCATGTCGCCCTGGATCTCCCTATGAGCGAAACAAGAAGCGTCCAACGCCCGGCGTCACCCGCCCGAGCACACAGCGTTGACACGGCCAAGTCTTGGGGATGAAAGCCGCGCTATTCGAGGTGGGTGCATGCCGTTCGACGCGTTGGTTTAACGATTTAGTATGCACCATGACTTGGCACGCAGCCATCGAGATCAGGGACTTTACCGGTCGCCAGGCGGTTTTGACGCGTGCAAAGATCGTGCATGCTCCACACGTCGATTGCGTCACCACCGTACGTGTGAGCTTTCAGGTAGTCTAGGAAGTCTTCGAAATCGTCGAACACCTTTCGCTCGGGAGCACTCGCACCACGATAGAGCCAATGCTCGACGATAATGGATCCTCGATTTTCAAGGACATCACGGATAGCGTTCAGATTCTGGGCGCTGGCGATCTTGCGACCATTAGGCTGCCAGTCATCTTGCTCAGCGCGCCAGCGTGCTTTCGAACGTATTTCATTCATTGTTAGAAAACGGAAGCGTCGAACGCTGATGCTGTGGGATAGCACCAGCCCGCGGCGCCGCCGCCTGAGCTATCAAATAACGATGCCACATACGATTGATTGGGAGATGTCAGACTAGCACGGAGATTCACATCTCGTGAAGTATCGCAACGCAAGTCTAGACAGCCTGAGATCAATACGGCGCCAACGAGAAGCACAATTGAGAATAGAAGTTTCTTCATTTCTTGGCGACCACGGAGCGCCCAACGACTGCCTTCAGCTGCGGCGCGCAATCAGCATGCAACCGGCGAGGAACAAGACTATTTATGAGATCGTGCTATGGCGTGGTCAGTTGCACGGCTTTGTTAGATTGCGACGCGCTTGAGATCTCTTTCCTAAGTGGGGGTTTTCAGTTTACCGCCCATAATCGTCATTGGAATTAGCAGCCCCGTAAAGATAACGTGATACCAAATGGGAACATACGGCCAGGACAGAACCACCTTCAGTAAACCAAAGGCCACCAGCAGAAAGCCGAGGACTAGCGGCGCGCGTTTGTTTTCACCGGCGATCAGCGCGGCCAGAAATCCGGACATCAGCGAGACTATTGAACCGAGGACAATATGCATGAGAAGAAGCGTCGTGTCCGCAGTGAACTGACCGCCATTGGTAACGGCCGCTTCGAACGCGCGTTGATGAGCGCCGAACCCCTCCGGCCAAATGGCAGAAAGAATCTTCTCGCCTCCGACCCACACTATCGCCCAGGCAAAAAATCCGGCAATGACGCCCAAAATGATTCGTAGCATAGATTTCTCCTGTTTATTTCTTTGAAATGTCCGCTACAAGACTATTCCGTCACGACACTGCTGTACCCATTTCAGGTCCTCATCGTCGAATTCAGTGACATGAGCATCAATGTAACTCTGCACCACTTCTTTAACCTTTGGATGGTACAGGTGCCCGAGGCCATGTAAGGCATATTCTTGAGACCGTTGGTCGTCAAGCGCAAGTATCCTGACCAATGTCTCAAACATTGTCTCAAGGATTTGCCACCCCTTTTCATCAAGTTTATTCAAATCCTTTTTAAGTGGATACTGCTCCAGGGTCTCATCGAAAGATTTCGACCCGTTAGGGTAGTCGTAGAACTGTGACCAAAAGGAGTCCGCGATCCAGTGCCACCACATACTGAAGCAGTTCTCCATCACCTCCACGTCGGAAAGGGCGACGAAATCGGCATAAACTCCATACATTGAGCGGATACATCCTAAGCACTTTTCGAGCGGGACTGAAGGATCAAATAAGTAGCGTTGGCACTCAAAGATGCTGCCGAAGATTACCCAGACGCCCTGGTTGATTTGGGGCAGTGTGAAGGCCGACAGCGCCTTCGGGAAGTCGCCAAACAGCGTCGTCATGTGGCTGACGACCTTGGCGGGGTCTTGCGCGTCGAAGAAGGTATATTCCTCTCGCAAATCGAAGTCGAAACGGTAGTTTACGAGATCATCGGACTGAGGTGATTCGGGCCTGTCGAAGAAGAACCTGATCCATTGGTCGTAGCTCAGAGCCGAGCAATCAAAGTTTCGGCCAAACTCACTCATACTTGTTACGTCTAACGGTGCGCTTCAGCGGCTCGCCCACGCTACTTAACAAATTATGTAATCAACAACATAAAACGAAGAAGCCCGCTCAAGGCGAGTCCGCTCCGAGCGCTCGTTCGGCGGCGCGGTGCGAGTTATCAGTGGCCTTCCATTTCCGCATTTCTGCGAACCCACCATTCATATGGATGCTCACCACTGACCATATAGTCCAAAGGGCTGGCAGCGTCCGTCGTGATCTCGCCAAGCAAGAGACGCCTCAGGAACTCGGCAGTCTCCGCGGCTTCTGGCGTCACGTCACGACGAGATTGCAATTCGTCGATGAGTCTTAGAACTACAGTCCGCCTATCTTCGCAGCTAACGTATTCATCGAGATTCGGATGTATCCAAGCGCTGAATATCCCGGTTGATTGCTCACGCCAATGATCTCGAGCTTCGTTCAGCCATGACTCCGGGGGTGATGGACCGATAGTTTCTGCTAACAAGAATAATACGTGTTCCAAGTAGCCGTCCCAGGACCAAAATCCGTGTCCTTTATATTCAACGAAGCTTGTACCCATCTTTCGATAACTGAAGCCGCCGAACGCCTTCAGCTGCGGCGCGCGATCGGCATCCAAGCTGAAGGAAAAGGAATTAAGCCACATAACGCCATTGCTCAGGCGCGTGCGTCTGCGCACGTAGCCGGCAGCAATTTTGTTCGGCACCATCTTGTGATTCGTGCTTATTGATCCTGCTTCGTGCTTTCACGGCGCTGCGCAACATGCCAAAGGACTCCGGACGGATCGACTACATATGCGACGCGAAGTCCCCAGGGTTGCATCGCCGGAGCCTTGGGAGGTGGGACATTAAATTGCTTTGAGAGCTCCAGTGATTCGATGTGCGCCCACCACGCGTCGAGATCGTCGACCATAAGCTGCATCATGAAATTCCCGGCCCATTCTTCCTGGAAGTACCTCTGTAAAATGAACCCCCCTGAGCCTGCATTGAATATAGCGACCTCGCTGTCGAGGACCTTTTCAAAGCCGAGCGCTTCGTAGAACCGCTTGGATAGATCGAAATCCTTTGCTGGCATGAATGGACGCGCCAGCTCTGTGCCTGTGGGAATGCTGCTCATCTTCCAATTCTC
>JAMQPI010000577.1 GCA_023717565.1 Pyrinomonadaceae bacterium | reverse complement strand
GCATCACCCACGGCCACGACCTGAAGATGATCCAGGTCGATATACTTTTGCGCGATGTTCTTGATGTCGACAGGTGTTATGGCCGCGACTTTCTGGGGATATGTGTCCCAGTAATCCGCGGGTAAGTCGTAGAGCTTTTGTGTCACGATGTTCTGTAACAGTGATTGCGGTTGTTCGAGGGAAAGCGCAAAGCTCCCCACAATCGAACGCTTGGCATTATCCAACTCTTCCGCACTGACTATTTCGTCACGCAGGCGCTTCAGTTCGAACATGAATTCCTTCATCGCCCCCTCGGTGACATCGGTTCTGACTTCCGAAGAGGATACCCAGGTACCTCGGAACTTGGTGCCGCCAAAATTGCTGTAAGCGCCGTACGTGTAGCCCTTGTCTTCACGCAGATTCAGAAACAACCGCGCTGCCGGACCACCGCCCAAAATCCTGTCTGCCAGCAGCAGGGAAAAATAATCGGGATTGGTGCGTTCGATTCCCAAGGTGCCCAATTGCAGCACAGTTTGCACCGAACCTGGGCGATCAATGAGAAGAATTCGCGAGCCGGCCTGGGCCGGCGCAGCCGGGATCGTAGTCGCGGGAACGTCACCCTTTTGCCAGTCGCCAAAGGCCTTCTCAATCTTCGGCATCAGTTCCTTCAGCGTTACATCCCCGACTATCGCGAGAATCGCATTGTTGGGGCGATAGTAAGCCGAGTGAAAAGCAGCCAGGTCCTTGGAGCTCAGCTTTTTGATCGACTCCACCGGAGGCGCCACGAGGGCTGCCGGATGATCTCCATAGATAGCCTTGCTGAATTGCTCCTGCGCGAGAAACTGAGGGTTGGAACGTTGAACTAAGAGTTGTGCCAACGCTCTCGTCTTATATTTCTCAACCTCTTCGTTAGGAAACGTCGGATTGCGGATCACGTCGGCCAAGATCTCGAACGTCGGGTCCAGGTTCTCCACTAATCCAGACGTCGTGACCGTGCTGGTCGTGTTTGACAGGCCGGAGTTCGATGCCAGTATGGCGCCGAGGGCATCAGTCTGCTCGGCAATATCTTTGCTCGTCCGTTTGGCTGTCCCTTCACGTACAAGTGCCGCCGTGAAAGAAGCAAGCCCACGGAAATCAGGCTTGTCGGTGAGGCCACCGCTGAGGATTACCATCTGCGCCGTAAACGTCGGCACCTTATGATCCTCCAGCAGAATCACGCGCAGGCCGTTGGGTAGCGTTGCCTCCCGCGCTTTAGGTAGTTTCACCTTCAGAACATTCTTGTTGACCGGAGCTTTGCCTTTGATGACGGCGCCCTTAGATGATTGGCCTGCCGTGGCCACACCTTGAGCGTTAGCCATGCCGCCCCAAAATACGGTCGAGCCGAGTAGAGCTATCAGTGCCGCAACCGCCGGTATTCTCTGCTTCGTGAGTGTTTTCATTTCTCAAGTCTCCTTTACTGCCCGTTTGCGGCGGTTGTGCTTCTGGCCTTCGCTTTCGGCATGGTGATGACTACCGTGCGGTTGGTGTCGCGCAAATACTTGTTGGCAACGCGCTGCACGTCGTCCTTCGTTACGGCGGAGACTTTGTCGAGCCGCGTGTTAATCAACCCCGGGTCGTTGTAATAGACGGCATACTGACTGAGCGTGATTGCTCGGGAAAGGGAGCTTTGGAGGCCATTGATGATTCCCCGCCGAGTATTGTTTTTGGCTTTTTGCAATTCCCAGTCTGCGATGGGCTCTTTTTTCAAACGCTCCATCTCCTCATAGATGACTTTCTCGACGTCGTCGGTGGTCACACCGGGTCTGAGGGTGGCGGATACGTACAACGCGCCGAGGCCTCGCTTCTCGTCCATGAACCCAAAGACACCGGTGGTCAACTCTTTCTCTTTGACGAGCTTTTGATACAAGCGGGAACTCTGTCCCCCTTGCAGTGTCGCCGAGAGCACTTGCAGCGCGTAGAAATCCGGCGAGTTGCCGACAGCGGCCTTGAATGCGACGTCAACTCGCGGCGCGCGCGCCAGCATATCGTCGACTGTGGTGCGGCGCTCTTTCGTCTGCTCAGGCTCGGCCATATCAACGACTGGAGGACTCGGCTGCCGAGCGATGTTCTCGAAGCTCTTCGCAATTCTTGCCAACGCATCCTTGGTGTCGAAGTCGCCGACTAACGCCAGGACCGCGTTATTCGGAGCGTAGTAATTCTTGAAGAACTCAGCGACGTCTTCCACGCTGGCAGCATTCAGATCATCCATTGATCCAATGACTGAGTGCTTGTAGGCGAAGTTGTCGTAGACGAGTTCCTGTAGAATCTCACCACTCTTGCCGTATGGCTGATTATCGAGCCCACGGCGGCGCTCTTCCTGAACCGCGTTGCGTTGGTTGTCGAGATTCTCTTTGGTGATCGCCAGGCTACGCATGCGATCGGCTTCCAGAAACAGCAGCAGGTCAAGCTGGTTGGATGGTAACGCTTCGAAGTAAACCGTGCGGTCTTCGTTCGTCGTTCCATTCATCGTGCCGCCATTGTTTAGCACCAGCACCATCTGTTCAGACTTGCCGATATTCTCAGAGCCTTGAAACATCATGTGCTCGAAGAGGTGAGCAAATCCGGTGCGACCCTTGCGCTCGTCTCGCGAGCCAACGTTGTAGTTAACAGAAATGGAGATCACTGGTGCGCTGTGATCCTCAACCGTGATCACGCGCAGTCCATTCTTCAGCGTGGTTTCTTTGTACTCCACGTTGATCTTGCGAGCGGTCTGCGCCTGGGTGGCCAGAACCGCCAGCGCGCCCACAAACAGCGGCGCCAAAAACTTCGAGGCACGTTTCATTGACTTACTCCTTCGGATGGTGTTGGGACCAATACTCGGACAGACTTTCATGCCGTAAATTGACAACTGCTAACGGGTTGCTCGATAGCCACACGGGCACAGACAAATACTTGGGGAGACCTAGTTGTTTTAGAGTTTAGCGGTGCGACCTTGCGGGCGTTCACAGCAAAACCAAGCGACGCAGATTAGTTTGGACTCTAAGCTGGAGTAAGGTTGATGTCAAGGTGAGATACCTTTCCTCAGACGCGGGATCTCACCCCCGACCAATGAAATCCATTTTCCATTTCTGATTTCTGATTTCTCATTTTTCATTGACCGTTTGGAGACCGAAAACCAATAAAACCAGTGAGAAATGGGAAATGCCGGCGCCGAGTGGCGTTACGACCACCTGGTTCCATGATCCACGGGTCGTCCACTGAACTCCTGCCCCCAGCCAACCGCCTGATGCTTCCTACCATCCAAAAGGCCGACTCTACAGGAAGCCTCTCGCGGTTTGCTGCCGGATACTTCGAAGGGTCAGAGTAGTGTTTAGGCGTCTGGAGGCTATTCTCCGGAAACGGCCGAGCAGTATAATCAGCAGCAGCATTTTAGTCGCAATTAATGGACATCAAACCCGAGAAACTATGACTAGACTAATTAGAGTTCTTCCCCTTTTTGCGGCATTTTTTACTCTTACCATTCCGGTCGCCGCTCAGCAGCCAGCGCCTCAGCCAGCCGGCGCCCGGTTCGACATCACAAACTATCGCATTGAAGCGCAGTTGATCCCCGAACAGCATATGTTGCGGGCCGGTGCTGACATCACACTGATTCCCCAGGAGGCCACTCGCTCTCTCGTTTTCGAACTCAACGGATCTCTCCGCGTGGAAAGTGTGGAACTCGCCGGCAAACCGCTAACCGGTTTGGTCCAGGATGCGGTCGGCGTGGGTGCGCTTGGTCCCAATGCTCGTGTCGATCTCGGTCAGATGATTCCGGCAAACCAACCCGTTACCCTCCGATTTCGATGGA
Organism: Pyrinomonadaceae bacterium; assembly: GCA_023717565.1. Taxonomy (GTDB): domain Bacteria; phylum Acidobacteriota; class Blastocatellia; order Pyrinomonadales; family Pyrinomonadaceae; genus PSRF01. The sequence continues at coordinate 7,059 of JAMQPI010000577.1, read as the reverse complement.
GCGGTGCGTTGCTCTCACCCGAAGGTGGACCGCTGGCAACAAAGCGTCTGGCCTATATCGGCACCGAAGGTTCGTACCTGATGTACGCCGCGCGCTGGTTTCCTTTCCATGACTACGCCGTGGATCGCGCTACCTCTGATATCACCCTGATCGTGCCGACGGGTACCCAGGTAGCCGGGACCAGCGACGATCCTGTGGTCGCCCAACAGTCCCCCAAAGAAGGCGCGACGCGGTTTCGTTTTGTTCATCGGCAGCCGGTATTGGTGGGAAATTTCGTTGCCGGTCAATACATCAACAAGAACCTTCGCTTCGGTCCCTACGATATCCAGTTCTATGCCAAGCCTGGCAGCGAAAGCCGGATCAATGGTTACTCCGAACTAATGGGCCACGTGCTGGAGTTCTATACCAAGAGTTACGGTGCGCCTTTGTTTGGCACTCGGCTCGTAGTTGCCCAAGTGGACGACGAGACCCTTGATACTTACTCGGGGCCGGGAATTATTTTTCTCGGATCTAGGATGTTCGACAGTACTCGACCGGTACCCGAAGAGAGACTGCAACGCGAAGTCGCATACCAGTGGTGGGGCCAGACGATGGGACTCAAGTCGTTTGATGATGCCTGGCTTTCACAGGGGTTGGCCGAGTGGAGCGCCTTCGCTTTTCGCGAATCCACCCTGACTGGTGGAGCGTTCGATGCCGCGCAGCGTGAGCAGCAGGAGCGGGCACTTACGTTCGAGCAGACCGCTTCGATCGCGCGCGCGCCAGGCGCACTCGATGACCAATCTGCGGCCTATCAGTCAATCGTATTCCACAAAGGCGCGATGGTGTTTCGCATGCTGCGCGAGACCATCGGCAAAGATAAGTTCGACAGGTTGCTGTTCGACTTTCTGAAGAGTTTTCGTGGCAAGAACGCTTCGATTGACGACTTCGAAAAAATGACCACTCAGGCTGCCGGTGAAAACATGCGCTACTTCTTCGCGCAATGGATAGAAGGGACTGGCGTGCCTGAATTCAGTGTCGATTACCAGATTATTCGTACACGTGCTGGTAAGTTTCGCACCCGCGGAACTGTGAGGCAGACGCTGGAAACGCTGCGTATGCCGGTGCAGTTGATGCTACGGTCCGAAGGAGACTCACAGACGACCACTACAAAGTTGGAAGGGCGCAGTGAAGACTTCGACTTCGAATCAAACGGCCAGCCACTGGAGGTCGTGGTTGATCCTAATTATCGCATCCTGCGCATGTCCGAAGAGCTGCGAGTATCGATCATCGCGCGACGCGGAATCGAGCAAATGAAGGAAGGGCTGTACGCCGAAGCGCAGCAGCAGTTTGAGGCGGCGTTGAAGCTCGACCGATCAAATTCCTGGGTTTACTACAACCTGGGATTGCTCTTCTTAGAACAGCGCAACTGGCAACAGGCACTCGATAATTTAGACGCAGCTCTTAACGGCACCTTGAAGCCTTCCTGGATCGAGGTGTGGGCGCACATCAAGCGTGGTAATGCCTATGACGCCAAGGGCGAACGCCAGCGGGCCGTTTTTGAATACAACAAGGCAGTTCAGTCGGGTATTACTTACGATAACGCGCAGACGATTGCCAAGAAGTACCTCGCTACCCCCTTCGATCCTAAAGCGCAGACAGCAGAAGCCTCCGCGCCAGGCTTCTAAAGCCTGGGGAAAGGGGTAAATGGGGAATAGGGGAGTTGACGTTCTTTAGAGGGATTTGTTTTCCCTTTTCCCCTATTACCCTTTTCCCCCTTTTCTTACTTCTGCCGCTTATAAGCCGTAGCGTAACGGGGAGGTTCGATCGTGACTTCCATCCGGGGATCAGGGATTGGCGCCTGTGCGGCTAGTTGCAGTGGGATCACTCCCGCCCAAATCGGTAGCTCATAGTCCTCTTCGTCATCGAGCGGCGGTCCGATGCGCACCTTGGCTGAAACTTCTTCGAGCGGCAGGACTAATACGGTAGTCGCTTTCAACTCCTGGTCAGTGGGTTCACGCACATCGTTCCACCTTCCGGGAATCACGTGCTCCGAGAAAGCAACCAGGGCCGCAACTTTCTCCGCCGGCTCATCAACCGCTGTCGCCCGCCCAAACACCAATACTGAGCGATAATTCATTGAATGATGAAAGGCAGAGCGTGCCAGCACCAAGCCATCCAACAGCGTCACCGTCAGGCAAACATCGACACCGCCTTTCAAAGTGCGCAACATGCGACTGGCCTGGGAACCGTGAATGAATAGTTGATCATCAACGCGAGCGTAGCCAGTGGGTATCACAAAGGGACGACCTGCAACCGCAAAGCCGACATGGCAGATGAGTCCTTCATCCAGAATTGAAGAAACGAGTTTGCGATCGTAGACGCCGCGCGCCGGCAGACGTTTGAGAGTGGTGCGTTCGGTTTTTTCAAAAGGTTTCATGGGAGAATTCAGGAGTCAGGAGTCGGATAAGCCAGGAGACGATTACGGATCTAAACGGCGACGATAGTGATCTTGTTATGGTTTGCCAGACTGATCAGGTCTTCGCGATCAAACATCAATGTCTTGCCCGCGGATATGCACAAGCAGGTGGCGCCGGACTCCATCATGGTCTCGATCGTGGGTACGCCAATTACAGGCACATCGAAACGCATGTCTTGCGAAGGCTTGGCCAACTTAACCACCGTCAGCCTTCCTCCGGCCAGGTTCATCGGTCTTCCCCTCATCAAATTGGAAAGGCCTCGCACTAACCCACCTTTCCCGGAGAAACCCGCGCGTGATTTTCCGGGCGGGCCCAAATCTTTACCATCACCTTCCAGCTCCGGCGCGGTTGGCTGAGTCGCGAGTTGCTCATCCGTGTTTCCGCGAGTCAACACACCCGCGCGGCGGATGGTGGCGTCAGTTCCTTCCATCGCTTCAATGGCCACGCAGGCTCTGCTACGCACCACCACAGTTTGCCCGAGGTCGATCCGTGCAACTTCGCGGACGATCTCCAAACCGTATTCAATATCCTCCCGCTCGCGAGCATCAGGTTCGCGCTTGGTCAGCGTTCCAACTTCGGGCAGATAGTCTTGAAGGAAAAAAGTGGAATCAATCAGTTCTATACCTTCGCTACTGAGTTCGTCAGCGACTGCTCCGATGAGTGAGTCAGTGTTGCGCCTGGGTAGCTTCAAAAGCATTTTCAACATGCGGGCATCGGGCACCGCTCGGCTGAAGATTTGGACATGCTTTACCTGCCCGGCCATGATCGCCTTTTCCACTCCTTCGCTCTTTAGGAATCGGATCATCTTTCCGAGTTGACCAATGCCGACCCATTGCACTCTGTCCGCAATGCGATCGATCTCCGGATCGGTCTCTTCATGGATAGCGACTACGGACAGATCAGCGCCCACCCGCCGCGCGCCTTCGAGCACCAGAAGGGGAAACTTTCCGTTACCTGCGATTAGACCGTAGCGCATTAGGAAAGGATGAAGGATGAAGGCGGAAGGATGAAAGGCTGGTTGCGAAGTTGAAGGGTTTACCCAGAGATTGATAGCTGTAAAGCTAGGGCCTGAGAGGTTAAGACTCTTTCATCCTTCCGCCTTCCGCCTTCCGCCTTCATCCTTCCCTTCATCCTTCCGCCTTCATCCTTCCGCCTTCGTCCTTCCGCCTTCATCCTTCCGCCTTACTTAACTACGCCTCGCTGGGAGGTCTCTATGAACTGGACGAGTTCCGACACTTCCTGGCAATCGGGAATCACTTCCCTTATCTGCTCAAGAGCCTGGGAGGTATTCAGTTTGGACGACAGCAACAAGCGGAAGGCGTGGTGTAGCGACTTGATGACCTCTCGGGAATAACCACGGCGCTTCATGCCGGTAGTGTTCAAACCAAAGCAGCGGGCATGATTGCCGACAGTCAACGCAAAAGGCAGAGCGTCTTTGACGACGACCGAGTAGCCTCCAACATAAGCTTCCCGACCCACCCGACAAAACTGATGAACGCCAGAATAGGCGCCCACATTTGCGCGATCTTCAATAATGACGTGCCCGGCCAGCGTGGCGGCATTTGCCATGATCACTCCGTCGCCAAGCTTGCAGTCGTGAGCAATATGAGCTTGTGCCATGATCAAACAATCGTCTCCGACTTGGGTAAGCATGCCACCCCCGGCGCTGCCGCGATGGATCGTTACGAACTCGCGGATATGGTTTCGCTTCCCGATGCGTGTTTCTGCCGGTTCCCCTTTGTACTTCAAATCCTGCGGGGCGAGACCGATCGAGACAAAGGGAAAGACATGAGTCCCGGCGCCGATGGTCGTCCTGCCGTCCACCACGCAGTGGGACTCGAGGCGAACGCCGTCGTCCAAAACCACCTCGTCGCCAACTATTGAATAGGGACCGATGTGGCAGTCGCGACCAAGTTGCGCACGGCTACTAACGACCGCAGAAGGATGAATGTTAGCGGGATGAGTCGCGGTGGACATGGATTAAGAAAAGGGGAAAAGGGGAAAGGGGCAATAGGGGAAAGGGGAAACATCAAAACCCAAATTGAAGACCTCAAGGAATGTCATCTGCTCCTCCCTTTTACCCCTTTACCCTTTACCCTGATATTCTCAGACGGCGGAGCCTCGGTCCGCAATGATGCTCATGATTTCTGCGTCGGCAGCAAGCTGACCATCGACTTTGGCCTCACCGCGCATCCGCTGAACGCGCGAACCGATGCGCATCGCAGTGACCTCCAGAATCAATGTGTCGCCTGGCACCACCGGACGGCGGAACCGCGCTTCTTTGATGCCGGTAAACAAAACCAACTTTTGATCGCGATCTTCTATTTCCCGCAGGGCCAGGACGGCGCCTACTTGAGCCAATGCTTCCACCACCAAAACTCCTGGCATCACCGGCGCTCCGGGAAAGTGGCCCTGAAAAAACGGTTCGTTGATGCTGACCTGCTTCACCCCTACGATTCGTTCACGGGGAACTAATTCGATAATCCGGTCTACCAGGAGGAAGGGGTAACGGTGCGGTAGCAGCTTCTGGATGGCCTGCGAGTCAAGAATTGTTTCCATGGGAGTGGCTATTAGACAACAAAAGACGCGGGATGCGGAACTCTGGCCCGCATCTCCGCGTCTGCGGAATCTCAAGCCGCACCGAAAAACCCTATTTAGGAGGCGTAACGGATGCGGTCGCTGGATTCTTTGTGTTGAAGTCGGAAATGAAAGCGCGCGTGACATCGATGCTGTCGGCGGCATAGACGACCGGGACCTGGCTGCCATCGATGATTACGTTAATTCCCCGTTGCTTGGCAAACGCTTCCAGGCTCTTCTTAATATCGTCCTCCAGGGGAGCAAAAATTTCGCCGCGCCGCTTCGTGTAAGCAGCCTGCGCGTCCTCGCCCTTGCGCTGGAGCTCCTTATTCCACTGCTCGAGTTGATCGACTTTCTGTTGCAATGCCCGCGGCTCGGCAACGCTCTTGGTCTTTTCAACCTCATCCTTAAGCTGCTGGATTTTCTGCGACAGTTGCTGCAGCTCAGTCTGGCGGGGCTGAAACTCACGGTTGAGATTGCCCAGCACAGTAGTGAACCGACTGATACCTGTCTTGGGATCCAGAAACGCATCCGAATAGATAAGGGCGATCTTGCTATCCGGTAGGGCAGCGCCGGTTTGAGGCGGTGTCGTCGGCCCGGCAGGTCTAGTCTGAGCCAAAGCGGGAGAAACAGCTAAGGCTGCGACAAAGGCGATGGCAGCAATATAACGATCTATCTTCATAACTTTTTAGTAATGCTCCTTACATTCAAGGGCGATTGGTGAACTTGTTAGTTGTTCATTCCACCGCCGTGGTTGGCCCTAAGTGATTAAAAAGTGCGACCGACGCTAAAACGTACGACTGTCTTTTTCTCATTAAAGGCAAAGGGAAACCCGTCAATAAACTGGTTCGGCCTGGCATTGGGATTATACGCAAAGATCAGGCGGAAAGGTACATTGAGGACGGGCACCTGCACGCGTACCTCCATGCCGAGGCTGGTTCGGAAGTCACCAATCCCATCAAAAAGTCCCTGTGACAGGCGCACTGCAGTGTTGGTCTGGGCCTGGCCGCGCAGGAACACCTGTTGGAATCCGAATGGTAACCCGGTACGCGGGTCAAATGATCCAAGGTTTTGCGCAGCATCCAGTTCCTGGGTAGTCACCAACCGCTGGTCGCGCATGACCAGGCCTAAACCACTGGTAAGGGCAAGTTGTGGATTGTTTTGGCAGGCAGTCAAGGTTGACAAGGTCACCGGCGTGAACGCGGAACCCAGGCGAGGGCAGGAGATGAAGCCCACCGTCTGCAGAAATGGATCGTCGTCCAGAAAGTTGCTGGAGAAAAACTGATCGCTCTTTCCTCGGAGGTTGAAAGAACTTCCAATGTCGGCAAAGGCGGCTATGCCGACCGTACTTCCAATTATGGGTATTCGATACTCAAAGTTCCCCAGCACCTGAGTATCCCCACCGACTGAAGTAAATGAGCGCGGCAACGCGGCGAGATTATTGCCCGTGACTCCGGTAAAGACCCCTACATCGGCCGTTCCCGCCGGCACTCCTGCAACGGGAACCGGAGTTCCCGATGGGTTAGAGGAGATCACGACATTTTGCGAAGTAATGAACGTATCAAGCGGCACAATCGGACCGATTGAGCGAACGTTATAACCGCGGATAGTAAACTCATCACCCAGGAAGAAGCGTTCGAAGATCGGTACGCCCGCGACGAAGGCGAGTGATTGCGCGTCCCTCACTTTAGCTGTTATCGCATAGCTGCCAACAGAGCCAGCCAGGATGCGGAAGCCAAAGACTTCAGGGTGTTCCGACTTCTTCCGCCGCACGGGATAGTATTGAGTGAACGACAGCGTCGGTTGGTAGGTGCGGACATCGCCCCCCAGGCCAGCCAGGGCCACTGCTAGCGAAAGTTCACGTCCCGTGGTCGGATCGACGCTCGCGTTGCGAGTATCGTAACTAAAACTGCCGGTGATCCTGCTCGTGATGATGTTCGGCTGGGCGTATATCACCGGAATAAACCGGTTAGGATCACTTTGGTTGACTTCGGGGTCGGTCACACTGGTGGTTGAAAACTGATAA
>JAMQPI010000563.1 GCA_023717565.1 Pyrinomonadaceae bacterium | reverse complement strand
ACGATCCCCTTCGTTTCGAAATGCCATTTCTCCTGGCCGGTGTCCGCATCCACAGCATAAAGTTTTTTGTCCGCGCTACCGATGAAGACAAGGCCGTCCGAGACAGTCGCCGCTGAGGTGAGATAGTCATAGGTGGGCGATGTGGCGCTGGGAAAATCGCGTGCGACCGCGCCGCCGTGCGTGTCGAATTTCCAGACAAGTTTCGCAGACCGCCGGACTAGTTTGTAGAGATAACCGTCGTCCGACAGCGCGTACAAAAAAGGGCCGTCGAGAGTCGGGCATCCTAACACTCGGCCCCCGGTCTTGAACCGCCAAACCTCACTGCCGTTTCTGGCATTCAACGCGTAAATCATGCTGTCATTGCTGCCAAAGTAGACCGTGTTGTCAGCTACAGACGGCGAAGACCAGATCGCTTCTCCGGTTTTGAACTTCCATACGGGTTGCGCAATTGGACCAGCCAATGGAGGGGACTCCGGCACGACCGGCAACGACCCGGGTTCAAGTTTGAAGGGCAAGTCATGGCCATCAAACGACAGAGTGCCCGTTATGCTTTTGTCGGGGGCCAGTTGGAAACTAAACTCAGAGGCTTTGTATTGCTCGCCTTGCTGCGTGACTGCGATTGGACCCATTCGGTGAAACTTGAGATCGGGTATGTCAAAGAAGAGAACTTTCGATCCCTTCCCATTCAACTCAAACCGCAGAGCTATCAACTTACTCTCGCCGGCGTAATGCGCCTGACCCGTCCAGGTGCCGAGAAGAGCATCGGGCGTGGACTGGGCAAGGCTCGTTGTACGGATGATAAGTGCGGCACTCAGAAGCAACAGGCCTAAATAAATGAATCGTCGCATATCAGCTCACTTTTTCGCAGAAGATCTCGAGAAGTTGAAACCGTGAGACTTACACCCCGACGTATTACTTTTCTCGGAAGAAGTTTCGAGTATTCGGTCTCACTCAGGCGTGTCTCTGGTGTTACGCGATGGAGGCAAAAAAGTTATTGGTTAACTAAACGAAGGTTTGCAGATTGGCGGGAGTCGCAACTCGAAGGCATGTGCCCCCCTCTCTGTAGGTCGGACTTGAACCCTCCACCAACTGCCGTTGGTGGGATTTCAGAGTCCGCAGGGTCTCCGCGTCGGGGGTCTGAGTCGCACCTTCCTAACCCACATGGTTACAGTCTTGTAGCCGTGCCGACAACTTTGTAGGAATCTGTCACCATAAAACTGATCGGCTAACTCTATAAAATCGAAACGTCTATAGTTTCACTGCCTTAACAAAGATCTGCACTCTGGCTAGTTGTGGCGTTAAACTTGCGGTTATTTGGGTTCTTCGTTTCTATCAGTTACTAGAGAACGCTCCGGAGGTCCGCAATGAGCACCAAAATCGGAATGGAAGAGTTTCCCACTCCTTATGAAGGTTCCGCGCTTTGGACTCTTGAAGAAATTAGCCGATTGGTGGCCCACAGCGGCAATCCTGCGGATACTCTGACTAACATTGTTCAGCTGATCCAGCAGCGGTTTAAGACTGATGTGTGCTCGGTCTATCTGCTGGAGCCCGATCGTTCAAACCTGGTTCTGGCAGCGACCATTGGCCTACGTCCTGATAGCGTCGGCCGAGTGCGCATGCGCCTGAGTGAAGGACTGGTCGGCCTGGTGGGTGAAAAAGTGGAGCCTCAAGTTATCGAGGACGCTGCGAAGCACCCACGCTTCAAATACTTTCCTGAGGCCGGTGAAGACCTCTACCATTCATTTCTCGGTGTTCCTTTGATCGATCGAGGACTGCTTCAGGGCGTGCTGGTCGTCCAAACGGTCGAGCCTCGGGCCTTCGGACAGAATGATGTTGGGATGTTAATGACTGCCGGAGCGCAACTCGCTCCCCTCGTCAGCGAAGCCCGCGCGCTCGGCCAATTTGTCGCTCCGGCTCACCAGCGGCTGTGTGCTCTGGCCCAAAATCTCTGGTGGAGTTGGGACGACGACGCGAGCAGTTTATTTCGCGAGCTGGATCCCGTTTTGTGGCGTGAGGTGAACTGCAACCCGATTGCGCTGCTGGAACATATTCCCATAGACAAACTCGAAGAGCGCGCTTCTCAACTGGCCCTTCACAGCAGAATCAACTACGCCTTTCGTCGGATGCAGGAATACTTAAGTTCGAAGCGCACCTGGGGTGCTCGTTACGCGGGCGTGCTCTGGGCGCGGCCGGTCGCATACTTTTCAGCGGAATTTGGGTTACACGAGTCGCTACCCATTTACTCCGGCGGTTTGGGTATCCTGGCGGGCGATCATCTCAAGAGCGCTTCAGACCTCGGCATTCCGCTAGTGGGTGTCGGCCTGTTTTACGCACAGGGGTACTTCAGGCAACGGCTGGCTATCGATGGTTGGCAGCAGGAAGACTATATCGACGTCAACAGCGAACTCCTGCCAATTCAGCCGGCCATCGGCAAAACCGGGGAGCC
>JAMQPI010000537.1 GCA_023717565.1 Pyrinomonadaceae bacterium | reverse complement strand
ATCCTCGCGGGGTTGGCCTACACGCTATTCTTTCGTCAGAGTTCGCCATCAGTAGTGCAGACAGAAATCAGGTCGATGGCGGTGCTGCCGTTGGAGGATCTCTCCGGCGACACTTCACAGGACTACTTCGCCGTTGGAATGACCGACGCGTTGATCACCGACTTGGCCAAGGTCGGCGCTCTACGGGTGATCTCAATGCAATCGGTGATGCAATACAAGGGCGCGCGCAAGCCGCTGCCGGAAATCGGTCGCGAGTTGAACGTGGATGCAGTGCTGACAGGTTCGATAGTGCGCTCCGGGGATCGTGTGCGAATCACGGTTCAACTGATTCATGCGGCGACCGGCGGAAATGTATGGGCCGACAGCTACGATCGGGATCTGCGCGACGTGCTGGCGCTACAAAGAGAGGTGACACGAGACATCGTCGACGAAATTAGGATCAAACTGACGCCGCAGGAGCAAGTGCGATTCGAGACCGTCCATCCGGTTAACCCTGAAGCATACGATCACTATCTTCGCGGAAAGTTTTATCTCTACCGCCAAAACAAAGACAACAATGCTGCCGCCATAGCCTCTCTGGAGCGCGCCGTGGCCACAGATCCGACCTTTGCCGCGGCCCATGCGGAACTGGCCCAGGCATATGTATGGAAGCTCTTTCTATTCGCCCCCGGGGAGGAAAAGTTGGCAGAGAAGGCTTTTGTGGCGGCGGAGAAGGCGCTCTCGCTAGACCCGAACTTAGCTGTAGCTTATGTGGCCCGTGGACGCCTTCTCTGGACGCCCGCCAACCATTTTCCTCACGAAAAGGCCATCCGTGAATATCGCCGCGCACTGAGTTTGAACCCGAACATGGATGAAGCGCGACATCTGCTCGCCCTTGTCTATTGTCATATCGGAGCTTTTGACGAGGCGCTCCAGGAATCGCAAAAGGCGATCACGACCAACCCTAACAATAACCTGGCACAACTCCGAATCGCGCAAACTCTAAATTTCCAATTGAAGTATGAAGAAGCCCTATCAGTTCTCCGCGCCACTCCTGAGGAAATCAATCCAGCGGTGGTCGGGCATCAGACTGCCTGGGCCCTCTTCAATCTTGGGAGGATAGAGGAAGCCTCCGCTACGCTTGAGCGACTCTTAAAAGATTACCCTGAGGATAGCGGTGGTGGGTTTACCAGTGTGCAGGCAGTGCTGGCTGCTTCATCCGGGCAAGATCGAAAGGCGGAAGAAAAGATTAAGTTGGCTGTAGAGAGGGGAAAGGGATTTGGACACTTCCATCATACGGCCTATCACATCGCTTGTGCTTACGCGCTGATGAATAAACCTGAACAAGCAATCAAGTGGTTGGAGGTGACGGCTGAGGACGGGTTTCCGTGCTATCCGTTATTCGAGAAGGATGCTAATTTGGATAACGTTCGACAAGATGCCCGCTTCGTCACATTCCTGGCGAAGCAGAGGCAACAGTGGGAGCATTACAAGACCATTCTGTGATAGGTGTTCCCCAATCCAGCCAGTAGTTGCACCGTCACATCCTGACGAATGTCCTCGGCTACGGCTTCTTCGACAGGGTTGAAGAGCGTCGTAGTGGATGACACTTTGATCACCGACTCGACTCTAGGCTCGCTAGCGCATCGAGCATCGTTCGTCGTAATATCGACATCGAACGCAGTCCGAAAACCGCGACTGATATTAGATAATCGGGAATTTAGAATGGCATTGTTGGAAATAGTTACCTGGCCGAATCCAATACTTGATGCGCCGGCGGAGCCCGTCACTGAGTTTGGGGACGAACTCAAAAAACTGATTGGCAACATGTTTGAGACCATGTATTCGGCGCCGGGAGTTGGTCTGGCCGCTGTCCAGGTCGGTGTACCTAAGAGGCTGTTTGTGATGGATTGTTCCGGAGGTAAAGATCCTGATCAGCGTATCGTAATGGTCAATCCGGAGGTTCTCCACGTCGAGGGTGAACAAAACGGGGAAGAGGGTTGTCTCTCTTTTCCGGGGATATTTACCCCAGTCGAACGCAGTCTGAGAGCGGTCGTGCGGGCCCATGATATGAATGGCAACGAGTTTGAACTTGATGACACGGAACTTACTGCCCGTTGCATGTTGCACGAGACTGACCACTGCGACGGTATTGTTTTCATCGACAAGATGAGCCCGCTGAAACGCGAACTCGTGAAACGCAAGATCCGGAAACTGCAAAAAGCAGGAAAGTGGGAGTGAAAGCCAGGAGGCAGACGGCAGGAGCACGAGGCAGGACGTAACGATAGTCAAGCGGCCACGTTTAAGGCGTCGGCCGCGTTTTTGTCTCTTTCGGCCGTTAAGCTCTCAACTTTAATACGGAGAGACGGGAGCGGCTCGCGTCTCACTTTCGGGCGTTAGCTCTTAGGCTGCCATGACCGTCGGTGTTAGTATTTCTGAAAACAAAAATAGGAGCTTCCCATGGCGACAGAATTCCGTAACGAACCGTTTACTGATTTCAGCAAAGAAGAAAATGCCCAGGCGATGCGGGCTGCGATAGCTAAAGTGCAAAGTGAGTTGGGTCGCGAATATCCTCTGGTGATTGGTGGCGAGCGGATCACGACCGAAGACAAGTTGGAAAGTATTAACCCGGCCGACCGCACTCAGGTGGTGGGCCGCTTCCAGAAGGCCACCAAAGACCTTGCGAATCGGGCCGTTGAGACAGCGCATGAAACATTCCAAACCTGGAAGAATACGAGCCCCACAGAC
>JAMQPI010000512.1 GCA_023717565.1 Pyrinomonadaceae bacterium | reverse complement strand
CCCCATTCCCTCAGCACTCCTCTCTTCAATGCTGACTCTTTATATCACTGTCTTCCATCTTGCTTGCTTTCTTTTTCATTCGCACTCTGCTACTAACCATTCCGCTTTTTGACACAGTCTCTACGGCAAATGGTTCTGTGGGTGAGCGGTGCTTGAGCTGGTTGGGTTTAGGATCCATTGGCTACGGCAAATGGTTCTGTGGTTGAGCGGTGCTTGAGCTCGTTGAGTTTAGGATCCATTGGTCATGGAAAATGTCAGGAAATCCTGCCAGTTTTTGCCAAAGCGTTATAAACTCTTGGTACTATTTTGTTTTGCCCCGATAAGGAGTTGAAAATGATGCCTCGCCAAACGGAAGTTGACCCGCGCTCGGGTCCACGCTACCTCGTGAGCTTTGAAGTGCGCGCGGAATGGGATGAGCCTGATGGAGCGCACATTTTGTCAGAAGGAACCACCGAGAATGTCGGTCCCGAAGGGACGCTGGTACACCTCCCGCGCAAGCTGCCTGCCGTGGGTAGCCGTGTTCGTCTGGAAGTACAGGGTGGGGACGGTACGAAGCTGCAGGTCGTAGCTGAGGTGTTGCGTATCGAACGTGACCCTGGTCATCCGCTGGCGGCGCTGCAGTTACTGGGCGAAACAGATGAATGGCGGGGCTTGATTTGGGAACCCGCTGCCCCACGAATTTTCACCCCCGCGGTAATCGAGAGCGACGAAGAAGAAGAAGGTGATGACGACGACGAGCTAACGAACTGAGAGGCCAGCCATTCATGAACACTTTCCCGACTAACCTGCCGGATCATGACCGGCGTAGATTCCCTCGTTTTTACGTTGGCTCGCATTTGACACTCGCCATCGAAGATGAAAGTTTGAAAGAATCGATCGGGCTGGGTGAACCGGGAGACATCAGCCTGGGAGGGCTTCGGGTCCGGAACCTTCCTGCCTGTCCTAATGTCCTGGTTGGCGATCGGCTCGGGCTTTTACTAATGGACGGACAAGAGGCTCTAACTCTGCACGGTGAAGTGGTCCATCATGGCACGGAAGACACATTTGGCATCGAATTTCGTGACATGAGTCCTTCCGAAAACCGCGCTGTGCGCGGCATCATCAAGAGACTAGCCTGACCGCAAGGTCGACGAAGAGTGAGCAGCAAAGAGGAATCCAAAGAGGTAGCCCGAACAGCGGCCAGAGCGGCAGTTGAGGCGACGTGGCCACCAACCCGGGTAATCCTGCGAGTCATCATCATTGTGCTGATGGTGGCAATTACTCTGTGGATAGTCGTCAAGCTGACTGGCCTCATCCTGCTCCTCATCTTCTCGGTCTTCTTCGCCTATCTCGTCTCGCCCCTGGTGGACTTTCTGCGGCGGCCCATTGTCATCTCCGGACGCCCTCGGATAATGCCCCGCGTACTGGCTATTTCCCTCGCTTACCTAATTCTCATCGGAGCTGTTGTGATCGCGGTTTCCTTGCTGGTGCCGCGCCTGGGCAACCAGTTTCCGGAGTTTGCTGAGCAAGCTCGCGGTTACTGGAGAGACTTTGGTACCCGGACACAGCGACTGAATGATTACCTGCGAATGCGAATGCCGCACCCGGTCATGAAAGCGATAGACAGCGAGGTGCCCCAGGCTGTGGAAGGCGTCAGGGGAACGTTCGTCCTGGTGATCGAACATATGCTTGGTTGGATCGCTTACGTACCGTGGTTATTTCTGATTCCGATCCTCAGCTTCTTCTTCTTGAAAGACGCGGAGGAGTTTCGCCGTTCCGCGCTGCAGATGCTTCCGCGCGGACGTTGGCGCTGGCGCGGCGATGAATTTTTTGAAGACATCAGCAGTACACTGGCAGCCTATGTGCGGGCGCAATTGACCGCTTGTGTGTTTATCGGAGTGGTGTGCTCGCTTGGTTTCGCCCTGCTGGGTATTCCCAGTCCCCTGGTGCTGGGTTTCATAGCCGGAAGTTTTGAATTCGTTCCACTCATTGGCCCCCTGCTGATTGCTGTGCTCGCCGCCTTTGTGGCCACCCTGCATGCCGGTCCTTTCTCGGCGCTGATGGTCATTTTGTTTCTGGGTGTGCTGCGCCTGGTACAGGACTACGTCGTCTACCCCAAACTGATTGGTCAGGGTATCCATCTTCATCCCCTGGCGGTGATTATCGCGATTCTTGCTGGAGCTGAGCTGGCCGGGATTGCGGGAATCTTCCTCGCCATTCCGGTGGTGGCGATACTTACCGTGAGTTATCGGCACTGGTTGGAACATCGGGGCAGCGAGGGCCTGGCAGATATTCTCAGAACCACCGCTGCAACTGAACCTGAAGTCAACACCTCTGACGCACTCAACATTGAACTTTCTGAAGACATGGAACATCCGCACCTACACACCACTCCGGAAGAGATGGCGCGCGCACGTCCGGATCTCACAACCGGCGAACTAAAGCTCCCGGTTGAGTAGCGTCACAATTGAGTCCTGAAGACCCAAGGATCGGGTCGAGAAATTTTCCATTTGTCACTTGTCATTTCTCATTTTTCATTGAAAGACAAAACCGGACTCGACGTTAACAGCGCACGACGTTAATAGCCCGCGACTCCGGTTGCCGTCTTGATTTGGCCGGCAATGGAAAATGAGAAATGACAAATGGAAACTCCCTCGACCGCACAACTAAAGTCAGGACCACTCTCCGCTACCGAGCGTCACTAATAAGCACGACATCGTTGGTCCAAAAGCCGCGGGAGAGCAGAACGCGGCCGTCGGCAGAAAAATCAAAAGAATAAAACTGTTCCTTGGTGAACTTTGTTAGCTGCTTCGTGGGGCTCGAATCAAAAGACTGGAGCATAAGATTCGTTACGCCGTTGCGGAAATCAATGAAGAGCACGCCGTTTCCATCTTGCGTCCAGTGGATGACGCTGTTGGCGGTCGCCGGATTCTGCGGAACATCTATCAGCCTGGTGGCCGCGCCTCCCTCGAAAGGAACAATGGCAATCTTCCATGAGGCAGTAGGCTTGTCTTCTTTTTGCCAGACTGCAATCGACTTTCCGTCCGGTGAAACCACTGGTCGCATGGAAAGCGCAGTAGTAACCTGCGCTGCTTGCCCGCCCAGGACCGGCATTCTCCACACGGTCGGGATACCCGCAGTGTTGTGTTGATAGATCACCCATTTCCCATCCGGCGACACTTCCGGCCAATTGCTCTCTTCCTGATCGCGGGTCATCTGCACGGGATTGCTGCCGTCGCGTTCCATCCGCCAGAGCTGCCATGACCCAGACCGGTTTGAGTGAAAGAAGACATAACGACCGTCCGGCGTAACTGCGGGTGCGTAGTTTCGGCCGGCTCCGGCCGTCAATTGCTTCTGACCGGTGCCATCGGCTGCCATCTCCCACACGTCTGCTGCACCGCTCGCGTCGGACGCGTAAAGGATGGTCCCTTCCGGTGTCCAGACAAGATCGAAGAAGCGCCCCGCGCCGGAAGTGACCGGTTGGGGATTGCCAGGCTCTCCCTTGGCGGCAACAAAAATACTCGTGAGCGTTTGTCGCTGCACGGTAAGCAACACATCAGAACTGGCTGGCAGACTCACGCCCCGGTAGTCACTTGAATCACTCGTGATTTTCTGCAGGTCACCTCCCGGGTGACCGACACGCCAGAGGTGGAGGAAACCTGATGAGGAGTCCTGGCCGGTGATAATCAAAGCGGTGCCATCAGGAATCCATCCTATCTGTCCGATCTCCTGCCACCTTTTGTTAACCAGCTCACGTTCCGTGCGATCGGAGAGTCGCAGCTCAGTCAATTTCATGAAAAAGCCGTTAGAGTCAGCCGTTTGCGTCACACAGGCCATGGTTGACCCATCAGGCGACCACGCGGGCGCAGTTGCAGTTGAGAAATGTTCCGGATACTTCCGAGTGGCTAGCCGCTGTTCTCCAGAACCGTTCTGGTCCGAAACCATGAGCGCGTCTTCGCCTTGTGACGTGTTGTTGCGAATGAAAGCGTACCGCTGTCCGTCCGGCGAAAAACTAATCGGGCTATCAACGCCTCTGGTAACCTCTTTTACCGAACCACCCAGGGCAGGAATCTGATAGAGCGTGCCATTCCCGCCATCCATACCTGGAACCACGTAGTAAACGTAGGTGCCATCGTTCGAAAATGTAAGTCCTCGATAGTCGGCTTCGGCGGGTGGCACGATACGAATGCTGTTGGCCACCGCCATTTGTCTAACCCAGATACCTTGTTTGCCCACCTCATCCATCACGTAGGCAGCATACTTGCCGTCCCTGGAGATTGCTGCGTTCACGACGTTACCGCTGGCCGTCAGCTTTTCGATCTTTGTGGCCGCGAACCTGGCAGTAGGTCTTACCAGAGCCTTGTAACCAACGTAACCAGCCAACGCTGCCGCCACAAGAACAAGCGAAGCAACAACTGCCAACATCCAGGCCCTCTCTCGGCGATGATCCCGGTAGACAGCGTTGACAACCTCAGCCAGACTGGGAGTTCTATCTGGGCTCGGACCGGTTTGGGTCGTGCCGAAGTGAGGAGCTCCGGATATGTGACCTGTACTAGAGCTCCCAGACGCAGTGTAGGAAGCCGTCGCTACTTTTCTCTCTTTCAAGCCCACTCGCCCGAGGAGATCGGCAAAACGAGGATCGTCGCGAAGGTAGTCAAACCGGGGATCGGTGCCTAGCCAGATCAGCCATTCATCCCGCACATCAATTGCCCGCTCCAGGCACTTCAAGGCCGCGTCGCGCTCGCCTAGTGCGGTGTGAATCCACGCGAGGAAGTACGGCGAAACATATC
Source organism: Pyrinomonadaceae bacterium (assembly GCA_023717565.1). Classification (GTDB taxonomy): domain Bacteria; phylum Acidobacteriota; class Blastocatellia; order Pyrinomonadales; family Pyrinomonadaceae; genus PSRF01. Next base: position 4,384 of record JAMQPI010000512.1, on the reverse strand, counting down.
TCTGCTCGCTTAACTTCATCGTGTGTTCCAAAATTGCCCGAGCTTCATCGCGTCTGCCGCAGGCTGCCAGCGTGTAGGCCATCGCCGGCAGAGGCAGTACCGAACCAGACATCAGTTCAATCGATCGATTAAACGCATTGATCGACTCTTCATAACGTCCCAAACGCTCGTATACGAATCCCAGCACCAGGTGACCGTTGCTGAAGTTTCGATCTATCTCCAGCGTGGCCTTTAGTTCGTGTTCCGCCAGCAGGTACTGACGTGCGTGGTAGTAGGTCCAACCCGCGATTGATCGATCCATCAGGGACAGCGGATTGATCTCCTGGGCCCGCTTTATCTCTACAATGGCTTCGTTGAAGCGGCCCTGAGCCGCGAGCAAGTTGGAATACCACTGGTGCGCCGGTCCATAGTTGGGGTTGAGCTCCAGGGAACGTTTGAAGCGTTGTTCTGCTCCTTCCCAGTCCCAGTCGTAACATAGATTTGTGAACGCCAGAGCCGCATGGGCCTCGGCGAGCTCATCATCCAGTTCCAGCGCTTTAGTTGCCGCCGATTTTGCTTGTAAGAAGTTTTCACTGGGTGTGCCGATACCGAAAATGGCTGCCCAATTGTAGTAATCCGCTATCCCCACATGGGCCTGAGCGTAATCCGGGTCGAGACGAATGGCTTCGTTAAACTGCTCCAGTGCTTTGGCAAAATCATCTGGTGTAAACCGGTTCCAGAAATAGCGGCCCTTCATAAAGGCGCGGTACGCGTCAGAGCTTTCCGTCTCGCGCCTGAGGAGCACCTCCCGTTCTTCACCAGTTAGGCGAGGGACGAGAGCATTCGCCACCTGTTCAGAAATGGAATCCTCGACTGAGAACAAGTCGGTGTAGTCTTCGTCAAACTTCGCTGCCCAGAGCGGATTACCATCGCGCATTCTGACAAGCTGCACGGTGAGCCGCAGACGATCCGCTACGCGCTGAATGCGACCGTCGAGGACATATCCAACGTTTAGTTCCTGACCGGCTGCCAGAATGTTGTGCGTACCATCAAAATACTTAACCACGGCGCTGGTGGGGCGCACCATGATGCGTTCCAGATTGCTGAGCTTAGTAATAATTGCATCAGCCAATCCCATTCCCAAAAACTCATCGCTCTTCTCTTCGACCCGCAAAACCTGGAACGGCAGGACGGCCAGTGAACGCGTTCCCGCAGACGGATCGGCAGTTTCTGCTTCCGACAGCATGAGCGACGGAAAGTACGACGGCGCCGAAACCGGATGGCCTTCGAGGTAGCGGCCAATGTCTGTCGACAGTTCTTCGACAGATCCGTAACGCTTGAGGATCTCCTTTCGCATGGCCTTCAAGACGATGTTGTCGAGGCTGCCGGAGAGTTCTCTTCTCAGCTGCTCGGGGGTGGTGCTGCGCGACCTGCTGACACTATCGGGCGTGATTTCGATTGGGTCGCGCCCCTCAAGCGTAAACACTTCAATCAGATTAACTGCCACACTGGGCAAGTCAGGCTCAACTTCGCACACCACTCGCGCGAGTTCCTCAGGCAGATGACTCTTTATTCGATAGGGGCGATGATCGGTGAGTAATTCGTAGAGGAGCACCCCCAGACTGTAAACGTCACTGGCAGCGGAGATAGTCTCGCCGCGCACTTGCTCCGGACTGGCATACTCCGGCGTCATCATTCGCACGGCAGCCGTAGTGGGATCCGAGACGTGTGATGAGAGGTCTGTGTTGAGAAGCTTGGCGATCCCAAAGTCAAGCAGCTTCGGTATACCAGCCGCAGTGACGAGGATGTTGGTGGGTTTTAGATCTCGATGGATGACCAGATTCTCGTGCGCGTATTGGACCGCGGCACACACCTCACGAAATAGTTTCAGCCGGTCATTGATCGTGAGTCGCAGCTGATCGCAATACCGGTAGATCGGATGTCCTTCGACATACTCCATGACGAAGTAAGGAAGCCCGTCATCGGTAGTTCCGCCGTCAAAAAGTCGGGCAATATGAGGGTGGTCGAGGCTCGCGAGGATCTGACGCTCGTTGCGAAAGCGGCGCACGATGAAATCTGTGTCCATGCCGCGTTTGATGAGCTTGATGGCGACGCGTTTCTTATATTCGTCATCCGCCCGCACAGCCAGGTAGACCGACCCCATGCCCCCGCGGCCAATCTCGCGTTCAATTCGGTAAGCGCCCAGCCGTTTGCCGATTACCGTGGGGATTGACTCGCTGACCATCGTATCGGTGAGAGCGTTGCCGAATGCCGGAGAGTTGATCGAGTGTCCGGCACGCTCAAGCGAGAGCAGCAGCGTGTCAACCTGATTGCGCAGCGTTGTGTCATCAGCGCAGACGCTCTCCAAAAAGGCGGCTCGGTCTTCCGGGGCCCGTCGGAGAACGGCTTCGAAAACCTCTTCAACTTTTTTCCAACGCTCGGGGGTCAATGCTTTGCCTTGATACGATGATTTATCAGGTCAGGTGATTAGCAGCTGGAAGCTACCTTGGCCTGTAACTCCTGCGCAAAAAGCATTCGGGAATTGGCGATGAACTAAAGAAATCGACCAAATACGGAGACTGAAATGAGAATAAGGTCTGCCAGCAAATGAGTCAAACACTCACCACACAGAACCATTTGCCGTAGCCGTGTGAAAGCGCAACCGAGTGACATGAAGTCAGTACCGTAGCGCGGTAGCGTCGGGTCCGGCCATCCGCAACTCGAATCCTGTGCTTTAAGGCCGCCAACGGTGGAAACCCATTGACCCGTAGATTTGTGATCGGAACCGTTGACCCGACGCTACCGCGCTACGGTACTGACTTCATGTCACTCGGTTGAGTTTTTGCACGGCCACAGCAAATGGTTCTGTGCGGTGAGTGCCTTGATTGATGGAGGATGCTTACGGGCGGCCACGGAGGGACGCCCCTACAAAATCTCACCGGCGACTCAGCAGCTTCACGACTCGAAACACGGGATAACTCGCCGCCAAAAGGACTAGCGCGTATACGCTGTTGCGGGTGTCGCTTGCGACCGCACCCACCAGGAACAGCAACGACCCCAGCAGGGCCAGCGCCGTGGTCCACGGATAGCCCCAGGCACGGTATGGACGTTCCTTCTCTGGCTCCCGCCGGCGCAACACAAAAACTGAAATGAATGACAGCGTGTAATTGGCGACAAAGAAGAATGCCAGCACGGTGATGACTTTTTCGAAAGTCTGGCCGAAGACGATGAAAAGGACGGCGACAGTTGTACTCACGAACAGGGACACAGTGGGAGTGCCGCCTTCGTTGACGTGGGCGGCTTTGCGTAGGAACAGCCCGTCTCGGCTCATTGCGTACAAGACGCGCGTGGCCATCAAGTGTAGCGCGTTGATTGCGCTGAGCATCGACACAATGGTCAGCAATCTAAAAACGGTGTCGCCATACCTACCGAAGATCACCTCGGCAGCGATGCCGGCAGCAAAGCCTTGGCCAGCAATCCTGGATAGCGGCAGTACGTAGAGCAGTGCGAGATTGACCAGTAGATAAATTGCGATGACGGCGAGCACTCCACCGAACAACGCTCGCGGGATATCGCGACCGGGACTTTCAACTTCTTCTGAGAAATAGACCATTCCAGCCCAACCGTCGTAGGTATAAATCACTGACTGCAACGCCAACACAAACGCGGCGAGCAGCGGAAGTCCGGCGGGCATCGCTTTCCCAGGCTCCGAGACAGCACCCTGGCCGCCCCATAGAAACGCGGCGACTATGAGCACCAGGAAGGCCAGGGCTTTCAGCAAACTCGTAACATTCTGAACGTTGCTGCCCCAGATAATTCCGCGCCATTGCAGAAGTGCGAACAGGACTGCGATTGACGCTGCGATTGGAACACTCTTCCCATTGAGACCCGGAAATAATGCGCCCGCGAATTCACCGACTACGATTGCTACTGCCGCAGTACTGCCGCAGCTTGAGATCCAGTCGCTCCAGCCAACAATGAATCCCGCATACTCGCCTAGGGCATAGCGAGCAAAAACATACTGGCCACCGGAACGCGGGATCATCGCTCCCAGCTCAGCCACTGAGATCGCGCCCAGCAGTGCGTACAACCCGCCCACGATCCAAACGCCGAGAAACATCCAGGCATTCGGAAGCAGTTCGGCTATGACACCGGGCGTGCGGAAGATTCCGGCGCCGATGGTGTTGCCGATGATTACTGCCAGGCCAAAGCCAACGCCGAGTACTTTTAGCAGGCGACCTTGACGGTTAGGTTGGGGCTGCATTGCTGAAGTGTTTTGCAAAGAGGCTGTCAATCGACAATGGATCCCTAATTCAACCGAGTGTCATGAAGTCAGTACCGTAGCGCGGTAGCGTCGGGTCAACGGTGTGCGACCGACAACGATGAGAGTGACGAAGCGTTGACC
>JAMQPI010000465.1 GCA_023717565.1 Pyrinomonadaceae bacterium | reverse complement strand
GATGCCTCGCGGTTCCGGTAGCCCGGCGGGGTAAATGAACTCCCAGATCCAGCCGACGGAATTTCGCACAGACTCGGGCAAGAGTCGTGGCAGCACACTAAAGACTTGCTGGAAAAAGATAATTGCAAGTCCTATGAATCCAATAGTCCACGTCGGAAGCCAGATGAATGCCGCCAGCAAAATCATGCACCAGCCGAGCATCCAGATCACACCGGCCAGGACGAAGTGCCCGTAATCGAAATTGAACGTCCATGAAAATCTGATCAGTGTCACTTCCAGCACTACGAGAAGGAACCCGCGAGTGACCAGGTAGCGCGCCAGGGCGCGCTGGTCGCCGAGTTTTCTCCCGTGCAGAAAGGCGGCGGTCCCGGCCAGAAAGACGAAGGCCGGCGCACAGAAATGCGTGATCCAACGAGTGAAAAAGATTCCTGGAGTCGGACCGCCGGCAGGGAGTCCCGAATACACTCGCACGTGATCAATCGCCATCAGGACCATCACGAGGCCGCGCATCACGTCGAGCGACAAGAGGCGGCCCGCGCGTGAGGGAGCGGGACTGACATCAGGCGTACCAGCGCTCGGGAAAGCAGTCATTCAGGTAAAGGGACTTCGGGCCGATATTTGAATCCGAAAGCGGGCGCATCCTACGCCGGGAGACTTAACACGACAACTAGGAATACGCGAGCGGCGCGTTTGGTGACGCGAACGGTCATCCATCGCCTCAAGCGCGGTTCGCATTCCTGGTGGGTCGCTCCCGTCCGCTTTCCTCGCTTCCCTTTACTCCACAAAGCGGTAACTCGCGTGGGAGTCGTAGTCGATGCTGTGTTTCTTCTTCAGCTCTTGAATGTAGTTGAGGGTTTTCTTGGTATGCGGACTGGCCACGCCGTCGCCTAGAGGCTCGTTCGTATGCAGCAGTATTTCCTCGAGACAACTATTCAGGCTCATGCCCTTGTGCTCGGCCAGATCATGCAGCAGAGCCGCGAGACGCTTCTCAAGGCGCACCGGAACGTCTACCCGCTCAATCTTGAGCGGGGGCTCGTCCGCCCCGCCACACAGCCGATGTCCGAAGGTTAGGTGGTACCCGTACAGGTCTCGGACCGTGTAGTCGCGTATTCCATAGGGCCGATCCTCTGGAGTTACCACGATTTCGACGCCGTTGGCGCGATGAAACTCGTAAAGCTCGTCGGCATCACCGACGACGAAGTACACCGAGCACCCTTTGGGATTGGGCGTACCCAGCTCCAAAAACATTTGCACGTTTCCCAAATTTACGCCCGCCATCGTCGGCGGTTCACCCGAGGTAAAGGCCACCCAGAAGCCGAGTTTTGTCCGGTAGAAGTCTGAGGCGGCAATGACGTCGCTGACCGGCAAGCTCGCGTGGAATTGCTCGCAGTCAACCTTCGGGGTAGCGGTGGTCATGGGGTTCCTCCCTGGCTCTAAACTGTTTGCATCAACTGCCTCCGACGTTTGAGACCAGGGCGCAGGAAGGCAGTTATTCTGTTATGGTCCTCGGGATTGCCTTTCGATTTGCGAAGCCCATCATCCTACGCCGTTGGTACTTCCGCAAACAACCATAAATACGCGAGCGGCGCATCTGGTTACGCGAACGGTCATCCACCGCCTCGCGACTTCGCCACCGTTTGCGCGCAAGCTGTACCCACGATACTGTGGGCCGCGTGCGACTACCCCCACGCCTTCGACCATGGATGCTTGTCTCGGCCGCCTGGATCATGCCGGCCACATTTGCTGCTATCAATCGAATCGCGCAGACTCGCCTTCAGGGTTGGGAACCTGTGACCGCACGCGACCTGCTATGGGAGGGCGGCGATTGGTTTCTCTACGCATTCCTCACCCCCGGCGTTTTCGCGGTTTCAAGCAGATGGCCTCTGGCGCGGCCGCATCTCGTTCGGCGAGCCGCGCTGCATCTGGGAATCGCTCTGTTGTTCTGCGTGGCCTGGGCCACATCCGGTCAGCTGTTGCGGTTGGCGCTGGGTTTCATGTTCGACCCAACTGCAATGCACGCCGCCATGCAGGCTGGAGCCGCTCAGTTCTGGCGCAAGGCCGGCGTTGATTGGCTGAGTTGGATCTTCATCACGTTGCCATTCGGTACCGCCGTATACCTCTGCATGGTCGGCATGGAGCACGCGATTCGTTATTTCACCGAGGCGCGCGAGCGCGAAGTCCAGTTGGCCCTGCTTTCAGAGCAACTCGCCAGCGCGCGCTTTGCGGCCTTACAAGCACAGGTCAACCCACACTTCCTCTTTAACACACTCAATACGATCGCCGTGCTCGTGCGGGACAACGACCGCCGAGGCGCCGTACGCATTTTGGAACAGTTGAGCGAAGTGTTGCGGAGCACGTTGAGCAGCCATCACGCCAATGAAGTCACTCTCGGCGAAGAGCTTGAGCTCGTCCGCCAATATGTGGCTATTGAACAGGCGCGCTTCTCTGATCGGCTGCGACCCGAATTCACGATTGACGACTCGCTCTTGTCCGCGGCGATGCCGAGCTTTGCGCTGCAGCACCTGGTGGAGAACGCGATTCGTCATGGCATCGCCAGACACCCCGATGCCGGTCGCCTGATCGTCGCCGCACGTCGCACCGGCGACCTGCTGGAGATCTCAGTCACGGACGACGGAGTGGGCATCGACGTAGACGTCGACATACCAAAGGGCCATGGCATCGAGAACACGCGGGAGCGACTGCGCGCCTTGTATGGCGAAAGCGCTTCACTCGTAATAGTCAGCAGGACGGAAGGCGGCACAATCGCCACGCTCCGAGTGCCCTATCGTGAACTGTTACCGGAGTCGAACAAGTGAAACACGTTAAGTGGAAGGCCCTGATCGCGGACGACGAACCGGCGGCCCGACGCGGCGTGCGGCAACTGTTGGCGGCGTTTCCTGATTTCGCCGTTGCCGGCGAGTGCCGTAACGGCGCCGAAGTGCTCGCAGCTCTGGACGGGTCCGCTCCCGACGTGGTCTTTCTCGACATTCAGATGCCCGGCATAGATGGCTTTGAGGTAATCCGTCGCCAAACCACCGAGCGAATGCCGGCGGTAGTTTTTCTTACCGCTTTCGATCAGTTCGCCATTCGGGCATTCGAAGCCGAAGCACTTGACTACCTGGTCAAGCCCGTTAGCGAAGCTCGTTTTGGCGCCACGATGAAGCGATTGATGAGACGGTTGCGCTCGACTGAAAGTTCGACGCGTGACGAAAGCATCGTCGTCGCAACATCTCGAGGCTCAATGGTCCTGAATGTAAGTGAGATCGACTGGATCGAAGCGGCAGGCAACTACGTGCAATTGTGGATCGGTCGACGCAATTACTTCCTGCGGGAGTCGCTGCAGCTATTGGAGGAGCGCGTGCGCAAACATGGCTTCATTCGCGCGCACCGACGCGCGCTGGTTCGACTCGACGGCGTGCGGGAGTTGACACGCTCTGACGCCGGTGCGTTGTTTGCGGTGCTCGGTAGCGGCGTGCGAATCCCGATCTCCCGGCGCCGGAGTGCGAAGTTTTCGGCAGCGGTGCGGAGTCTCGGCAAGATGCGCTCGGCTGATTGATCATCCTGTGTAAAAACGCAACCGAGTGTCATGAAGTCAGTACCGTAGCGCAGTAGCGTCGGGTCAGGCCATCGCAACTCGAATCCAGCGCTTCGAAGTCGCCAACGGAGGACCCATTGACCCGTAGATTTGTGATCGGAACCGCTGACCCGACACTACCGCGCTACGGTACTGACTTCATGACGGAGGACCCCCATTGACCCGTAAGATTTGTGATCGGGACCGTTGACCCGACGCTACCGCGCTACGGTACTGACTTCATGACGGAGGACCCCCATTGACCCGTAAGATTTGTGATCGGAACCGTTGACCCGACGCTACCGCGCTACGGTACTGACTTCATGTCACTCCTTTGAGTGGCCATCGCGTGGCGTACTCGCGGCTTGAATTGAATCACTAATGTTGAATCAAGGAGGCATAATGAATCAGTCAATTGAAATTGGAACTCAAGCGAGTGTTCGCCGGAGGGTGGCAGCATCTGACCTGGCCAGTGCGCTCTCAGACGACCATCACGACCAATTTCCGGATGTCTTTGCCACCGCGCGGATGGTTGCCTTCATGGAACTGGCGGCTGCACAAGTGCTGAGGCCGCTGCTGACTGACGGAGAGTTGTCAGTCGGCGTGACGATCGACGTGAGCCACTCGGCAGCAACAGCGTTGGGAGATACGGTCCGCGCCACGGCAAAGTATATGGGGCGCGAAGGAAAGCTCTATATCTTTGAAGTAACCGCGGAAGACTCTGCCGGCGAGATCGGGAGTGGAACACACCGGCGCGCAATCATTTCAACCTCACGACTTCTCGAAGGAGCACAGCGACGTCGCGGCCAGCCTTAAACTCTTTATTTGTTACGCCTCTTAACTTTGCTCTAGTACATTCGTATAGTAAGTTCTACGAAATTCATCTAGGAAATTCTGGTTGACACCGTTCCGGCGCGGCGTTAGTGTGACTGGCCTACAAACAAGGTACAGGCTGCATGTGACGCGTTCTCTTCCACCACGGCGGCCAGTCGCCTCAAGTCGACGCTAAACCTATTCTCCGGGCGCCGACGACAAACAGACTGAATCATGTAGTGTGAATTGACGTTCACCTGCTTTGCCGAACGAGGATGAAGATCATGAAGCTCAAGAGAGTTGCGTACCTTGCCTGGGGTCTGGTTTCTTCCGGCGTAATCTGCGCACTGGCGCAGCCGTTCTTCCTGGAAACCTTCGTCAGCAGTGTGTCCGCCCATGCCGGCGCTGCTTCCGCAATCGTCGCACCGACTCCTCTGCCGCCATCGCTCATGGAAAACCTCGGACGCGGCGTCATTGCGGTGCGCTCGACGTCGACTGATGTCTTCGTTAGCTGGCGTCTGCTGGGGACCGATCCTCCGGATACCTCGTTCAACCTCTATCGATCCACGGGTGCCGGCTCCCCGGTGCTACTCAATCCAGCGCCCCTTATCGGCCCCACTCACTATGTGGATAGCGCGGCGGATCTAACACAGTCGAACACCTACTTCGTGCGACCAGTCATATTTGGTATTGAGCAACCACCAAGCACGTCTTTCACGCTGCCGGCCGCTGCCGCAGTGCAGCAGTATCTGCGCGTTCCGTTGCAAGTCCCGGCCGGAGGCACAACTCCGGTAGGGGAAACTTACACTTACAGTCCTAACGACGTTAGCGTCGGTGACCTCGACGGTGACGGCGAGTATGAGCTGATCGTCAAATGGGATCCTTCAAACTCGAAAGACAACTCGCAAGGCGGTTTTACCGGCAACGTTTACCTTGATGCCTACAAGCTGGACGGAACTCAACTCTGGCGCATCGACCTGGGCCGGAACATTCGCGCCGGCGCCCACTATACGCAGTTCATGGTCTATGACCTCGATGGAGACGGGAAAGCCGAAGTTGCTTGCAAGACTGCGGATGGAACCATCGACGGCACCGGCAATGTGTTAGGCAATCCAGCGGCTGACTGGCGTAACTCCGACGGGTACGTTCTCAGCGGCCCGGAGTTTCTCACTGTCTTTAACGGACAAACTGGCGCCACCCTGGCTACTGCGAGTTATGTGGTCCCCAGAGGAACAGTGAGCGACTGGGGCGACAGCTATGGAAATCGAGTCGATCGTTTCAATGCGACCATCGCATACCTCGACGGGCAACGACCGAGCCTCGTCATGGCTCGTGGCTATTACACCCGTACTGTGCTCGCAGCCTGGAACTGGCGCGATGGCCAGTTCACAAATACCTGGACCTTCGATACCGGTCATACAGGCACGACTAATCCCTACGCTGGCTATCGCGGCCAGGGCAACCACAACTTGAGCGTGGGTGACGTTGACGGTGATGGCAAAGATGAAATCATGTATGGAGCGTGTGCTATCGACGATGACGGCACAGGGCTTTTCACGACTGGCCTGGGCCACGGTGATGCTTTGCATATGTCTGATATGGATCCCGACCGGCCGGGCCTGGAAGTCTTCCAGCCTCACGAATGCCCGAGTTGTTATGGACCAAACGCGGCTGAGTTTCGCGATGGCCGCACCGGCGCCTTGATCTTTGGCGTGCAGGCATCGGGCGATATCGGTCGTGGTTTGGCGCTCGACGTCGACCCCCGTTTTCGCGGTTACGAGATGTGGGCCTCAGGCGGCACCGGCGGCATGTACACTGCACAACAATCTACACCCAACGCAGTGCTTGGTCCGCGTGGTGTGCAGATCGCGGCCAACAAGCCTTCAATCAATTTTGGAATTTGGTGGGACGGCGATTTGCTGCGCGAACTCCTGGACGGCACCTCGATTACGAAATGGAACTGGCTGGCCGGTAACACCACGTCGCTCCTGTCTCCCGCGGGCGTTTCGTCTAACAATGGCACCAAGGCAACGCCAAACCTCAGTGGCGACATCTTTGGCGATTGGCGAGAAGAAGTGATATGGCGCGAGTCGGGAAACTCGGCGCTGCGCATCTACACTACTACCACTCCCACGACCAGCCGGATCTACACGCTGATGCACGACCGGCAATATCGCGCGGCAATCGCCTGGCAAAATAGTGGGTACAATCAACCTCCGCATCCCAGCTTTTTCCTCGGCGACGGAATGGCGCCACCACCGACTCCGAACATCGTCACCTCGCTCAGCACCCTGCTGGGACCTGCGGCACCCATCTTTACATCCATCGACATCGACGCGGGTCTTTCAGCAAACGACTTCGTGACGAACGATCCGACGATCACTCTAATTGGCACCTCAGTACCGAATACGGTAGTCACCGTGACGCGCTTTGGCGTGGGTGTCATCGGCAGCACCGGCGCAGACCCGAGCGGTAACTGGGCTTTCGACTACTCGGGCACAGCGCTGCCAAATGGCGACACTCTCTTCACAGCCAGCGCAACGGACGCGGGTAATCAGACTGGACCAACGGCGACACCGTTCCGAGTAACCGTAGACCTGATTCCGCCTGCCGCTCCAACGATTGTTGATGTGGCCGATGATGGATCACTTGAGTTCACCGGCACCGCCGAACCGGGCAGTGTGATGGTGGAGGTAACCCTCGTGGGCACGGGCGTGATCGGGGGCTCAACTGTCGACGCTGCAGGCAACTGGGCTCTGACCTACGCCGGTACACCACTCGCTGCCGGCAGTCATTCTTTCACCGCGACCGCCACTGATCTCGCGGGCAACACTGGACCGGGATCGGCGGCGTTCACGATAGACACGACTCTGGCCGCACCGATCATCACGTCGATCACAGATGACACCGGCTCGTCGTCAACTGATGGAACCACGTCAGACAACACGCTCATACTGAATGGCACTGCCACCGACGGCGATACGATTACTGTCAAGCTATTGGGCGGCGCAGTATTAGGGACGACGACGGCCGGTAAGGGCGGAGAATGGAACTTCGATCACTCGAGCGCTGTGCTAACCGACGGTGCCTATACTTTCTCGGCGGCTGCGAGTAACAAAGTGGGCACGAGTGCGTCGTCCCCGGCCTTTGCGGTCAGAGTCGACACGAACGCTCCCAGCGTCGTTTCCGTGAACCGTCAAAACCCGACCGTCGCCGTTAGCAGCGCTGCCAGCATCACTTTCCGCATGACGTTGAGCGAATCGACTATAGGCGTCGATGTTGCTGACGTCACTCCGGTCTTTTCCGGAGGCCTTTCCGGCTCCATCTCTGACCTGGTTCCGATTGGCACAAACTCTTTCGATGTAACGCTAGCACTCTCAGGCGAGGGCACGGTCAGACTTGACGTGAACGCGGGTGGCACCGGTATCGCTGACGTTGCCGGCAACCCGTTGAGCGGCGGATTCACCACCGGCCAACCTTATACTCGTTCGCTCACCGGAAACGGGATCTGGATTCAGAACGGCTCGGGTGGCCTCTGGGCCAGCAATGGCAATTGGCTTAACGGAATAATCGGAGCCGGTGTTGGCAGCACCGCGGATTTTACAACCCTCGAGCTGGTCGATGATTTGGTTGTCAACCTGGATTCGCCGCGCACAGTAGGCAACGTCGTTTTCGGCGATACGGATATCAATTCACCCGGCAACTGGATCGTCGACAACGGCGGCAGCGCTACGAACACGCTTAACCTCGCAGTTGGCGCAGGCACGCCATCAATTGTGGTGAATCCACTCGGTCTCAACGCGGCGGCAACCATGTCAGTTCCGCTGGTCGGCAACCAGGGACTCACCAAGCTCGGTACCGGCACGCTTCTTCTCACCAGATCAAACACGCTGACCGGGCCACTCAATGTCAGTGCGGGCATTCTTCGCATTGCGACGGGTGGCTCTTCGTTAGCAGGAGTGGTCAACATCTCAACTGGTGGCGCGATACTCAATATCGCGGGTGGGAGTTTCTCGGCCACTGGTAACCTGACCGTTAATGCCGGAGCCGGCTCCGCGTTGATTGTCGACTCAGGCGCCGCTAGTTTTACGGGCCTGGCAACCAATAACACCCAAGGTGGCCTGCTTCGCGTCAACGGAGGTACGGTCACCGCCACCAGCGTAAACCTTCCGCGCAGTAGCGATGCGAATCCATCTTTCGCCAACGGCTTCGTCGTTACCGGCGGCAATACAACTATCAACGGTCCGATCGGTATCGGCACAAACAATTCGTGGGGATCCATGTCCGTTGAAGGCGGATCCCTGGCGGTGACTGGCATCGTGACACTCGCTAACCAAGCGAGCGCGGCCCGCGGCGGCCAGATGCGCGTCATTAACGGTACGTTCACTTCGACAAATGCGGCCACCGGCATCCTGATGTGCCGCAACAACGGAACAAACACCAATAA
>JAMQPI010000460.1 GCA_023717565.1 Pyrinomonadaceae bacterium | reverse complement strand
TGCTTCGGGTCTACGCGTGCCGCGCGCGATTGGAGATTTTTTGATACTTGATTCCCTGCGTGAGTCAGGGGGAACGGCGATCGCGGTCACCGACGAGGAGTTGATTGCCGCAACTAGCGAGATTGGCGCCGCTGAAGGTTTGTTCTGTGCTCCGGAAGGCGCTGCGTGTTTGCCGGCGTTAAGGAAGATGATTGAGGCGGGACAAGTGAGACCGGAAGAACGTGTGGTCTTGTTCAATACTGGCGCGGGTGTGAAGTATCTGGAGTGCTTTTCTTGAGATGCGTGACGATTGCAGAGACGGTTTCACGCCAAGACGCAAAGGTGGCAAAGACGCAAAGAAGAAAGGTGCTAGATAGCAGAGGTGAAGTGCCGTAAATTATTTCGGGTCTTCTTTGCGTCTTTGCCACCTTTGCGTCTTGGCGTGAAACTGACTCTCGGAAGCTTTAACCGTTTGGAGGAATACGTTTCGTGAAATATCTGCTCTTATTTGTATTAACCACTATTCTGCTGAATTCAACCCTCGCTTTCGGACAAGCCAAGGATGTCGCGGCACCTGAAACTGAATCATCTCGCATGGAAGAGCTGCGCCGCACCGGGCTGGAAGCGCTTTACAATCTCGACTACGAGAAAGCGCGAAAAGATTTCAGCGAGATTGCCCGGCTCTATCCAGATCATCCCGCCGGCTCTCAGCTGTTGGCAGCCCGGCTCTGGGCCAAGACGCTTTACGAGTCTCGTCGTCTGCAGGGCTCGCTCTACAGTTCAGACTCTTTCTATAGCAAAGGTGATGACAAAGTTGATCCGAAAATCGTCGCGGAGTTTCGCAATCTCACGCGCGAGTCCAAGAGACTGGCAGACGCGCGGCTGAAGAAAGATCCTCGCGATGTCGAAGCTCTTAATTTTCTGGCGGCCATTGCCGGGTTAAAGGCGTCCTTCGAAGAAGCGGTCGAGCGCCGGCACTTCGCAGCTCTCAAGGACGGGTCGGAAGCTGTCGACCGTCACCGCGAAGTCCTCAAGCTTGATCCCACGTACATTGATGCCGAGTTGACGATCGGACTCTATGACTATGTGTTGGGATCTCTGCCAATGCCAGTGAGGCTGCTGGCTGGGGTCACCGGGGCGCGAGGTTCGAAGAAGCGCGGCCTTGCGGCACTGGAACGGGTGGCGAAGGAAGGACGCTGGTCGCGCGATGATGCCAAGTCGGTGTTGATTCTGCTCTACACCCGCGAGAAACGTTATCAGGATGTTCTGACTATAGCCCGGGAGCTGAGCACAAAGTACCCGCGCAATTACTTGTACAGGTTAGAGGCCGCAGACGCCCTGGTTGCCCAGGCTGGGGTCGAGCGTAAAGCAAACAACCCGGCGGGCGCAGCTAAGGCTGAACAAGAGGCATTTAGCATTTTCGAGGATTTGTTGACTGACCGATCTGTCAGGGACACCGTTTCGCGAGCGCTGGATCTGGTGCACTTCAAGTATGGCGAAGTGTTGCTCACCGCTGGACAAGGCGTCCGAGCGGCCCAGGAGTTCCTGGCAGTCACGAAGGTTGAGCGAGCCGAACCGACCTTAGTGACCATGTCTCACCTCTATGCCGCGCGATCGTTAGATCTGGCTGGTAAGCGTGATGACGCGTTGGCCCAGTATCGACAGGTTCTATTGCGACCTGACATTTTT
>JAMQPI010000335.1 GCA_023717565.1 Pyrinomonadaceae bacterium | reverse complement strand
CGCTTAACTGCGTCTCTGATAGTCTCCTCCAGACGCGAATCATCGTCACCCACGATGGTCTTGAGCTTAACTTCAATGCCGATGCTATTGAGTTTTTCGGTGAGCCAGAGGCTGTTCGTATCGGTGCGATCGGGGGCTAAGAGTTCAGAACCGATGGCGATGATTTCAGCTGTAAGAGTTGGTGCTAGCAAGGTTGGGAGTAGGAATCAAACAGACCAGGGTTTTTTGGTTTGAAAACCGATCCACGAAATCAATGAGCAGACACCGAAATTCTTATTCGTGTTGTTTCGTGTGATTTCGTGGTCGTTCTTCTGGGTTTTCGGCCACACCTAACCAAGCCGGGAAATGATTGCGTCGCCCGCTTGTTTCGTGGAAAGGGTACCGCCAAGATCTTGTGTGGTCTCGTTCTGTGAAACTGCGCCGCGGACTGCCGCTTCAATCGCCTGACTGGCTGCGGGATAGCCCAGGTACTCTACCATCATTGCGGAAGTGAGTATCGCGCCGATCGGATTCGCCACACCTTTCCCTGCCAATGGCGGCGCGCTTCCATGCACAGGTTCAAACAATGAAACCCTGCCGGGATGAATGTTTCCCGAAGCGGCCAACCCAAGCCCACCCTGAATCGCAGCACCCAGGTCGGTAAGGATGTCCCCGAAGAGATTGTTACTGACAATCACGTCATACTGCGCCGGATCCAGCACCATGAACATGGCCATCGCATCAACATACTGGTGGTTCGCTTCAACCTCCGGATACCGGGCAGCAACTTCCTTAAAGACCCTTTGCCACAGATCTCCGCCGAATCTCTGTACGTTCGACTTATCGGCCATCGTGACACGCTTACGCCCCTGCGCCCCCGCATACTCGAACGCGGCCACGATAATTCGTTCCACTCCGAGACGAGTGTTTAGCTCCTCCTGAGTAGCGATCTCGTCATCAGTTCCCTTCTTGAGGAAACCACCGGCACCGCAATAAGCGCCCTCGGTGTTCTCACGAAAGACGACAAAATCTATATCTGTGACAGTGCGGTTCCGGAGCGGAGTCAGCCGTGCATCGAGCAATCGGACGGGTCGTAAATTGATGTAGAGATCCAGCCCACGTCTCATCCCCAAGAGGATTTCTTCGGCATGCTGATTGGAAGCAACTCGAGGATCACCAAAGGCGCCCGCCAGAATTGCGTGGAACTCTTCGGAGAGCATCTCCAGCGCGCCCGCAGGCAAACCCACGCCTTCTTTGAGAAACTTTTCCGCGCCCCAATCGAAGTGCACCAATTCAAGCTGGACGTCGTGAGACGATCGCAAGACTTCGAGAGTGCGCACAGCCTCAGCGACCACTTCCGGTCCAATTCCATCGCCTGGAATTACAGCTACTCGCTTCATTTGAACTATCGACCCTTACTCAAGAGACGTTGTTCAACGCGAGGCAGGCTGGCCACTATCACATCGCCAACAACCTTCATGCTGGTCGCCGATACTTTGTCGATCGTGTCCTCCGGGGTGTGCCAGGGTGGATAGCTGTTGAGCTGAATGATATCCACGGAGTCTATGCCGGCCCTTAGAAACGGCTCGTGATCATCCCCGCCTACTCCTTCCGGACGATCCACGAAGATCGACCCATAGCCTATTTCACGAGCAGTTTGCCAGATGACGTCCTGCAACCACTTGGTGCTCATCGTGTCGCGGCCCAATTCGAGACTCTTGTATCCCATCATGTCCAGGAGAATAAGAGCGCGAACCCGATCTAACTGATTCTTGTTTCTTAGCTCTGAGACATAATGACGGCTGCCGTATGTGTTATCTGGCGCA
This sequence comes from Pyrinomonadaceae bacterium, assembly GCA_023717565.1. GTDB lineage: Bacteria > Acidobacteriota > Blastocatellia > Pyrinomonadales > Pyrinomonadaceae > PSRF01. The sequence goes on along the minus strand of JAMQPI010000335.1, from coordinate 425 downwards.
CCAGGCTTTGCGCATTCGTCCCAGCCCTCACAGAAGGATTCTTCGCCATCAAAGAATACGAGCCAGTAGGTAAGTTTCGGTTTCCGGCCATTACTCGACAGCACGCGCCCAAGCTCAATCAGGGTCCCCACCGAAGCGCCGGGATCATTCGCACCGACGAACTGCATGTCCTCGTAGAGCTTTGTATCGTAGTGACTGCTGACAATAACTACGTCCTGAGATTCGCCTGGGATCTCCGCCGTGATGTTGGCCATCTTCTTTTCCCCAACGGGAGTCGCTGCCACGAATTCATCAATGGAAACAGTTAGACCATAGGACTTCAACTCGTTCACGATGTATTCCCTGGTTTTCGCCAACTCAGGTGAACCGGGAGGGCGTGGTCCAAAGTCTACCTGTTTGCGCACGTGGGCCATGGCACGCTCACC
>JAMQPI010000453.1 GCA_023717565.1 Pyrinomonadaceae bacterium | reverse complement strand
AGGCCGCGCGTGAACATCGATGCTTCCGTTGTGTATCATGGTGACGAAACGCGAGAAGCGGTTTAACCCGTGAGAGTACACACCGTCGCAAGTCGTCTCGGTAAACAGCCGCGCACAAAGGCTGGCCCGCTCTGACTCAAGGCCTAACTTCTGTAAAGCGCGATTGAGTTCATTAAGAAGTTCTTGATAGGAAACTCTCAGCATGTTCAATTCACGTCGGAGCTTTGCGCCGTAACCCTTGACCAATACAATAAGGTAGTCACTTAAAACATGACACTACCTGAAAGTAAACACCAAAATGGCCCTCGGATCTAAAATGACTTCTTCAAAACGACTTTTGCTTTCCCTCGTCACACTTGTTGTACTGGCCGGCCTGCCTGTTTGGCTGACGGCCCAGGGTCAAAAACAAACCGCGACGATTAACAGAAGTAGCGTCCTCGAATATGACGTGCGAGCGTTCGGCGCTACCGGCAATGGCCAGACGCTCGATACGGTGGCAATCAACAAAGCGATCGACGCGGCAGCAGTTGGCGGCGGCGGCACTGTACGCTTCCCTGCCGGCAGCTATCTAAGCTTCTCAATCCGCTTGAAGAGCAACATCACCCTGTACCTTGATCAAGGGGCCACGATTGTCGCAGCCGATCCGAAGGAAGTTAAAGGCAGCTACGATCTCCCGGAGCCGAACGAATGGGATATGTACCAGGACTTTGGCCACAGCCATTGGAAGAACAGTCTCATCTGGGGCATCGGTCTTGAGAATGTTGCCATAATCGGGCCGGGCATGATCAACGGCAAGGGTTTGACGCGCCGCAGTCCCAGACCGCGACGCCCGCGGCAGCCCGGAGACACTCCGGCGAGTCTGAGTGGACAATCCAGCACTCGAGTTGAATCACCCCTGGGTGAGAGTGACGATCCGATCGTCATGAACGGGTTCGGCAACAAGGCGATCTCACTCAAACTCTGCCGGAACGTCTTGCTGCGTGACTTTTCGATCCTTAACGGCGGGCACTTCGCTCTGCTTGCGACCGGCGTAGACAATCTCACAATTGACAATGTCAAAGTCGATACTAACCGAGATGGCTTCGACATTGACTCTTGTCGCAACGTGCGCATCTCGAATTGCAGCGTTAACTCTCCCAATGACGATGCCATCGTGCTTAAGAGTTCTTTTGCTCTCGGATATGCCCGCGCGACCGAGAATGTGACGATTACCAACTGTCTCGTCAGCGGCTACGATATCGGATCGCTGTTGGACGGCACCTACAAGCGGAACGTTAAGCAAGCCCCTGATCGCGACGGCCCAACCGGACGCATCAAGTTCGGCACGGAATCAAACGGCGGATTCAAAAACATAACCATCTCCAACATTGTCTTTGATCACTGTCGCGGGCTGGCGCTGGAAACGGTTGATGGTGGGTTGCTCGAAGACATTACAATAAGCAACATCACCATGCGCGACATTGTGAACTCGCCCATTTTTCTCCGTTTGGGAAGTCGCATGCGCGGACCGGCTGGCACTCCCGTTGGTGAACTGCGGCGCGTTCAGATTAGCAATGTAGCGGTCTACAACGCCGACCCACGCTATGCCTCCATTATCAGCGGCATCCCAGGGCACAACATTGAAGACGTGAAACTCAGCAACATCCGCATCTTCTACCAGGGCGGAGGAACCCTTGAGCAGGCGGCACTGTCACCTCCGGAGAAGGAGGCGAATTATCCCGAACCTTCTATGTTCGGCGACATTCCTGCGTACGGTTTTTTCATACGACATGTGAAGAGCATCGAGTTAAGTAATGTTGAAGTCAGCTATGCGAAGGAAGATCTTCGTCCCGCCTTTGTTCTCAGCGACGTAAACGGCGCAGACTTTTTTCAGGTTAAGGCTCAACTCGCGAAAGATGCCTCAGTCTTCCTGTTGCAGAATGTTTCTGATTTCAGCGCCTATCAATGCAAGGGCGTACCGGACATGCGGCTTGATCGGGTGGAACAAAAGAAGTTCTAAACGGCGTTTGTGCGCCGCCCCGGGTGAACAAACGCTAACGTTTTCACGAACTCCGAATCTCAGCTGTTCGCCGACCTCTAGAACCTGTATGCTCCAAGTGAAGCTACAAGGAAACAAAATGTCATGAAGTTCAAACATTTCGTATTGCTCAATAGTTTGGTCGTATTCTTGTTCGGTGCAGCCTTCATCATCCGCCCGTTTGACATGATGCCGCTCTACGGAGTCGTACAAAGCGGCTGGGGCATGACGGGGCTGCTTGCAGTGACGCTCATCGGCTTCGCCATCGTGCTAAGCAGCATAGCGTTCGCTGTGCCAGAGGAGAGGCAACAGCCTGTGACGATAGCTCTCTTGCTGGCTAATCTGCTCGCGTTCGTCCTAAGCCTCGCTCAGCAGCAAGCGCTCTGGAACACGGCAATGGGGTGGGTGACGGCAGGCGTGTATTTCGCGTTCGTGCTCGGCTACGCGGGCTTGTTGGTGAAAGAAACGACCGCTCGCCATGCGGAACACCGAGCCTAACCAGCGGTGACGGCGTAAACAACATCATGCGTCTGATCATCAAACTGCTCATTTGTCTTTGTTTGTTACCGGCAACCACCGCAGCCCAGGAAAAGATTCGTAAGTTTATTGTCGGTCCGCACGGTGAACAGATACGGATTGTTTACGCCGTTACCGATATCTTACCGGACGGATACAAATTGCAATCGATGATCATTGACCTGGCTCGGGTAAAGAACAGTAATGAAGAACCCTCGTTTGTTTTGGTTGATTTGACCTCAACAGTTCGCTCGCTTGCCACCGGCGAGAAGCAACAAAAGATTCTTGTCCTGCGCTGGAAGAAAACGGGAGAGCTGGAGTTTAAGTGTGACGGTAACTGGACAAAACAAGAGAAGGGGGCAGTAGTCGACAAAATTCAAGAGACGACCAAGAGCGTCATTCAAAGCGTCCCTTTGAATTCAAAAACTCCCACTGAGGTTCCGGTAACAACAGAGTTAGAGCAAAAACTCTCCCTGGTATTCGACTCTTTGAATACCCAAGCCCTTCCCTGCCTTAGAGATGTTCACTGACTACTAAGGTCCTACTTGCCCACCCTCACTCAAACTACCGGCTGTGATACTATTTGGCATTGAGGATCGACCTATAGATCTCGTTTTCTGGTCCAGCACATTTTTATGAGCGAAGAAACTCAGGAAATTCTTGATCGAGCGCTGGGCCTTCCGGCTGTTGAAAAGGCTCGCATTGTCGATGAACTCCTCTCTAGCCTCGATCGACCTGATGCGGCAATCGACGCTTTGTGGCGCAAGGAAGTCGAAGGTCGCATTAAGGCATACAATGCGGGCACGCTGAAGTCAGTTTCTCTCGACGAGGTCCTCTCAAAATACCGCAAGTAGATGGAAATTCGTCTTCTCGACGTCGCCCAGCAAGAGTTTGACGATGCGATAGAGTATTACAACGCAGAGTTGCTTGGTCTTGGGGATCAATTTCTGTTGGAAGCGCTCGACACGCTTGAAAGGGTTAGACAGTTTCCAAAAGCCTGGCATCTCTATACCGAAAATAGCTGGAGGTGTCAGACTCGACGGTTTCCCTACAGCATCGTTTACCAAGTCCTTGAATCCGAAATACTCGTAGTCGCCGTCGCTCACATGCATAGGAACCCGGGATATTGGGAAGACCGGGTCAGCGAAAAGTGAACAGTTACATCGCAGCACATGATTCTGGTGGATGCCATGTCTGCGGTGGGCTGGTGTGAGCAAGTCGGCCCCTCACCCTCTTGCCCTTTAATCTTCGCAGCTGTCCTCCAAGAGGTTGACTGCATATCAACTCATGGACTACCGACCCGCTTGAGGTGCCCATCGATGAAGGCTAACAGCGAATCTGCCATTATCGTATGCCCGGCTTTGTTTGGGTGGATAACGTCTCCGACGGAACCCTTCAAGTTTCCCATTCCGGCGCGAGTGAAGTCATCGGTTAGGTCAATGGTGTCAAAACCGGCGCGGCGCGCTTCCATTTCGACGATGCGATGCGCCGCGCGATGAGAGTAAGTCCCACCACCACTGTCCAGCAGTAACGGGATGATCATTACCACCACAGGAAAGCCATTCGCTTTCGCAATGCGTGCGAGGCGACGAAAGCCGAAGCGCAGTCGCCCCACCCGATCGCGTTCTCCATACCAGGTGGTGCTGGGCCACTTCGGCGCCTGGTTCATCAAGGCAAGCAGTTCCGACTCATCGTCACCTATCGGGTCGATCTGATTTTCGTACTCGCGGCGAAAGACTCCCGGCTCGTTCATATGCTTCAACCAGTTCTTAGTCCTGATCGTTTCGAGACTGCTGGAAATAAACTGCGCCAGTCGTGATCTGTATAGAACGCTGGTATACCAAGGCTGCATTCGCTGCAAGGATTCCGGATTTGCACTGGCAACGCTGATATCGTTTAGACAATAGGCAACCACGACTAAGTCCGGTTGATATTTCAGCCCCCGAATCTCCAGCAACGAGACTTCCTGCAGCGTGTCGTAACCGCCGACGCCAAAGTTCAGGATTTCTATGTCGCGCCCCTGGGAAACCAGCCGTTGTTGCAATTGGAATGAGAAAGTATCTTCAAAAGGCAGGTTGTTGCCAAAGGCAATTGAGTCGCCTAAAACAATTACCCGATGTGTGGAAGGATTGCTGGACGGCTCAGGCCCGCGGAAGCCCTGCGAATTGATCTTGAGGTCAGTGCCCCACACTCGACCTGTGGCTCCGGGCGTGAGTTCATATTTAAGCTCTGGATAGACGGAAGCACGCATGGCAAAATCCCTCATGCGCCAATCTCTGAGGGGATTGTAACCGTAGAGCCGCAGCGCGATCTCAAGGGCAATCAGAGTTATTAGCACCGAGGCCGCGCTCAAGCCTATGTTTTTCAGGTAGTGCCCTCGCATAGGAGACCGATTGCTTGCCTGTCAACGACGACGATAAGCACCAGGCATTAAAAGGGCAACTGGGGAAAAAGGGGGAATGGGGTAAACAGTAACGAGCACCTCTTCGGCAATGCGTGAACTGGAACAAAGTGTCGCTGTCATTACTGGGGCCGCCACGGGGATTGGACGGGCGCTCGCAGATCGAATTGCCGATGAAGGTGCTCGCCTTTGTCTCGCCGACATTAACCAGGAAGCGCTCGACTTGGTGGCCGATGCGTTGAGAGCTAGAGGCTGCGATGTCTTAGCGTATGCGGTCGATGTTGCAGATCGACAGCAGGTGGAAGCTTTGTGCGTCAACGTAGTCGAACATTTTGGGCGGGCCGACTTGCTGATTAACAACGCTGGAGTCGCGCTTTGCGGAGGTGTTGAAGAGATCTCGTTGGAAGACATTGAGTGGCTGATGGGGATCAACTTTTGGGGAATGGTCTATGGTGTAAAATACTTCCTGCCGATCCTGCAACAACAACAGAAATCATACATAGTGAACGTGTCGAGCGTGTTCGGCCTGATCGCGCCCCCGGGACAAGCCGCCTACGCAGCCAGCAAGTTTGCGGTCCGTGGTTTCACGGAAACGCTCAGGCACGAACTTGCGGGCACTGGGGTGCAAGTCTCGAGCGTTCACCCGGCTGGCATTCGCACCGGGATTGCGAAGGCCAGTAGACTCGGCGCCGGTACGGACCCTAAGAAGCATGACGATGAAGCTGCAAAGTTTGAGTTCCTCGCTCGCATTCCACCAGAGCGCGCCGCGGATCGCATCGTGCGCGGCGTACTGAAGGGCAAGACTCGCATCCTCATCGGCCGCGATGCCGTTGTAATTGACCTGTTTCAACGTCTATTGCCTGAGCGCTACTGGCGGATAATGGGGCCTATGCTTGACTGGCGAGTCAGGAAGGCGCGTCTGTGAAAGGGGGCCGGGATTCGGCTAGTGTCCTGTTTCTAAAGTTCGCTGAATAGTTCACCTCGGCTTCACCCCGTAGGGGTCGCATGTTTATAGATCGCATACCATCTCCAACATCGGGACGCCGTGCGAAGGGGCGGAACGAAACCCGAATAGCACCACTCAAGTTGACTTCCGCCCCTTCGCACGGCGCCGGGAGGTGGTCTTTGCGCAGGCTATTAACATGCGACCCCTACTACGGGGTGAAGCCGAGGTGAATTATTCAGCGAACTTTAGAAAGAGGACACTAGCTTCGTTGCAGCCAAATATCCGCTTATGCTCCCGGGCTTTTACCTTTGCCAAGGCCTTTCAGATAGGCTTTTTCGTTCTTGTTATAGCCCAACCACGAACAAAGGTCAGTATAGAACTTGCCTTCAGAACGCTGAGCTACAACAAAATAGTTCTTTCCTTCAACATAGTGCACACCGCAAGCAGCACCATCCATTGCCGTGTAAATAAACGCTTGCGACGTTTCCACACCTTTCCAATATTTCTCAACCTCGAATGTAACCTTCACCTCATAGCGGGCCTCGACCTTCTCAATTTTCACAACTCGGCCGACAAACACCGACCCATCGAGGCTTTTAAGCCACTTCTTATAATTAACTCGTTGCGCTTTACCCTCCCTACATGAACAACCGTAAGTCGCTTGTCCAAAGACACCGAGCAATGCGATAGAACAGACTACCAAGACTATTTTCTTCATATCATCCCTCTCTCAAATCACTTCTGCGGATGTAGGATGCGGCGTTGAAAGCTCATAGCTAGACGGTCCACGAGTGCGGCACGGCGCGCGGCTTCGGGTTCATTCATCCACCAGCTCGAGGCTTTGATACTGTTGTCGGCTCTTCTCCCTTTTCGCCAAACTCCTTCAAGTCTTCAGCAGCTTCTGAAAGGCGCCTTGTTCTTGTGCAACAGCAATAGGCGCCCAGAGTGCCATCTCGTTTCTTATAGGCATAGACAAGCCACTCTTCCTGTTCCTTGAAACCGTTGACACACCCCTGAACTTTGTTTGTGATGGTAACTACGGTTTCCAAGTCTTGTTTCCAAGCCTGTCTTACCTCAAACTTTACGGTCTCAACGTAGCTGTCAGTCTTTTTGTCGGGCGCAGTCTTTGCAATCGCGATTATTCTGCCAACGAATACGGCATCCGCGAGTTTGAATTCGTTGTGGGGGGTTATCTGCGCGCGACTCGGTAAGCAAGAGCATTGAGCGAACGTGTCGCCAACTCCAAAACATGACGAAATGAAAAACAAAATAATCAAAATTACTCTTCTCATTATTGCGCCCTCGATGAAGGTCCAACTGCGTATTGTACACGGATCGGCAACGCAACTACGGGTTCGCGGGTATTTAGGGGCGTGATGTTCACGAGTTCACGTTCTACCACCGCTCTGCTGACTTCGAACGGCAACCTAATCGCAACATCTTAACAAGGCGCCGAGTGTTATAGTTTTTACCAACTGAAGGAATTCTCCTCCCTAGATTCCCGAGGGGCCAGGAGGCAACGCCACTCTTAGGGCCACCTCAATTTATTTCAACAGAATTGACAGAGGACGAAGCAATGAGCAGCCAGGCAGTTTCCCGAAGCGAGGAATCTCTTCAACGGACGAGCACGCCGAAAGATAATTGGCTCGGCTTCGTCGGCGATGTCCTGAAGTTTACCGGCGAAGTGCGCTTCAAATCCATGCTGCGCATTGATGGGAACTTCTCAGGGAACGTGAGTTCCGCGGACGGCACTCTAATCGTTAGTAACGGCGCGCAAATTACCGAAGCGATCATTGATGTTGCCGTAGCTAAGATAAATGGAGTTGTTGAAGGCAATATCAAAGCCAGCAAAGAACTCGTGCTCGGCCCCACCGCAAGTGTTACCGGCACTGTTTCCGCGCC
>JAMQPI010000441.1 GCA_023717565.1 Pyrinomonadaceae bacterium | reverse complement strand
CGCACCTCGGGAGGAAGTATCTTGATCGCGACCCGGTCACCAAGAAGAATGTGGCGAGCGAGGTAAACCGCGCCCATCCCACCCTTACCCAGCATTGATTCGATTTGATACTGGCCGTCGAGGACCGTACCCACTATCGAGGACGGATCGTCTTCCAAAACTTCGCCGTCGGTCGGGCAGAAGCTCACGCTATCGTCGAATTTAAGTTTGCAAATAGTGCAGTGTTTCATGAAAGGCTCAAACCTAAACGACATTCAGAGCGATGCGGCGGAAGGCGGCCATGAAGCACGCGTCTGAGATGTCGGGAAGCTAGTCTAACACAGGGAGGGTAGCCATGATTATCAGGCGGCGTTGATTCGGATGGGTGCTGGGATTTTACGTCACAAGGAATCTCGGACCGACAACATAGATAACAAAGTCGGTGGTGAAATGAGCGATCATCGCGGCCTCGAGCCCTCGTTTTCTAAATAGAACGCCGAAGGATATTGCCGCGATGCCATTGAAAATCAGAGCCAACGCCACCACCAGAGGCGTGATAGGCATCACCAGGGATGCTGATGGAAGATGCCCCAAACCAAAAAGGACTGCCACAACCAAATTGGAGATCCAGAAAGCGGTCAGGGAAAGCCGCTCGTTCGACTTCCGTAAGGCTTTGTTTGCAAGCCAGGCTATCAGGGTCAACAGAAAAAGTCTGCAAAGTATTTCTTCATAGAGTCCGCCGTAAAGGCAGGCCAGGAGTCTTTTCCAGACCGCGAGCCTGCCTGCGGTTACGAACGGCAAATTGGGCAGCCGGGGAGCCACCGCGATCAGAGCGATCAGAAGTACCACTCCGATTCCGATCCCGGCAATGATGCCCTCTCTAAAGCTCACTCCAAGACTTGCTCGCCATTGATTTGTTACCGAGTTTCCATTGAGCCATCCTTCTAATAGAGGTGCTCCTAACCCGACCCTTTGACCGAGCTTGAGTCCAAGAAAAACCATCAGTGCGAGGAGGCCGAAGTTCTGTACGGCCCCAAGGAGAATTACTAGAGGCAGTGGTAGGGGCAGCGGCTCCGCCGTGATTACCGCGCCAAACAGGTCGATCGCAATCGGAATACTCGACACCATACCAAGAATTCCGAGGGCGAAGAGAAGCCAGAACAATCGCCAGGGGAAGCGCTGAGGTTGTATAGGGTGCTCCATAGAAAGCAGGCGAATCCTGCTTGAGTGGTCGACTATGAATAGATACGCCGGAGGTATTCCTCTACCATGCGGTCGCTGTTGAACTCGGGAACCAGAGTAACAATGGAGCGCTTCATCATTGAAATCCATTTGCGAGGCAAGCCGTCAGAACCACGCTCGTAGTAGAGTGGGACCACTTGCTCCTCCAGAACTCGATAAAGCGATTCAGCATCGCTGGCATCCACGTCACCGGCTTCCGCGCCTTCCGCCGAGCTGCCAATAGCGAAACCGTTGGTACCGTCGTAGCCTTCCAACCACCAGCCATCGAGTATGGAGAGATTCAATCCCCCATTCATAGCCACTTTTTCACCACTGGTTCCGGAGGCTTCCAGAGGTCTGCGCGGAACGTTTAGCCAAACATCGACTGACTGCACTAGCTCATGAGCAATCTCGTGATCGTAATCTTGCAGAAACACAGCCCGAGCCTGGACCCGTGCGTCGTATTTCCATTGGGCCACCTGCTGAAGAGTAAGTTTTGCTCCCTGATCCTGAGGATGTGCCTTACCGGCGAAAACAAACTGCACGGGTCGATCTGCGCTGTCGATAATTTTCAGGAGTCGATCCGGATCCTTGAGCAGCAAGTTCCAACGCTTGTACGCGGCAATGCGGCGGGCAAACCCGATGGTGAGCGCGCTTGGGTCAAACATCTTGCGCGCCGATTCGGTGTACTGCATGCTCTCTCCACGTTCCGTGCGGGCATGAAACGAACGTTGTCGGATGAAGGCAATGAGACGCTGTTTCAACAGCGAGTGCGCCGCCCACAACTCTGCGTCAGAGACCTTGGCAATGCCTTGCTCCCAACGTACCTTGTCGCGCACTTGATCTGACCAATCACCCCCCATGTAGCTTTCATAGAGAGAACGGATCACTGGGGCAACCCAGGTTGGCGCATGCACACCGTTTGTCACATGTGTGATAGGAACTTCGCTCACAGTGCTCTCGGGCCAGAGCTTCTGCCAGAGAGCTCGAGATACCTCACCGTGTTTGCGGCTCACTCCGTTCGTTGAACGACACATCCGAATAGCCAGTGGTGTCAAACCATAAGGCTCTTTCGAATCCTTGGGATTGACACGACCCAGGGCCTCAAATTCCTCATGCGTCAGCCCAAGCTCCTGCTCGTACGTGGGACCAAACGCGCGCGTCACGAGGTTGGAATCAAACTCGTCGTTTCCGGCAGCAACAGGCGTATGCGTGGTAAAAACGCAACGTTCACGGACCCTTTGGGCGGCCTCCGTAAATGGCAAGCCGGATTGAATCAATTCGCGCGCCAGCTCCAGAGTCAGAAAGGCCGAGTGGCCTTCGTTTAAATGAAACACGCTCGGCTCCAACTTCAGCTTTCTGAGTAGCCGCACGCCGCCGATACCCAGCAACATCTCCTGCACGATTCGCGTTTGACGGTCACCCCCGTAGAGATGGCCGGTCACTAAACGATCGATGTTTTCGTTCTCGGTAATGTTTGTGTCGAGCAGGTAGAGGGGTACGTGACCAACATCCGCGCGCCACACTTGAGCATGAACTGCACGCCCCCGCATCAAAACGTCAATCATCAGAGGCGTGCCATCTTCATTCAGGATCCGATGGATTGGCAGTTGCTCAGGATAGGTTTCTCCATAATGCTCTTCCTGCCAACCGTCACGCCTCAGGCGTTGTTGGAAATACCCAAACCGATACAGTAGACCGACGGCAACCAGTGGGAGTCGCAGATCGCTCGCCGATTTCAAATGATCTCCGGCCAGCACACCCAGACCTCCCGAATAGAGCGGCAAGGAATTGTGCACGCCAAACTCGGCACAAAAGTACGCCACCGGATGCTCGGGGCTAATCAGACTCCTCCCGCTTTGACTGGATCCAGTTTGTCTGGCCAAAGGCTTGGCCATGTACTGTTCGAATCGTTGACTCAGCCTCTGCACTTGTTCGACATAGCCAGGGTCGGTAGCCATCTGCATCAGACGATAGTCTGACGTTCTCGCCAGTAACTCCCGCGGATTGTGCTCGCACTCATCCCAGACATCCGGATCAAGATCGCGAAAGATGCTTGTTCCGTCAGCTGACCAACTCCACCAGTAGTTCCAGGAAAGTTGCACGAGAGGACGCAGAGGAAGCGGTAAAAAGGAGCTGTCAATAGCGGTTGTCTGATTGATAACGTCAGGGGTTTCGATCATTCGGTTTTCGGGTTTCTTTCTAAATCAGTTTTCAATTACCAACTACATTACTGATCTTGACCAGTCGTTAGGAACCTTCAGTCTTCTCTAATTTGAATTTATGATGCTTCAGAAATACTGTCATGTCGCTTTGTGCAAAGAAGACTAGCCGTACTTCATCCAAAAGATATTGGTTCGCCAGAAAATCCATGATTGCCTGAGAGGCAACTGACGCCGCCTTGGCCGGCGGATACCCAAATGCTCCGGTGGAAATCGCCGGAAAAGCAATCGAACGCAAAGAGTTTTGGACAGCCACCCGCAACGAATTCTGATAACAGGCTGCCAGAAGTTCTGCCTCGCGTCCATCATGCCGGCCATAAATGGGTCCGACCGTATGAATGACGAATCGTGCAGGCAGATTTCCGGCAATCGTAATTACCGCTTCACCAGTCGGGAGACCCTGGGGAAACTGATTCTTCCGAATCTCTCGACACGCCTCAATAATCGCTTCTCCGCCGGCTCGATGAATTGCGCCATCAACACCGCCGCCACCCAATAGCGTCCAATTGGCCGCATTCACAATAGCGTCGACTTGCTGCTTGGAAATGTCGCCGACTACCAGGCACACGCGGCCGCTAAGAAAAGTTCCGTCCAGCTCTTTTGAAATGTGCGTTGACAATGATCTTCGGTAAGCGGTTAACGCCAGTCAGGAGGCTTTGGTGGATAGTATTCGTTTTCGCGAGCAGACGATTGGGTTGAATTAACAAAGGCGGAGGCGGGTGCTGATCCAAGCTCTGCAATTCCTGGTGGGACGACTGCTGGTTCGCGCCAAATGTAGAGGTACCAAAAGACGGGCATGGCAAATATCCCAACCGTACAAATCAGGACCGTCCACATTATTTTCATTGCTTCTTCAAGAGGTGTCTTGAAGACTCGAACAATGTAGAAAGCCATCAGTCCCATACTCAGCAAGATCGTCAACATATGGACGGCGAAAAAACTGACAAAGGCGAGGGGAACTAACGGTGAACCAGGCTGCTGTGGTGAATTCGGACCAGCTGCGAATGGCATAAGCACCATCATTGCTAACATCCCTACCATAAATAAGAATATGTAGGCGACGGGCCAAATCGTGACCACACCCAGCAGTATTTTAGTTGATTTCTTAAACCCCATATTATTCTACGCTGGTTTCTTCACCCCGCGGCTCCACTTTGATTTCATCGAACATGTCCTGACGGCGCAAGGCTTCGGCGACGCCCTTGGCCTTGTGCTCCGTCAGTGGGTGCTCGGGATCTGCGCTGGCTATCTCGAACAGGCGGTCTTCAAGCATCACTACCCCGAGAGAACCTAGCGTGACGCCTGGCGTAATCTGAATTTCATCCATGTTGTGAATCTTGAAGTGACCCGTTTGTTCGACCCAGTCTTCAATGAACGGGTCTCGAAGCGCATGTTCGGCTTCAGATTCAGAGAGGAAGGCCCCCTCCACGATGAGACAATATTCGCGCACTTTGCCTGTCTACCAGATAGTGAGTTGCTCGGGCCTCATTCTGCCAGCCTTAAGTAAGATTGACCAGCAACTGCGAGGTTAGAACGCAGTGAGGAGTACCTTGGAGCATGTCTTCCGCCTCTCGCTCCTGCGTCAGCGCAACTTTACCATCGTGGCCCATCACGAACCAAGGAATAGCGAACGAGAAAACGCCGCCGGAAGGTCCCGACGGCGTTATATTTCCTCGGTGTGATTGCCGGGGTTCCCCCGATTTAGTCAGCCATTGCGTATTGAGCGTTCAGCGCCTCTCTCAACCGCCGGAAGTGTGAGTCGAAACTCACGAATCCGCTCGTGCCCTGGAAAAAGGCTTTTCCACCTGTCTCACTGCCCAATCGGTTAAGTGAGCTTTGGCCGTAGCTGGCCGCTAGTTGGCTGCGGCTGGTAAGGCCAACAGATGGCGCATAAAACGAATAGACCGCAACGTTGCGCTCGTTGGCATGTTTGATCGCCCGGTGGAGATCCATAGTGTTACCCGCCGCTCCCGAGTCAAATCCGCGTGAAGTGTCTAATCCGTCAGAGATCAAAAGCACGGCATTAGTTCCTTTCCAACCAGCGTCAAACTTGCGGAGAGCTTCGATGACTTCCACATAAGGATTGAACGGAGATGCCGACTGGCTGGCCAACGGAATTCGCAGCGACCGCGCTGCCTTATCCAGATCCGTCGTAAAGGGCTGACGAATCTGCAACGTTCCGCTGGTGACATAGCCGGTCATTACTCGAGATCCCTCGGGCAACGATTTGATGAAGTCGCGCGTGATATCAAGTTCATTCCCAACCTGAGAAATAAGGTCATCCTGTATCAGGATTGCAATATTCAGTGGCGTCAAGATGCGCGCGTTCTTCTTGTCACTGATTGGGTTTTCTGAGCGGGTCGCGAATGTTGCTGTCGTGGTGGCAAATAACACCGCCAAAGCAGCAACAAACGAGAGCATTTTTCTGCAAAACATTGTTCTTTCTCCTCTAAAACTACTCTATCCCTCTTGTCCCTGCTTCGATGCAATGGTCGAGAGATCCGTTGCTAAAGGGTAAGCACTCTAAGGTCCCCAGATGCGGGTTGAGAGCAGACGACTAAGGGCTAGGCGGCCTTTAAGAAAGAGCCGTTTCCAGCGCAGTTAGATCAATGCGGTGACCCTTCTCGGCTCAACTTGCGTTTACCCTTCTCGCTCAGATAAATTACGCACTAAATCCGGAGCACATCCTGCCAGCCAGTCGGGCTTTAACCGAAGCGGTTGGGTATCCTTCGCCAAAATTCGCACACCGGAAAGGGATTAACCTATGAAAGTCTATTCGACAGATGCCATCCGCAACCTTGCGGTCATTGGACACGGCGACGCAGGGAAGACGCAATTGATCAGTTCCCTTCTCTACGTCGCCGGCGAAACGCCTCGTTGGGGTAAAGTGGATGAAGGTACAACAGTCACCGACCACGAAGAAGATTCGATCGCTCGCAAAATCACTCTCAATATCGGACTCGCTCATTTAGACCACCGGGACATCAAGCTCAATTTCATAGACACTCCTGGATATGCCGCATTCGTGAGTCACGCCCGCCCGGCCCTGAGGGTTGCTGACTGTGCCGTCGCCGTAATTGACGGTGTTAAGGGTGTCGAGGTACAGACGGAGAAAACCTGGGCTTACGCAAACGAGTTCATCGTCCCTCGGATCATGGTTATCACCAAGCTCGACAAAGAGCATTCAGACTTTGGCAAAGCACTCGAGAGCGCCCAGCGGACCTTCAGCCGAGCAATTATTCCTTTTACGTTGCCGATTGGAAGAGAGAAGGATTTCCGCGGTGTGGTCGATGTTGTTCATATGAAAGCTTACGAGTTAGGTGCAGACGGCCAGGCGAAAGAGATTGATATCCCGAGTGAGGAACGGCAGTTAGTCGAGAAAACGAGAGAGAGACTCGTCGAGCTTGTTGCTGAGTCCGATGACGCTTTAATGGAGAAGTACTTCGAACAAGGAACACTAGAGGAAGCCGATATTATTCCTAATATCAACAAGGCGATCGCGCAAAGCAAACTGTGTCCAGTGTTCGCCGTATCAAGTGCGACGCTAGTCGGATTACGGGCTCTGCTTAACGGCATCGTTGACTATGCGCCCGATCCCGCCCACCACGAAGCAGAGTACGGGGTTCCGGTGGACGCCGGTCAGGACGCAGAAAAGATTGCCCGTCGCTATAACGAGAGTGAACCACTTTCGGCCTACTGCTTCCGCACAGTGGCCGACCCTTTTGCCGGCCGCATAAACGTTATCAAGCTCATCAGCGGCCGACTGCAAACGGACGCCAACGCTTTGAATTCAACACGGGGAACGATGGAACGACTGGGGGCTTTGCATCTAGTTCAGGGAAAGCAACTCGATAAGGTTGCCGAGGCCCATGCGGGCGACATTATTGCATTCGTTAAACTCAAGGAGACCCAGACGGGTGACACCCTCTGTGACAAGCAGGCTCCGATAGTCTTCCCGCCGGTTGAGTATCCCGAACCGGCCATTGCTTTTGCCATCGAGCCAAAATCGCGTCAGGACGAGGAGAAGATCAGCGTCGCGCTGCATAAGATTCTGGAGGAGGATCAAGCCCTACACTTCAGCCGCGACGCACAAACGAAAGAGTTTCTGCTTTCCGGTTCAGGTCAGGTCCACGTCGAGACCGTAGTGGAGAAGCTGAAAAAGCGGTACAGCGTCGAAGTCATGCTGCATCCGCCCAAGGTACCTTATAAGGAAACCATTACGCAGCGCGCAGAGGTCCAGGGACGCCACAAGAAACAGACCGGTGGCCGGGGACAATTCGGCGACTGCAAGGTTGTCTTCGAGCCTCTTCCCCGTGGCGGCGGGTTTGTTTTCGAGGATAAGATTTTTGGCGGCGCCGTGCCGCAGCAGTTTCGGCCGGCGATCGAGAAAGGGATCGTCGAAGCGGCATTGTCAGGAGCAATTGCTGGCTATCCTCTGGTGGATTTCAAGGTTCAGTTGATTGATGGTTCGTATCACAACGTCGACTCCGACGAGCACTCCTTCCGTGCCGCCGGTCGTAAGGCCTTTCGCGCGGCGATGGAAAAGGTTAAGCCATCGATACTCGAACCGATAATGGACGTAGAGATCCAGGCACCTCAGGAAAACAGCGGCGACATCATGGGCGATCTAAACTCGCGTCGCGGCCGCGTCCAGGGAATGGAGACCAACGGCAAGCTGCAGGTGATCAAAGCCCAGGTCCCGATGTCGGAGATGCTCAACTACCAGTCAACGCTGAATTCGATAACGGGGGCGCGCGGCTCGTTCCACATGCAGTTTTCACACTACGATCCCGTTCCCGGTCAACTGGCGCACAAGATTGTGGAGCAATCGAGAGCGGAAGGACGGATTCGCGGGGGGGAGGACGAAGACTAGCTCAGTTAGGCGAACCCAGGAGGATAGCGACCGGATCATTTTCCATTTGTCATTCCTCATTTTTCATTTGGCCATTTTCTGAATCTCGATTCGCTGTGATTCGTGTGATTCCCTGGATCCGTTTGCTGTCGGAGAAAACAGACGGTCCACGAAATCACACGAACGAACACGAACAAGAAGCGCGCGAAAAGAAAATGGGTCACTCGACTGCTAGATCGAGTGCCCATCTTCGTTTTCATTCAAGACTCGTCGGATGGACAAATCTTGACGATAACCTATTGCTCGCCGGCTGGCTTCCTGGTGCGCATTTTCTGTCCTGGAACCGACATCGGACCTTCAATTTTGTAGCCCGCAGGAACTTCGAATAGACTACGCGCCGGCTCGGTGCGATCGATGTTAACCAATCGATAGGTGTTTTCACCAAAGCGCGGATCGATATGTTTGGTCATCACCACGATCTGCAACTCAGGCGAATACCAGCGTTCGCTGACGATCTCGATGGGTCGTTCATTGCCTATCTCCCCAGCCGGGATCGTCACCGTGGTTTTTGTACCCTCGGCTTCTACTCCGCCGATGTTTTGCTTGCCTAGCGATTCCGTTTGGGAGTTTTGATTGTTCTTATCGACCCACCCCATCGCGACACCGGACTTCATCTTCTTGTCCACTACGCCGGCTGAATGTAGTTCAATTTCGTCCACTACGCCGGCTGAATGTAGTTCAATTTGAAAGGCCCCTTTTGCATCAGGGCCACCTGCCAACCCGTCCGGCGGCGGCGTCTTGAAGTCGAACTTGAAACGCATGGGCGGCATCTTCCGGGCAGTCTGTGCGCTGGGATCAAGCACATAGCTAACTGCCGCCACAGGATCGCTAATATGAATTATTTGCGCGGGTTTGCCCCCGTTTGCAAAGGGACCGATCGCTCTTAGCGACTGGTCGCGGCGCGTACGGCCTTCACTGTCACGGTAGACAGAAGCGGTCGACTTGTTGACGATGCGATTACCGTCGCTCAAGGTCTGCGTGTTCTCCGTTATGGCTTCAGCAGAATAAGGAGCGCCTTTAACAAGCTTCCCGCCAAAATTCATCTCCGAGCCGAAGAAAACAAAATCGCCTCCAGGCGGCATCGGCGGGTGGTCCTTCATCATCCTTTCCTGGTCGAACTTGTAGATCATTACGTTGTCTGGTGGAGGCTGTCTTTCCTGAGCGGAGACAACACTGAGGCTCATCAATACCACCAGAGAAATTCCACCAAATCGCACGAATCTGTTTTTCATTGCTTTTTCCTTTGCAGCGGGCATTAGCCCGGTTTGATTAGTCCCTGATTTACGCTCACACTACTGAACAAAACGAATTGCGCGAGCCAAACCGTCCGCACTTACCAACACATCGGCCTTCACTTTTTCGCCGTACCGTTCCATGTTCACGGGTAAGCCAAAGCGCACCATCGCTGACCGCGGCAGCTCAACCCGTACCAGCTGTCCACCGTCCTGCAGGCTGGCCGGACTTACATAGCTGAAGGGCAGAAACTGAGTGGTTACTTCACTCTCATCAGCCTCGACGTCCGAAGTCCTAGTTCCTTTCGCTATAAAAGCCTCGTTTCCAACAGCAGAGAATTCCCGCGGCCTCTGGACTGATCGCTTTCGCTTGGGCCGATGGACCGCCGGCGTCACCTCTGGCGTGGGTTCTGGTCTTAAATGTTCGATGGCGCCAGTCGAGACTTGAGAGTTCTGCCCGTCGGTTTTAGCTTCTGTTTTAATCGCAGTCTGAGCCGGGCCATCGAGCCCCAACTTCATGCCGCCTATTCCAACGGCGATCAAGACAACCGCCGCCGCAGCTACCAACCAATAGCGACTCCGGTTCGCCGGCCGAATCTGCGGGAGCAAAGAGCCTTGATTACGAAAGGCCGCTAGCAACTGTTGTTCGACACGAGCGGGGGCTGATGCGGACATCATTTCCGCAGCCAGGGCACGCAAGCCAGAAGTGAGCCGACGCTCAAGTGACAACCTGAGCGCACATGCTTCACAAACTCCGCTGTGAGCAATCGCCTCCTCCCGTGCGTTCGCCTCCATCATCTGCTCACGCGCAAGGTCGTTGACGACGGTTTCAAAGATTTGGCAATTCATGCGAAACACCTCGTCGATTTCACTGCAGCTGAAGCCGCGTCTTCCTCGCGGGCGGGCCTCAACTTCTCAATCAAAAGTGCCCTGGCCCGATGCAGCCGCGAGCGCACTGTCCCAACCGCACAACCAAGAACCTCCGCAGTTTCCACGTAACTCATTTCCTGCAAGTCGCAAAGCACAACCACTTCGCGGTAGCGCTCCGGCAAAGCCAGCACAGCCCGTTTGACTGCCTCTATCGCCTCGGCACGCGACATCTCATCCAACGGACCAAGGGTGGTCACCAATGTCTCGCTCGAGGTACCGCCGTCGTCCGAAGTTTCATTCATCGAAACGTAAAAGCGTTCTCGCTGCAATCGGCGCAACACGTGATGGCGGGCGATCCCCATTAGAAAAGCGCTCAAAGAACCGCGAGCGTCATCGAAAGTGTGGGCCTCTCGCATCAGCACCATGAAAACTTCTTGAGTAATATCCTCGGCAAGCTCTGGAGAACCGCACATCTGGAGCGCGAACCGATAAATGCCCGGTTGGCGTCGCCGGTATAGCGCCGCGAGTGCCTCTTCGTCTCCGGCCCGCATCGCCTGGAGCAGTTCACTATCGCTGGAGTTGTCAGGTTTCATCCCAGGAATAAGTTCAACGGCTTGCCTTCACAGTTAATTCGCATGAGCCGGCAGGAAAGTTCCACAAATGCCGCATGACGGCTTGAGTGAGCAGGATGAGGCTAGCAAGCAAGAACTTCTCATTGGAAAGTTGTTGATAAGAGACCAGCTGGTTCCACTCAACTTAACGGCGCTTTGAGTAAGACACTGAGGGTGAGGATGCGTTTCTCATCTGTCAGAGTCCACGTTCGCCCTGGCTAATATGACGATCGACAACGGCGATGAGATTTCGCAAGCTTTCATCTGTTCGACGCACATTCTCCTCGGTGCGACTCACATTCTCTTCTGTACGCCGCACATTCTCATCGGTGAGAATCTGCGAATCAACCAGCGAGGCGATCTTGGCATTCACCGCCTCGAATCGTTCATCGGTGCGGATTTGCGAATCAACCAGCGAGTCAATCTTGGCGTTTACATCCTTGAACCCTTCCAGTGTTCCCCGCGCCAGCCGCGTCACAATCTCTCCAGTCTGGGCCACAACTTGGACCGTCTCAGCCACGGCTAGACTAGTCTCAGCCACGGCTTGGCTAGTCTCAGCCGCGGTTTGGCTAGTCTGGGCCACAATTTGTGCTATTTGGTTCTGTGTTTCGTGCAGCTGGATAATATCGGACGCAAACTGGGCTTGCTGCTCGATGATAAATTCTATTTTTCTGTCGAGTTCTTCGTTGCTCATTGTGAGGACCTCCTACCAAACTGCGATCCAGTTTAGCGAAGGTCCCTAGAAAAGCCAATGTTGACCATACTAACGCCCGCGCGTCAGCAACGCCGGTAGCATTTTGATTAACAGCAACACTATTTCAAGCTCTTCCGACCTTTGCACCAGAGTTTGATCTTTTCCACGATGATTTCAAATGGCGGACCCTGTGGCAGTGCTTGCTGCTGACCATAGGCGTAGGAGTAGATTAATGAGTTGGCATACTCGGCGAGTTGCTTGGAGTCGAAACTGGCATCAATTAAGTCTTTGGTGTTTGGTGACCAGACCACCTGGTAAACATGAGTGGTACGATCATACGGCGCCGCGCCATACATCTTCCCCAAAAACTCCTCGGCTTTCTTACTGTCTCCCCTTTGCAGAAAGACCAGTGCCAGATTGAAGTAGGCGTCCGCCAGCCAATCCGGCGACTTACTTCTCCAGGCGTACTTGCCCGTGTAGTCTTCATACTGACCCTGGGCTTCAACAAGTAGCCCATAATCCTCTTTCAGTTTCTTCTCTCTCTGGATGTAGAACTTACGGTGGTAATAGCTGCCGAGAAAGTATTGCGCCGTTTCGGCCTCCTTTGATTTGGGGAACTGGTCCCTCACCTTTCGGTATTGAACGGCGGCCTTATCGCTGATGTCGTTGTTCTTGTAGTAGAGATCCGCCAGCGCCAAAACTGGTTTAGGATCACCCCCACGCCTGGTCGTTCTGGACTGGCCAAATGTCGACGCCGACGAAAATGATGCAGCAAAGAGAAGCAATACTGTAGGCCAGGCTAACCAGGCCATCAGAGCTGAGTTGCGCTTACCCATGTTCAGGTCTCCTTCGGAGGCGAGCTCTCCTGGGGCAGATACTTCTTGGCCCAGTTGTTCAGGAAATGGACACCGCCCAGAGCACCGATCAATCCAATGATGAAAATCACGACCGGGCGATCGTAAGACAGGTTGATGTCTTTGAAGGCGATGATCTGAATCTGACCGGCCCAGGCGATCACCGTTATCACAATGCCGACTAATATCGTTATGCCTACGAAAACGGCCACGCCCTTCCTGTTTATAACTCCCTTCTCGCGCAGATACTCGAGATAGAACTTCAGTCCAGTACCGATAATCACACCAATGAACATTGCCCCCAGCAGCGTGCCATCGCTAGGTCGGATCTTAACCGCAGCTTCCTGCGGCGGCAGCGCAATGATCCTTTCATTGCCGTCATCGTATTCATAGTCAAAAACCAGCTTGGAACTGTCACCAAAACCTTTGATCCAGTTGGTCGTGGACATGGATCCAATTTCCAACTCCAGCGGCAGGGTCTCTTTATCTATGGGTCGGATACTTAGGAACGGCTTGAATGAGATCGTATTTGTCCTGGCGTTGATTTCCGCTTTGACTTCACCAATCGGGCCCAGCGTAATGCTCCTGACTAAACCAGCGGGCACTGAGGTAATCCTGATTTCGTGGATGTTGATCGTGTAGTCCCGGTAGTCGTTTTGGAGGTTAAGGTTGTATATCACGCGCGAGCCGGCGACAAATGGTTCACTGTCGCCACCGGTAATGACGAGCTTCTTGTTCATGCGCTCGCCCACAACCAGGTCAACCTCTCTGTCTACAGTCGTCTGGTCCGCCTCATATTGGAACTTGAGTTTGACTTTGTAGGACCTGGGCTCTGTGCCCTGAGGAATCTTGACTTGAAAAGTATATATTTCCTGGTTGTAACTATCCCGGGTATTTCTCTCGGGATTCCCCACCAGCTTGATCTCGATATTCGACTCTTCTGGCGCCTCATATCTGGCAAGCTTTAGAATCTTATCTCGAGGCACGGATTGGCTTGCCGGGGTCTTCAAGGTAATTTTGAGACCGAGGTTGTTGCCTGCGTATGCCTGTCCTTTATCGTACCTGGCTTCGATCAGATAGTGCTCGTTGATAGCTTCCAGAGTTTGAGCGGCTACGATGCCCAGCGTGAGACCGAGCACACCGAAGACACCCAGTAGACCCGGCATCACTCTCCCGGCAAGAACGTTCAGACATCGTCCAGTAAACTGCATGGGATGGCTCCTTTGCGCGATCATGAGGAGAACAACTACTCAACCGCCGTTGAGAGCTCGGGATAACTCGCTATCCACTCGTGGTTGACCTGTAAAGGTGCGAGGCAAAAGAAAGACGTGACGATCATTATCAGAGGAAGCGACTCAGTAAGTCCGCTCAGTGAATCCTGCATTCGCATTCTATCTCTACTCAAAATGGCGGTCAATAATTGTTCATGATGTGAGTTGAATGAATTCAGGTGAGCGTTGCCGAAGACTTAGCCAATCGTCAAAGACGTCCGGCGATTGAAGCCAAATAGTTAGCCACTGGGCAATCTCCCTGGCTTCCAGCTGCTGCTGCCTCTCGACGGTCTTGCTGCGCGCCACCACCAATGCGTCTTGTTTCAGTTTCAGAGTCATCTCGCGCAAGCGACTCAATTGCAGTCGTTCGCTGTTCGCCTCAAACTTCCGACGCAAGGTATCGAGCTTCTTTATTGAGGCGGATGCCTCTGCCAGACCTGAGAAGTTCAATTCATCCGGGGAGATTACCGCCGACAATTCCCGCTCCCGCCATTCAGTATCCAGATTCAACACCTCTGGATGACGCAAGACCGCGCCTTCATCAGCGAGAGTCCGCGCGATTGATGCCGGGCTATCCACACTCCCGGCGCCGAATTCTCTCCTGACGACGGTCTGGATCTCCTTCAGCTCGCGAGCGCCAACGGACTCGCAATCCAGAGCCTCCCAGACTTCAATCATTAGATCGCCCTTAGTGCGTGCTCGCCATCTCTTCGCTTTCATCAGTTCTTGACGTGAGCTTAAGCGTGTTTCCAATGTTTCTCAATCGTAAGTTAAACTCCTTTGGCCAATAGCTTGAAGGGTAATGTTACCCCAGGAGAGGCCGGGTACCATTTCAGTTAGGTGAACCGCTGATGATTGTTTCGAGTTCAACCGAGAAAGTTTCGCTGCCGGTTTCGCAGTCCAGGAAAACTGAGGCGCGAGTTTTTCTATCAAAGGTTGCCCAGATTTTTGCAGGCAAACCTTTCGAACCGCATCCGCTTTTCCGCAGCGGCCATTTGCAGACGTTGGCCAGTTTTGCCTGGCCGCGGCGCTTTCGACTCCGGGCGTCCAGCGACGAGCAACGCCTATTTGAGGTCGCGCCGAATACCCAGGTCCTGGCCCATTGCCGTTGGCACGATAATCGGATTGAACATCCGACGGTTGTCCTCTGGCATGGAATTGAAGGCTCAAGCGATGGAGTCTACATGCTTGCTACGGCTCAGAAAGCCTTCCGTGGCGGTTTCAACGTTGTGCGAATGAACCTTCGTAACTGCGGCGGTACGGAACACCTGACTCCAACACTCTACCACGGGGGACTCAGCGAGGATTTGCGCGCTGTCGTTAAGGAATTGATCGAGCACAATGGCTTGAGCAGGCTATTTCTCATCGGATTCTCCCTGGGAGGAAACATGGTGCTCAAACTTGCTGGAGAATACGGCGAGCATCCGCCCAAAGAAATCATTGCCGTTTGCGCTATCTCTCCCTCGGTCGATCTTGCGGCCAGCGGCAACTCGATTGGCCAATCTTCGAATTGGATCTACCACCGAGACTTCGTACGCCGTCTAAAGAATCGCATCAGGTTAAAAGGTAGACTTTATCCGGAAGTTTACGATACCAGCGAACTTCATCTGATCCGGACACTCAGGGAGTTTGACGAACGCTTCACTTCGGTCGCCCACGGTTTTGCCAACGCCGCCGATTATTACGACAAAGCCAGCGCCCTTCGAGTAATGGACAAGATCAGAGTGCCCACCCTGATCATTCATGGACAGGATGATCCTTTTATCCCCTTCGCGCCGCTGCGCGATCCTTCAGTCGGCGCCAACCCATACATTCTCCTCCTGGGACCAGAGCGTGGCGGCCACGTCGCTTTCGTAGCCGCTACCGCTAAGGACGAAGATCGCTTCTGGGCGGAGAATCGAGTATTGGAATTTTGCCAGCTGGCTAACACATCTCTATAGTTTTCGGAGCAGGGAGAGCGCTTGAAAATGGAACTCAAGCGTTAGGAGAGCGCAGACAAGGTGCAAATCATGTCGAGCTTGAGATTTACTTCTCGAGCTGCTTAATTAAACGGAGTGCGTGATTGCGGGCGATTAGCGGAAGGTGTTCGTCGGTGCTGATATCTCTTAGTAAAGGGATCAATTGCTGAGGGTCGGACATCCAGTTTCTCTTCATTGCCGACTCCAAATACTCCATCAGTTTGGGAGTGTTGAGCGGCTGGTTCTCGCGCGCCACAGAAATGTCGAACACGAAGATCGCTTGATCCGCGACCCGGCGATACTCAGTCACCAACGCCGATGCGCTCGCGTTGTTGCTCCAATTAAACTCGGCCGTCCGTTTTCGCGCACCCTGGGTCATACCTATCCGCATTGTACCGAGGTGAGGAAATTGTCTGCTCGCCTGGTAGTTTTCCTCAGAGTCCAAAAAGCCCAACGATTGCCACAGTTTCGTTAATCGACTGAGGACCGAGGGTGACAATCCAATCGGTTCCACTACTGAGGTTTCCTCATTCAGACGCTCGAAAGTAATTTTCCCCTGACCGCTGGCGTCGTGTTCGATGACGATATGGCGGACGTAAAATGCCGGTTGGGAGAATTCATAGGAATACGTCACCGGTGCTGCGACTGCTTTTGAGCCTTCTGAAATCTCGGGGGCACCAGATGACTGCCCCGGACGGTTATTCTGTTTCTTGTTCGATAGATCGGGCAACGGAGGACTTCCCTGAGCCCAGCAGGAGGCACAATTGAAAATCGCCGCGCTAGACAACATCAACGCGGCGGGGAGCAGCTGGAGAGTTTTTAGGGTTCGCCTGATCATCAAATCTACGTGCGATGGGCATTCTAGCTAAAGAACATGGCTAAGGGAATCCCGGCGAGGTAAAGGTTCGGACAGAACCGCCACCGTTTAGCGTCGGGACCATCCGACCAGTTCTGTGGTTGAGCGGTACTGGCGGTAGTGAGCATGAACATGAGTCAAGTCATTGGGCTCGTGAGGAGAAGCCGCACAACTCACTCAAACCTAACAGAGACCAGTTTTGACACGCCGACCTCCTCCATTGTCACACCGTATAGAGCGCGGGCCATTTCCATCGTCCGCTTGTTATGAGTGATGACAATGAACTGCGTGTGCGCAGCCATCTGAGCGACTTTGTCGGTAAACCGTCCCACGTTCGCTTCGTCCAGCGGAGCATCGACTTCATCGAGCAAGCAGAAAGGCGACGGTCGATAGTGGAAAATACCCAGCACCAGCGCCAGGGCCGCCATCGCCTTCTCGCCGCCCGAGAGCAGCAGCACGTTCTGCAAACGCTTACCCGGCGGCTGCGCGATGACATCAATGCCGGATTCCAGAACGTCGTCGGCTTCGATCAGGCTCATCTCGCCGCGTCCACCACCAAAAAGCTCTTTGAACAATTCGCCAAAGTTCTTATTAATCTGTTCGAATGCGTGACGAAATCTCTCGCGCGAACGCTTCTTGATTTCGCGCAGCGCTTCCTCGGTCGAGGAGATGCCATCAACAATGTCCTGCCGCTGAGCTGTCAGGAACAACAAGCGCTCCTCTGATTCCGACAACTCTTCCAGGGCCATCATGTTGACTGCGCCAAAGCTTTCAATCCGAGAGCGTAGCTCTTCGACCCGGGCATGGCCCGCGTCCAAATCAAATTCTGCTGCCGGCACCAACTCCCTCGCCAACTCCTCCAGCGACTGATTCAATTCGGCGGTGCAGTTTTCGCGCACAAACGTGAGCCGGGCCTGGGCCTCTGCCCGTTGCACCTCGAAACCTCCGCGCGCGTCGCGTATCTCAGCTGCGCGTCGGTTCAGATCCGAGAGTTCGGCAGACAGCGCGTCGGCTTGCTGACGCGCGGCTTCCAGGCTTTCGGAGAGAGCTGAGATCTCCTGCTCTTCGTGCGCTCGCTCCTCGTGAACCCGATTGGCCTTCAGCTCCAGCTCGGCGATCGACTGACTTAACTCCTCGAGACGAGTGGTGATTTCAATTACGTCAAATCTATGCCGCCCCACCCTATCGGCGAGTTCGGCATACTCGGCCTCCATACGCCGCAGTTCAGTTGACGTGGCCCGCCTTCTTTCGGCAGCTGCAGCAGCCGTAGCCCGTCGTTCGGCAAGCCCTTCACTTTCTAATTCAACTTCCCGTCGCGCCTCGGCCAGAGAGGCAGAAGCTCTAATTACGGTCTCGCTGGACGCCAACCGTGCTGCCTCGGCCCCTTCGGCCTCGGACAGTGCCGTAAGCCGACGTTGCTCAACATCGCGCCGCTCCTCCTCGACTCGCGCTGCGTCTTCGGCCACGACACGCATGTGCCGCTCGGCGCGCTCGATTTCCTGGGCCAGCCCGGCAGCCGTCAGCTCACGGGTCATTGCTTCGCGGTCTTCGCGACCGATGGCTTCGTTCAAATATACGACCGCATCTTCCAGTTCTATGAGACGAGTGCGGGCCAGTTTCGCTGCCTGCTCAGCCGAACTGAGTTCGGATCGCAAACCCTCAGCGCGCGCTTCCAGTTCTCGCAGCTCTCGTTTGAAGGCCAACAGCCCGGCCCCCTCTTCAACAGCCCGTGCATCGCCGGCGCTAACGAATTGACCTCCGGCCACCCAGTCGCCATTAAGCGTCACGTAAACCTCACCTGTAGCCAAAGACCTCGTCATCGCATCGTCAAGACTGCTGGCGATTCGCGCATTCATCCGTTGCGGCATAGTACGCTGTAAGATTGAAACCAACTCGGAAGAGGCGCCCAGCAAGTCGCTGATTCGGAGTCGCTCGAGATCATCGTTGGCGTAGGTAAGGGACAGGGCCGGTCGCTCAATCAGCTGCCTCGAAACGGTTTCTATCTCATCACTTGCTCCGTGCAAGCCGGCAACTAGAAAGCTTGCTCGGCCCCCGTTATTTTCTCTCAACCAATGCGCAGCGCGCGCCGCATCATCGGGCGTGGGCACAACAATCGACTGTAGAGATGACCCGAGCACGCCCTCCACTGCGCGTTCCCACTTCGCCTCAACCTTAAGAGCATCAGCCAGTGTGCCGATATAGTGAAAGTCGCGTGGCGTGTCGGTTTGGGAAAGCAGCAACTGAACTGCCGACGAGTAGTAAGCGCGTCTTTCGTCCAGTTCTTTCAAACTCTCCAGCCGGTGCCTGGTCCGGGAACATTCATCGCGCACTCGAGTTAGCTCGGCGTCGGTATCACTGACGGCTTCGTGGCCCTTTACGACGGCATCCACGGCTGTTTCGCGTTCAGCGTTAAGCCCGGCGATGTGTTCGCGCGCCGTCGTGATCTCGTAGCCAAATGTCTCCGCTTCCGTCTGGCGCTCGGCATGCTGCGCGGCCGCCCTTTCACCTTCGCGCGCCAATCCCTCTGATTGCACGACCAACCGCTCAATCGTACCCTCAAGTTGACGAGCGATCTCACGCAAGCGTTCGGCGACGGCCGTGTGTGTGAGCAACTCGGCGCGCACGTTCTCGATTTCCGTTTCGGCGGTTACGGCCGTCGCGAGTTTTAGCGCATACGTTTCTTCAGCGGTTCTTAAGGATGAGGCACTCTCATCAGCCTGTGCTCTGAGTGTGGCATCCTCTTCCTGGAGCCGTTGGCACTCGGACTCAACTAGAACCAGCCGGGCTGAAAGCGCTTCAATCTCCGCACCGACAACCACGCTGCGTTTCTCGAGCGCCTCGACCTGCTCCTCCTGATATGCCCGTTCGCGAATCTCGCGGTCTCGTCTGAGAACTGCCTCGGCAGCTGCCGCCCGGGACGCTGTTAGCTCATCCTCAATCTTGCGGGCACGCTGAGTTGCCTGGCGGGCCTCTTCTTCGCGTTGCGCCAATTCATTGGCCAGGTTGCGCTCCAGAGCACAAACGTCTTGCAGTTTGGCCTCAGTCTCACCGAGCAGCAGAGTTAGTTTTCGATCTTCGGCGACAAAAACATGCCGCAGCAGATCGCGTAGCTCCTCCCGATGGACATGGTAACGTCGGGCCTTCGAGGCTTGCCGGCGAAGACTGTTTACCTGACGGTCGATCTCTGAAATTATGTCGGCGATGCGGGAAAGATTTGAACGTGCAGACTCCAGCCGTGCTTCAGCAGCGCGCTGGCGAACGCGAAACTTCGTTATCCCGGCCGCCTCTTCAATGATCGTGCGGCGATCCATGGGTTTCGCAGAGAGAATCTGGCCGATGCGTCCCTGCTCGATAATCGCGTAGTGGCCACCGGACAATCCGGTCCCTGAAAAGAGATCCTGGATGTCGCGCAACCGGCACTGACGATTGTTAAGGAGGTACTCACTTTCACCGGATCGGTACAGACGGCGGGTAACTGCCACGGCCTCGCCGGGCTGAAACTCGAGCGCGAGGCTTCGTCGTCGCCAATGTCGTTTATGTGTAGTCTTCTCTGGGGCCGAAACTTCAGCATCACCAGTTTCTCCGGTACCTGCCGCGACTGCCGAGTCTGGAGCCATGGCAGCGATTTCCGGCTCCACTCCCGAAACCACCGCGCTAGAATCCTCCGGTAGAACCGCATCCAGACTAATTACGCGGTCATCGATCTGCTCGAGCGTTGAATCGATATCCTCAATATCAGGCTCGTGTTCAACCACCTCGTCGCGCACCATGTGCATGACAACTTCCGCCATTCCACTTGGCTGGCGGTTTCGCGAGCCCTGGAAGATCACGTCTTTCATCTCTGCCCCGCGCAGATGTTTGACGCGTTGTTCTCCCAAAACCCAGGCAATTGCGTCCGCGACGTTACTTTTACCGCAGCCGTTCGGCCCAACCACTGCGGTAATGCCGTCCCCTGTGAATAGAATTTCTGTGTAGTCCGCGAAGGATTTGAAGCCGGTGATCTCTAGCCGTTGCAGTTTGAACATGCTTGGTTTTGCTTGCCCGTCGGGGGCCTAAATTAAGCCTCCGAGCCAACTT
>JAMQPI010000439.1 GCA_023717565.1 Pyrinomonadaceae bacterium | reverse complement strand
GAGTTCAAAATCGATCCCGTCCATCCGGATTAATGCCTGCTTCGCGTTGGCAAGTTTGAGCAGGGTTTCATAAGGCATACGGAAGACAAGACGTTCGCCCACCCACGGCCGGCCCGGAACCGGCTTCTTGACGCCCCACCGGTTTGAACTAAGAAAAATCTTTTCGCCGCCGATGACAAAGAGAACATAGAGATCCACCCTTAGTTTGCGAGCCTTGACAACAGTTTGCAGTTCAAAGTCGATGATCTTGGGCGTTCGCGGCACCTGCCCGGGAAAACTGTACGCCGGCGCCAGGTGCAGGCTGTGATATCGGCCCTTGGCGCCGGAGATTTGCATCGGATCCATCCGCACCGTCGTTCTGTCCTTGCCACTGTCATAAGTGGCTTCAATCTTCGGAGTCTTAGCAACTGCCTCCTCGGTTCCGATCTGGGCGACGCCGGGAGCAGTTGCTACCAGCATCACCGTTAGCAACATGAGCATTCGCATGATCGTTTCTAAACCCTACAGGAGATCAAATTGATGGCGCCCATCAGACTCTTCTCCACTCTCAACACTTGCAGGCCCGCTGTTAGCGCATCATCCGCCGTCCGCCGGTTGAAGTGATCTTCAAACAGAGGCACGGTAGCCAAACTGATCAAATCAAACACCGGACCCAGCACTCCTCCTGGCCGCACATGTTCAAGCAGCAAGATCGTTCCTCCTGATCTAACCACCCGGCGCAACTCCGCAAAAGTCTTCGCCGGGGAACTGACCGAGCAAAACACGAGCGTAGCGAACGCCGCATCAAAGACCGCACTCTTAAAAGGCAGTTCCTCTGCCCGGCTCTGGACCAGCGTCACGGCCGCCGGACGTTCTCGGTCTTTGGCAATCTTCAGCATCTCGCGGCTTGGTTCGCTGGCGACTCCACTAGTCTCGTCCGGATAGAAAACAAAGTTGCGGCCCGTGCCGGCTCCGAGCTCGAGCACACGAGCGCTGCGCGGTAGTAGATTGAAGGTCTGTGTACGCAGCCGAGTGAGAAACCAGCGCTCAAGCGGACGCATTACCGCGTCATACTGCGGCGCAAACTTGTCGTAGGTCTTAGGCATTCAATCACATGTTTTAGAGTTCGAGACGAGTCGAAGCGGTGAATAGGTTCGCGGCTTAGCCAGTTTCGGATTTCAACGAAGCATCATGATCACCTGTCGCTCGCGTCCACCGTCAAATTCGCAAAGAAATATCCCCTGCCAGCGGCCAAGCAACAACTTCCCGTCCTTGAATGGGACCGTGACCGAAGAGCCCACGAGGCTCGCTTTGATATGAGCGTCTGAATTTTCCTCGCCGTGACGAAAACCCATGCCGTGCTGGGGAATGAGGGTTCTGAAGGCAAGCAACATGTCTCGCGGCACATCCGGGTCTGCATTTTCGTTCACGGTGAGGCCGGCAGTTGTGTGTTGCACAAAGAGCACGATCAATCCCTCGCGCTCCCCTGACTCAGTTAGTTTGGTTTGTACCTGGTCGGTGAAATCAACCAGCTCTTCACGCGCGCATGAGCGGACCTTGAGGATGTGCATATCGCGACGGTGGGAAAAGGCTACTGGTCCTCTGACGCGCGGCGCTTCAATAGCGACCAACCTGAAGGCAACACCGCGGCGGCGAGCAGTATCTTGATGATGTCGCCGGGAATGAATTTGAGCACGGTAAGTTGAAAAGCGGTTGGCAGCGCGGTGTTAGTGATCAGAGCAAACCAAGCCCAACCGGAAAGCATAACCACCACTGAGCCAATCGCCATCGACGCTGCTGCAGTCAGAAAGCGCTTGTCCCAGCCATGCTCGGCAAACGCTCCGGTAATGAAAGCGGCGGCGGGAAAGGCGATCAGGTATCCGCCGGTCGGGCCAAGCAGGTGAGCAATACCACTCGAGCCGCCATAGAAGAACGGCAGCCCACTTGCGCCTTCAATGAGGTAAACAACCAACGCCATTGCGCCCAGGCGGGAGCCCAGTAAAGCGCCGGTCAACAGTACGGCGAAGGTCTGCCCGGTAATTGGCACCGGGCCAATCGGAACCACAATCTGCGCGGATAGAGCGATTAACAAACTGAACGCGAAGACGAGTGAAACCGCTCGAGTCCAATCCAGTGGCGCGAGTGCCGCGGCGAGCAAAGTGTCAGGTTTGGCGTATGAAGTAATCATAGTCTCAAGTTCCGCTAACAAGTTTCGAGTTTCGAGTTCCGATATTTGAGTTCAGTTTTCTAAATCAGAATGCCGCAATCATAAACTCGGAACTCGGGACTCAGAACTCAGCACTCAGAACTTCTTATTATTTAGTCCGCGGCCATTGCATCTGTCTGAGCCTCGGATGCCTCGGCCTTTAACGTGCCAATGCGCATCGCATAGAACGAGCGCCAGACGAAGACGGCTGAGATCAAAAAGAACACCAGCGCCAGAATGTGGCTGATCATCGGACCATTCTCACCGAATTGTCCCTGTGGATTTGCAATTGACACAGCCAGCTCAACTGCCAGCAGTCCAAATAGCGTGGTGAACTTGATGACCGGGTTCATCGCAACTGACGAAGTATCCTTGAATGGGTCGCCCACGGTATCGCCCACAACTGTAGCATCGTGAAGTGGGGTACCTTTCATTTTCAAATCAACTTCCACGACTTTCTTGGCATTGTCCCATGCTCCACCTGCGTTGGCCATGAAGATTGCCTGGTAAAGTCCAAAGATTGCAATTGAAATCAGGTAGCCGATAAAGAAGAACGGTTCGACAAATGCAAAAGCCAACGTCGAGAAGAAGACAGTGAGGAAGATATTGAACATCCCTTTCTGCGCATACTGGGTGCAGATCTCCACCACCTTTTTACTGTCTTCAACCGAAGCCTTCTCCACGCCTTCCAGCCGGATATTCGCCTTAATAAACTCCACCGCACGGTAGGCGCCGGTAGTTACCGCCTGCGTGGACGCGCCTGTGAACCAGTAGATGACCGCGCCGCCGGTAATCAGGCCCAGGACAAAAGGCGCATGCAGAAGGGAAAGGTTTTGCGTGTCAGTAGTCAATCCATTTGTCAGGGTCATCATGATCCCAAAGATCATCGTCGTGGCCCCGACTACTGCCGTACCAATCAGCACCGGCTTGGCAGTGGCTTTGAAAGTGTTGCCGGCGCCGTCATTTTCTTCCAGCAGGTGTTTGGCGTGGGCAAAATTGACGACGATGTTGAAGTCACGCTTAATCTCCGCTTCGACATCGGGCACCTGTTCGATCAGCGAGAGTTCATACACCGACTGCGCGTTATCGGTTACTGGACCGTAAGAGTCGACAGCGATGGTCACCGGCCCCATGCCGAGAAAACCAAATGCGACCAGGCCGAAAGCGAACACCGGAGCGGCGACCATCAACGGATCCAGCGCCGGCGTACTGATGTAATAAGCAATCGACATCAGTGCCACAATGCTCATACCCAGCCAGTAGGCGGAAAAATTCCCAGCCACTAGTCCGGAGAGAATATTGAGCGAGGCGCCACCTTCG
>JAMQPI010000412.1 GCA_023717565.1 Pyrinomonadaceae bacterium | reverse complement strand
TTATCTCGCGCGCGATCCTAAAATCAACCGCGATGTCGCCATCAAAGTCCTGCCTGCCGCCTTCTCGGCAGATTCAGAACGTTTGCGTCGTTTCGAGCAGGAAGCGCAAGCTGCCGGTGCGATCAATCACCCAAACATCCTCTCAATCTACGATGTCGATACGCATGAAGGCTCTCCTTACGTAGTGTCAGAACTTCTCGATGGGACGACTCTCCGAGAGCAGTTAAACGGAAATGGGCTACCGGTGCGAAAGTCGCTTGATTACACAATCCAGATTGCGTCAGGCCTGGCAGCAGCCCATGCCAAGGGGATCGTACATCGTGATCTGAAGCCGGAGAACTTGTTCGTTGCCAGGGACGGGCGACTGAAGATTCTGGACTTCGGACTGGCTAAGTTGATCGAGGAGCCGGACAGAAACGAATTTCATACAGATCTGCCGACGCGTAAATTCAATACTGACCCAGGCGCGATCTTAGGCACGGTGGGGTATATGTCTCCCGAACAGGTCAGGGCCGAGCGAGTGGACCATCGTTCGGACATCTTCTCTCTGGGCACAATTCTCTACGAGATGCTTTCGGGTAAACGCGCTTTTGACGGCGCGTCAACGATTGAAACACTGAATGCGATTCTGAAAGAGGATCCACCGGAACTGTCTCAATCGAACAGTAAGATCAGTCCCGCACTTGAGCGGGTGGTATTGCACTGTTTGGAAAAGAATCCGGATCAGAGATTTCAGTCGGCGAGAGACGTGGCGTTTGCTGTCGAATCGTTGAGTGGGGTGACGTCGGGCCAAACAATAGCAGCCGCCTTACCTGTTTCAACTGATCGGGCGAAGAAACGTGAGTGGTTGCCGTGGGTAATTGCAGCCGTCTTACTGCTTGGGCTATTGGGGACGCTGCCGATTGCCTATCTACGCCGAGAACTTGCACAGACACCCACTGCGGCTCGCTTCTTGATTTACCCGCCAGATAAAACCAGCTTTGGTGGGCCTTTCGCGGTTTCGCCGGACGGACTTCGAATTGTTCTCCGAGGCACATCTGAAGGCAAGTCTCTCTTATGGGTGCGGGATATCGACTCACTGGCAGCGAAACCGCTTGAGGGAACGGACGACGCCATTTATCCATTCTGGTCACCTGATAGTCGCTTCATCGGATTCTTCTCGGCCGGAAAGCTTAAGAAGATTGAGGTCCCAGGCGGGCCAGCGCTAACCCTGTGCGATGCACCAGACGGCCGGGGAGGCACGTGGAATAGTGGTGGCGTGATCGTGTTCGCACCTAGCGCGCTGAGTTCACTCTACCAGGTATCCGCCGCCGGCGGTGTGCCTGTACCGGTGACTAAGATCGACTCGTCCTCCAAGGAGCAGGCCCACCACTTTCCTCATTTCTTGCCGGATGGACGCCACTTCTTGTACGCGGGACGCTCCGGGCTAAACGAGAATAGTTGGATATTAGTCGGGTCGCTCGACTCCACTGAGACAAAGCGTTTGATGAACTTCACTGCGAACGCCGTCTATGTTGCCCCGGGTTACCTGTTGACGATGCGACAACTAACACTGGTGGCGCAGAGCTTTGATCCCGATAAACTCGAACTTACCGGAGAACCGTTCCCAGTTGCTGAGGGAGTAGATGCTATTCCAGGCTTAAGGTTTGGTCTTTTCTCGATCTCGCAAACGGGCGTGTTGGTTTACCGAAGCGGGTCCGGCGGAAACGTTGATCTCGCCTGGTTCGATCGCGCGGGGAAGCGGCTGGGAACACTTGGACCACCCGGCGCCTACAACAACCCATCGCTCTCCCCTGATGAAAAGCGACTCGCATTAAGCCTGATCGATCCGCCGGGCGGGCTTAATGCCGACATCTGGTTGATTGATTTAGCCAGCGGCGCGCGGACGCGTTTGACATTTGATCCGGGCGCTGAGTCAAGTCCAACATGGAAACCTGACGGTAGTGCTATCGTCTTTCACACGAGTCGCGATGGACCGCTGAATCTATACCAAAAGGCCGCGAGCGGTGCGGGGAATGAAGAGCCGCTGCTGAGATCAGACATCAGCAAGAACCCAACCGACTGGTCTACCGACGGGAAATTCATTCTCTATCAAGAGCAAAATCCCAAGACCGGTTCCGATTTGTGGGTCTTACCGCTATCAGGAGATCAAAAGCCCTTTCCATTCTTGCAGACGAATTCTGCAGAGGTGCAGGGTCAGTTCTCCCCAAATGGCAAATGGATCGCCTACACGTCAAACGAATCTGGAACATACCAGATCTACGTGCGAAGCTTTCCGTCAGGTGGGCAGTGGCAGATTTCTAACAACGGAGGTGGGGATCCCAAGTGGAGGCACGATGGCAAGGAATTGTTCTATATCTCGTCTGATAGAAAATTGATGGCCGTTGAGGTCAAGGGTGACGGTGCGACCTTCGAGTCGAGCGTTCCCAAAGCGCTGTTTGAGATGCGCATTCGTGGCCTGCCCGGACCGAGGAATTACTACGTTGTCTCCCATGACGGCCAGCGCTTCTTAGTTGCCGCAACTCCAGAAGAGGTGGCTACTCAACCGATGACAGTCGTGTTGAACTGGCAGTCCGCCTTAAAGCGCTGATGCTACTCCTCACGGCCCAAGTCGGACACATCTCACCCGAGCCCTACTCACTCAGTCGGTAGAGAAAGAAATCGACTCATTTCCCATCACGATAGACGCCGAAGTGCTAAGCGCACTCCCGTGTTGTGGGGAACGCGAGTGCCAGTGGATGCGATACTCAGCACTAATCAACTGCGGCTAGTTCGTGGATCTCTCGCATCCGTGTCGTGAGGCGCTGGTTCATCATCTCAAGTTCATGTCGCCCCTTATTCGTCTCGTAGTGCTCCAGTGCACGGTTCACAGTCAAACTCAGTTCTTCGTTGTCCCACGGCTTCGTTACATACTTATAAACGAGCCCGCTATTGATCGCTTCCACGAGTGTTTCGACATCCGTGTAGCCTGTCAGGATGATCCGGACCATCTGTGGTCTAATGTCCGCGGTGCGTTTGAGCAGTTCTACGCCGGTCATGTTTGGCATCCGCTGGTCGGTGATCACGAGTGCAGCATCGTGCTCGCTGAGCAGGCGCAACGCTTCTTCACCTGATTCTGCTGTGATGACTTCGTAGTCGTGGCGGAATAGTCTTTCGAGCACCCGCAGGTTGTTCGGTTCATCGTCAACGACTAGGATCTTGTAGGACATATTATGAGTAACTCCTTACAAAGCAGGCAAGAGCCTGTTGTTCGCGTCGCCTTGCTCGGCGCGTTCATCTCGGCGGATCGCATTAATCGGGATGGCGACAGTGATTGTGGTGCCCTCCCCCAGTCGGCTTTCAATACTGATCGAGCCGTCGTGTCTTTCAATAATGCCGTATGTAATGGACAGTCCCAACCCTGTCCCTTCGCCAACCGGTTTAGTCGTGAAGAAGGGATCGAAGATTTTCTTCAGATGTTCGGGCCCGATGCCGCTGCCCGTATCACTGATTGAAATTACGGCCATTTCTTTTTCCCTGCGCGTCGCCACGCGCACTTTGCCTTCATGCTTTATCGCCTGAGCCGCGTTAACGAGCAGGTTCATCCACACCTGATTGAGTTGCCCGGCGTAGCAATCAACGGGCGGCAGATCGGCGTAATCACGTTCAAGAGTGATGCGGTCGGAACCGTAGTATTGAGAAATCAGACGAATAGTTGACTCGATACCCTCGTGCAGATCGACCTTCTTGAATTCGGCCTCGTCGAGCCGCGAGAAGAGGCGTAAGTTCTGCACAACATCGCGGATCCGCTCCGCTCCTTCGTAACAATCTGAGGTGATCGCTCGGAGGTCTTTGAGTGAATGGTCGTAATGAATCTCTTTTTTGATGCCGTTGATCTGAGCCGCCAGGAGAGCCGGTAATTGGGCGTTGTCGTAAGCCTTGAACAGGCGTTCAAGTCCGGCAGCGCATTTTTGCAGGAGCCCCATGTTGGCATAAATGAATCCGGCAGGGTTGTTTAGTTCGTGGGCAACGCCAGCGGCAAGCTGACCGAGAGAAGCCATCTTCTCGCTATGGACCATCTGCGTCTGCAACCTTTCGAGCTCAGCTTTGCGATGCTCTAACGTGTCGGAGTAAAGTTTTAGCTTCTCTTCGACCCGTTTGCGGTCAGTCACATCGCGCGCCGCGGCGAACACACCCTGCAGCGTCCTATCACGGTCGTAGAACGTGGTCGCGTTGTAAGATACCTCTGTTTTCTTGCCTTCTCTGGAGCATGCGGTGAGTTCGTAGTCAGTGACCTTCTTTTCGCTCAGCACCAGCTTGATGCCGGCTTCGGCCCGCTCTGGATCGGTGAAATAGTTCTTGAATGGCGCACCGATCAACTCATCGCGCGTACAGTCGGTAAGCGCCTCCATCTGCTTGTTAACGTCGGTGATGATGCCCTGTGGATCGGTGGTCATCAGGGCGTCGATGTTGGATTCGATGAGGGAGCGCGTGTAGAACTGCTGGTCGCGCAGGCGCTGATCGAGCTTCTTCTGCTCCGCTTCGACCCGCTTGCGCGCCGTATTATCGGTACCGATCAACAAATAGCCGATGATTCTCTCGTCATCATCGCGCAGTGCCGTAACCGACACCACGGCCGGGAAGCGGCTGCCGTCCTCGCGGATGTAGGTCAGCTCATAGATGTCCTCGATCCCCCGCGAGGCCTTGAACACCAACGCCTCGAATCCAGGCGTAATCGGGGTTCCCAGTTCGGCGCTGAGCGCTTTGGCCCGCGCGATGACTTCCTGTGGATCGGAAATCTCGGCGGGAGTAATCTTGTTCATCACGTCGGCGGCCGCGTAGCCGAGCATCCGCTCGGCCCCAACGTTGAAAATCTGGATAACACCCTTCGCGTCGGTTGCGATGCTTGAAAAGTTTGCGCTGTTGAAGATGGCGCTCTGGAGGGCCCCCGCTTTGAGCAACGCCTCTTCCGCCTGCTTGCGCGCTGTATTATCAGTGCCAATTAGCAGATAGCCGATGATTCCCTCCTCATCATCGCGCAGTGCCGTGACTGACACCACGGCCGGGAAGCGGCTCCCATCCTTGCGGATGTAGGTTAGTTCGTAGATGTCCTCGATGCCCCGCGACGCCTTGAACACCAGCGCCTCGAAACCGGGCGTAATAGGAGTTTCCAGTTCGACGCTCAGCGTATTGGCTCGGGCAATCACTTCCAGAGGATCCGAAATGTCGGCCGGCGTGATTTTGTTCATCACTTCGGCCGCGGTGTATCCCAGCATTCGCTCGGCACCCACATTGAAGATCTGAATGACGCCTTTCGCATC
>JAMQPI010000330.1 GCA_023717565.1 Pyrinomonadaceae bacterium | reverse complement strand
TGAGCTCGGTAAACGCGGCGCGCTCGATCTTCTCGGTTTCGAGCACGCGCTCACTAATCGCTCCAAACAGGTCCAGCGTGTCAGCCTTTGACAGTGACAGCTCTTTTGCGCTTCTCTCGCGCAGCTGTTTAAGACGATCTCGAAGGGATTCGAGCTCTTTGTCGATCGCGGTAGTACGGGGTTTCCGGATCAGAACCGACCTGCGGGTTAGAGCCTCGCGAGTCTCTTTGAGCAGAGGGATCGAATCTGGCAGCGCTGCATCCGATATTGCCCGCCACGACGCCTCGCTCTCACGGAATTGCTCGGCAACTTTCTTCAACGCTGACTTCTTTAATACGCCGGCAGCCTGGTCGAGAAAATCAGCGTACATCCCGCGAAACGCGCTGCCCCCGTAGCCTCGCAATTCGATCTGCTCGAACACAGTACTCATAGCGCCATGCAATGGTGGTCCGCCAGGGAAACAGTTGGGCCAGCCCTTCTTGTTTTTTGTGTTGGTCAACATATGGGCCCATTTGTTCAGCGCCGTCAGGCCAAAATTCGCGATCCCCAGACCCTCGAGCATTTGACTGCAAGTGCCCCGAATTCGATCTGATAAGGTTTCGCGCAGCTGGGGTTTGGCGGTCGCCTCCGTGATCACCACCGTACGGAACCTGGGAGCGAAGTTTGAATTACGCGCCTCGGTAAGCTCCTCCATGCTCATCCGGATCACGCTGTCGCAAAAATCCCCAACAAGTACGTCATCCCCTTCCATTCCATACACCACCACCTGGTGATAAGCGTTGGCGTGACCCGACAGAAACATGTACGGTAGCTTCGTGACCTCAACCCAGACGATGGGAGTGAAACCGTCGTTCAGGATCTTTACCAGGCTCTTTGTTGCGGCGGATGGCGATGAGGAATGCCGTACGTTGGCGGTAGCGCCCCAACCCTCGGTCATCTGTAACGTGAAGTACGGAGTGTCACCCTCTTTCGCGTGGATTCGGTAACCGATGTAAACCGGATGCCCGCCATGCATATCAAAGAGGAAATAGGCGCACCCAATGCCGCCACCCAGTCCGAACAGGATTTCCTCGGTGCAGAGATCGCTCGTACAAGCGTCGCGCTGAATCAACACATTTCGCAGCGTGGCAGATTCGGGTTGACGCCCAGCCACATGCTTTTTCGCGGTTACCGTTTTTGTACTCATGTCATAGTTCAAGAAGCTCGCCTCATTCCAAGAACATATTTCAACGCAGCCCTGCCGCCAAGGTAAGCGGCAAGCAGCTTTGTCGTATCTGAAATCGCTATCATCGCCCAGTCGTAGGCATTTGCCTGTCCAAGTATACCGAGTGGCATGTCAATGAGCGGCACGATGAGCCAGGCCGACAGACACATAGCCACAGCTCGGGTGCCCGCCTTCCGTCCGACCCACCGGCAGGCGAAGAACCAAAACGGAATTCCCGTTACTATGGATACGATCGGACTGGAGGACTGCGCATAGTTTTGATAGTAGGGAAGCTCTTCCCCAGGATGGATCAGATAGCCGTAGATTCCAACCCAGACGAACGCCGCAAGCGTTACCGTGACTTCCAGTCCGACGGCCGTGATTGCAACCCAGCCCCACCGAATATGATCGCCTTTCGCCTCGCTCACTACTGACTCCCGAACGGATGCCTCTTGCATATGCCCTCCTTATTTTCCAATCCGGCTAACCGGGATGTAGATGTCGGTGTGATTCATTTCGTGGTTGGTGTCAACGCGCGTAGTGCGGTAGACCTCAATACAGGGTAGACCGCCAACCCGATAACCTTTCAGTCGCGCAGCCCTGCGAACAATAGTGGCGTACGCCTCTGGCAAGGTTCGATAGTGTCCCACATGCGTGGTTACAGCGAACTCGGCGGCGTTGAGCACCTGATGTCCGATCTCCCCTTCGGAAGAAAACTCTTCCGGCACAACGATCCCTGCGTCGAAGCGTAATCGCTCCGGGGCCGTGAGACCCGGTGCGTCTTGTGCGATGCCAAGAAAAGTCAGGTCAACCGGCAACAGCTTGGATTTCGCCCAATCGGCCAGCTTGTGCCAGAGAATTTCCGTTACCGTCTCGTATGGTCCAACGTGTCGAATGAACGCTACGTGCAGTTGCGCCAGGTGTGTGACTCTTGTCTGGGATAACTCAAAATCGTTGTAAAGCTCGTCCAGCCCAGGTGGCGAAACTTGGCTTGCGCGGATTTTGCCGCGAGCCCACTCTCGGTAGCTTTTCGGTGTAACTTGAAATCGGCGTTTGAACTCGCGCGAGAACGTCTCGTGACTTTGAAAACCGGAGTCGAGCGCGACGTCGAGGATTGTTGCGTCATGTATTATCAGCCGGTTCGCCGCCCGCTCGAGTCGCAAACGTTGAGTGTACTGCTTCAAAGTTTCACCGACGGCCGATCGGAACAGGCGGTGAAAATGGAACGGCGAGAGCTGAACTCGGGTTGCCAGCGCCTCAAGCGATAAATCCTGATCGAGGTTGGCCTGGATGTGCACAAGCACAGGCAGCAGCCGCTCTATTTCGTTTCCAGAAGTTCGATCGCCTTGCGCGCTTGCGCTCATCGCCGCCGACCTCGTTTCGACCACTGTCAATTGCGAGCGAACTATAGCTCAAGGCTGGGAGCTTTTCTTGATGATTCTTGCGGTAGCCAGAGTATTATTCATTTTTTCGTAAGCAGGAGTAAACAGATGTGGGATGAGAGATACAGTTCGGAAGAGTACGCATATGGCACGTCACCAAACGAGTTTTTAGAACAGAACTTTGGCCAGATTCCGAAAGGTAAAGTGCTTAGTCTAGCTGAAGGAGAAGGACGCAATGCCGTTTTCCTTGCGAAACACGGTTACTCGGTAACTGCGGTGGATGCATCTACGGTTGGTTTGAACAAAGCCAGGAAATTAGCCGCGGCGAACGGTGTGGTTGTCGAGTTTATTCATGCTGATTTAGCAGTTTATGACTTAGGCGAGAATCAATGGGATGGAATTGTCTCTATATTTTGTCCACTGCCGTCTTCATTGAGAAAGCAGCTGTATAAAAAGCTGCAAGTAGCATTGAAGCGAAACGGTGTCTTTCTGCTTGAGGCTTATACTCCGGATCAGTTGCGGTATGGTAGTGGCGGCGGAAAGTCAGCAGATGTGATGCAGACAAAGAACTCGTTAAGCCTTGAGTTGTCTGGCTTGACGTTTAGTTATCTGGTTGAACTTGAGCGGGATGTCAGGGAAGGTACATACCACACCGGTGTTGGTGCGGTAGTCCAGGCAATAGCATCAAGGGAGGAGTAACACCTCAGTAAATTCGCGGAGGCTGATGGAGGTACCGCCTGACAATCCAAAGGAGTATGTCCGCCTCAAACGATTCCCACCGGGTTTCTTCGAAACGATGGTCGACTGGACGACAGCACAGCTTCGTCGGTCTGCATCAGGCACTCGTTAGCCAATTCGAACGCAGGTCGTGGTAATGAGATCAGTACCACTTGCGGTAGAGACTGTGTAAGAACTCAACCAAGTGTCATGAAGTCAGTACCGAAATGCGGTAGCGTCGGGTTCGGCCATCCGCATCTCGAACCCAGTGCTTTTTAAAGCCG
Organism: Pyrinomonadaceae bacterium; assembly: GCA_023717565.1. Classification (GTDB taxonomy): domain Bacteria; phylum Acidobacteriota; class Blastocatellia; order Pyrinomonadales; family Pyrinomonadaceae; genus PSRF01. Next base: position 1,568 of record JAMQPI010000330.1, on the reverse strand, counting down.
CTATCGGTAGAACCAAATTGACTCCAAGGTTTGTGGTTGGAACCGTTGACCCGACGCTACCGCATTTCGGTACTGACTTCATGACACTTGGTTGAGTTCTTACGCACTCTGGGCAAGCGGGTGAGTAATCGAGCCCTGCGGGGTTGTTGTGAACTACTGATCACTCTTCGCTGCCTCAATGTAGAAGTTGCGATTCACCTCAAATGTTTTGATTTCTTCAGAGAATTCAAAAGTCTGTTTTACTTCGTTCGGTGTTATCTGAATTTCCTTGCCATTGATGATTACGCGAATCGGCATTGCGAATCCCTTAACGACTCTTTCGTAGAGAAACGACACGTCATATTCCTATTCGACGCCGATATTTGATTAGCGCCTCGGAATGGAGGGCCGAGAAAACCATTAAAATGTTGCCGTTCATTCCTTGTGCCGCTGAACCCCAACCTGAAGGTTGAGGAGAATGAGAGGTTGAATGTCTTACGTCTGCCGAAAACTATCTGTAGCTCTGACGAGTGCATCGATAATGCCAGGCTCGAGGGATGCATGCCCGGCGTCGGGAATGATCTCGAGTTGCGCTTCAGGCCAGGCGCGATGCAAATCCCAGGCATTCGTCATCGGACAAATAATATCGTACCTGCCCTGCACGATCACTCCAGGTACTTTTCGAATTCTATCGACGTGTTCCAGCAGGTAATTGTCAGTCTCGAAGAAGCAGTTGTTCATGAAGTAGTGGCATTCGATTCGCGCCAACGCGATGGCGGTTTCCGGTTCACTAAATTCGTCGATCAACCTCTGATCTGGAATCAGTTTCAAGGCACTCGATTCCCAGATGGACCACGCATGCGCAGCTTCCGCCCGCACTGACGCGTTCTCGTCAGTTAAGAGTCGATAGTAAGCACGAATCATGTCACGTCGTTCATCTTCAGGAACGAGTCGAATAAACTCTTCCCAACCATCGGGGAAGATCGCGCTTGCGCCCTGGCTGTCTTCGTAAAACCATCGCGTCTCGTTTTCCCGGCCGAGAAAGATCCCACGCAATACCAGGCCGATCACTCTTTCAGGATGCGTCTCGGAGTAAGCGAGCGCCAGCGTGCTGCCCCAGGAGCCGCCAAACACCAACCACCGCTCGATTCCCAGGTGCTCGCGTATCTGTTCGATATCGGCGACGAGATCCCAGGTAGTGTTGTCTTCAAGGGAGGCGTGAGGAGTGCTCTTTCCCGAGCCACGCTGGTCAAAAAGGATTACGCGGTAAGCCGCAGGGTCGAAGAAGCGTCGATAGTCAGGGACCAAACCGGCGCCCGGTCCACCGTGGAGAAAGATGACGGGCTGCCCTTCGGGATTGCCGCACTGCTCGTAGTAAAGTTCATGAACTGGAGAAACCTGCAAGCGTCCAGTGTCGAAGGGCTCAATCTCTGGGTACAAGGTTCGAAGTTCGCTCATACTGATCATCTCCATTTGTGGCGTTAGCAATCGGCAATCATCAATGCTAGTCGGCCCAAAGTCCAACGCCTTCCGCAACGAAGCCTTTGGACGTTGGACTTTGGACTAATCTTTTAGCAGACTACGCAACA
>JAMQPI010000404.1 GCA_023717565.1 Pyrinomonadaceae bacterium | reverse complement strand
TCGTTGCACCCGCATGTATAGGTCTCCTCCCGTATCGACGATAAACCGCTGTAAGCCGTCCTCGCTGCGGTCGAAGTCCACAGATGTCAAGTTCAATTGGTGCAGACGAACAGTCCGAAGATAGCGGTTCAGTGGAATGACGAGCAAAGGCTCCGGGTCAGACGACCAGTGCAAATAGAGTTCCTCGAGTGCAGCCACCACCTCTGGAGATGAAATTGCGAAAAGGTCGTCGTTTGAAAAGTGGTCTGCAGCAATCAGTGGAATGACAGACATCTGAGAAGCGCCGGCGGACTTTAACAGGTCGTAGGTGTCGATAAGACTGTCTTTTGTGTGTCCGCCGAGCACCACGTTCGCGCCAAAGCGAATGTTCCGTTGGCGCAGGCGCTCCATGTTCTCGATGACCGTATCTTCGGTATGGCGACCCAACTTCGTGACTCGGGTGCCTGGCGCTCCGTCAAACGAGACGTTCACCATCGTGACTTCCTCTGCAAACAGATCAAGGTGACCCGCCGACAGGGCGAATAGATTGGTTTGAACGTCGTTCCGATGCGGGATCAACCGCGTGCCTTCGCGACCGAGAATCTCGCGCTGCAATCCGATCACTTTCCGCCAATACAAGACCGGCAGTGAAAGCGGCTCGCCGCCGTGCCAGACGAAGCGAGTCATTGCCACGGCAACGTCACCTCGCGTTTGTTCCATGTGATATTCCTTCGCGGCGCCGAGGATTCGTTTCCAGCCAGCGAGCGGGATCCGCGCCGGGTCAGCGAGGTAAGGCCACTCGTAGCAGTAGCGGCAACGAAGATTGCAGAGCTTTGAAGCTTTGACCGTCCAGATGAATTGCATCGTGATCGCCTCCGAAAGAAAGACTTACCGCACGAATTGGCTACGGCGCAAAGTCCTCGGGATAGTCATAATCAGGATCGCCGTTGCGGACTGGGCCGAGAGCTCCCTTGCTCACTGACAACGATCCAATTCCCGGCAATCGATACTCACCCTCGGGCGCAAGCCTAATCTTGAGCTGATAGATGCGGTTGCCTTCAAGCAGCATCAGGCGACCGTCTTTCAGATCGATGATGCTGAGAGTACGTTTCCCATCGGCCCGAATTGTCTTGTCCGCCGGCAGCCGAACGCGCCACTTCACGTCGAGCACTGGTCGGTCAAAGATCACAATAAACGCAGTCGACTGCGCTCGGCCGCCCGTCACCCCCGTGACCACGCCGTCCTTGACTACCAGGGCTCCACCGAAAGTCACAGTGTAGGTCCCATTTGCAGGGCGAGACTTGGTCATGACGTAGACCGGTTTATGATCGCGGCGATCAAAGGCGAGGATGCGACCGTCGGCGAGCGGGGCCAGGCTGTAGAGCTTTCCCTGCGCGACGCGGCTGGCGATGGGCTCGAGACGGAGGTCGGGCTCGGTCGCTGCCTTTTCTCTCTCTCCAGTTTGTTGTCCGTGGATGGGGGCGTCGAGCAGATCCTGACCGAGAGACGAAACAAACGCGACGATGGGAAGCAGGGCGGCGCCCGCAGATTGTTTTCTGTTCATCGTTCCTCTCCTGCCAAAACGGTATGCGGCTTTGCGAGAAAAATCTCGCCGCACGAATTGGCTACGGCACAAAGTCATCGGGATAGTCATAATCCGGATCGCCGTTGGGGACAGGGCCGAGAGCTCCCTGGCGCACCGACAACGATCCAATTCTCGGTAATCGATATTCACCATCGGGTGCCAGACGATGCTTGAGTTGATAGATGCGGTTACCTTCCAGGAGCATCAGCCGACCGTCTTTCAGGTCGATCACACTTCGAACTCGGCCACGATGCCGGCCAGCACCTGCAGGCAGACGGACGCGCCACTTCACGAGCAGATTGCCTTGTTTGTCCAACGACAACGTATGGGCGGTGGATTGTACTTTGGCGCCTGTCAACTCCGTGACCACGCCGTCCTTGACTACCAGGGCTCCACCGAAAGTCACACTGTAGATCCCGTTGGCGGGACGAGACTTGGTTACCACGTACACCGGTTTGTGATCATTGCGGTCAAAGGCGAGGATGCGACCGTCGGCCAGTGGAGCCAGGCTGTAGAGCTTTCCCTGCGCAACCCTCCTGGCGATGGGCTCGAGACGGAGGTCGGGCTCGGTCGCTACCCTTTCTCTCTCTCCGGTTTGTTGTCCGTCGATGGGGGCGTCGAGCAGATCCTGACCGAGAGACGAGACAAACGCGACGATGGGGAGTAGGGCCGCGCCCGCAGATTGTTTTCTATTCATCGTTCCTCTCCTCGGGGACAGACGAACTCAGTTGTTGTTTGAGGCCAACTTCTCGCCGACACGCGGGATCCAGCAGGAGTGATTCTTGTCCTCAAACAAAATTCTCACGCTGGGCAACTCTGTTCCTTTTAGATTGCACTTCGAATAAGCGAGGTTCCAACCAGTGCGCACATCAAAATGGACGTGGGGCGTGCTCGATACGCCAGTGTGCCCGGAAATCGCAATCTTATCACCGCGATCGACGTGGTCGCCGACTTTGGGAATTACCCCGTTCTGACTCAGGTGCCAATAGGTACCAAACGTTCCGTCGCCATGATCAATGACGACGTAATTACCGACGCCGTCTTTGCAGTAATCCTTGCTGGTGAGACTGTTCTTCGATTCCGACTCAACCACCACGTGGACCCTGCCACCGCGGGCGGCGCGAATGTTTTGTCCACTCTCACCCTTGCCGTCGTTGTTTGAGTCGAAGACGAAATCCCAAGCGAAGGCCTGTAATCCAGTCTTCGCTCCGCCACCGTGAGCTTGCGTCGTATCGTCCCAGTTTCCATTTGAAACCCTCCAACCGGCGTCATCATCGAAAGGCAGCCGGTAGATTGCTTTTGGATTGCTGGTCAGTTCTACGGTTGTTAGCCTGAGACCCTTGCTAAAATAGATTCCGTCCTGGGTCTTGAAATCGTCGAGACAGAGTCCGGCCCAAACCCACTGCGCGCCGGTGCCAGTTCGCCAGACCGCCGTATAGCCGCTGCCAACCTCAAAATCAACCAGCCGCAGACCTTGAGCAAAATAGGTCTTGTCTTGAGTTTGGAATTGCTCCCAGGTCAGTCCCGCCTGTACGTACTGCGCACCCGTGCCGGGCCGCCACACGGCCGTGAATCGTCCATCAACAAACTCGAGGTCGGTCAACCGAAAACCCTGTTTGAAGTAAATCGCATCCTGGGTCTTGAATTCCTGCAAGGTCAGTGGGGGATGGATCCACTGCCCGCCAGTGCCCGGTCGCCATACTGCGGCATATCGGCCGTTGACGATCTCAATATCGATCACGCGGAGACCCTGTTTGAAGTAGTCCTCGTTCTTGGTTTTGAACTCCTGCCAGGACATGCTGGGATCTATCCATTGTGCCCCGCTGCCGGTTTGCCACACGCCTGTGTATTTCCCATTGGCAATCTCCAAATCAACCAGACGCAGACCCTGATCGAAGTAGGTTTGGTTTTTAGTCTTGAAGTCATCCCACGAGAGCGCGCGTTGCGTGAACTGCCCTCCGCTGCCGGGCCGCCACACGCCCGCGGTCCCGGTTTGACCGTAGTAAACCGTTGCCGCTAGCGGCACGATCAGGGTTGCCAGCAAAAGCCAGATGCCTAACCTTCTTGCTCGAACCGGTAATTCCGATTTGTTTTGGTTGAGTGTACTCATTTGTCTTTGTCGAAACTCCTCTCGGTTTTGTGCGTGGCGCCGTGGGATCATCATTCTGGTAAGTTCCCCCCTGATGCTTCTATTTGCGCCAGACCGCGGCGTAACGGACCGAGTTATTCTCGACGTAGCCAGTGACGGCACGTGTGAGCAGTCCGCTCTTGAGTGCGGCCTCCCACTCATCCTGATATTCTTTGCCGCTTAAGTCGTGACGGGCTTTGTAACTACCCGCGATGTTTGATTTCCAAATCGCAGTGAAACGTGGTTGCCCATTCTGTTCGTAGGCGTTCAGATAGACGAGCTGTCTGCCCGCAGCCTTGTTGTCGTCAGCCTCTTTCTGATATTCAGCCGGCGAGAGAAATGACCTGGCCTCAAAACTAGCGGTTGATTTCTCGTAGATCGCCGTATAGAAGCGATTTCCATTGAGTGTCGCTACCGAGACATTCTTTGGTAACCAGCCCGTTGCCTTCAGTTCATCGATGCGTTTTTGGTGTTCAGTAGCCGTGAGTCCATGGTAGGCGATGATCGGCGGTCCTCCGTCTTTGACGAAGAAACCCGCATACAGAATCTGATTGCCGAAAGTGTAGGTGTCAACTTGTTGCAGGCGATAGCCCAGTCCTTTTCGTTTGTCATATTCCGCCTGGTATTGTGCGGCGGTGAAGTTGTGGAAGGCCGACAACTTTTCGCCCTTGTCAGGGCGGAAGAGGACATTGAAATAGAGCTTGCCCTTAAAGTTGAATCCGTCAATCCATACCGGGCGATAACCCGAGCCTTTGATGTGTTCGTAGGTGAATTGATAGTCGGCCGCCGGCACTCCATGTTTGGCAACCTCAGCCAAACCTTTGGCATAGTTGGGCAAAATGGCCGAGTTGCCCACAGTGTCGGTTATCGCTTTCCCATCAAGGTACTCCCAGGCACTCAACGAAACTGGTTTGTTGCTCGAAAAATCTTGTCGCCACGCTCCTTCAAAGGGGATAGCCACAGAGGGACACAAATCCGTGCCGGTGAGAGGTCTGAGGTGAACATGGATGTGAGGTCCTGACGAGTTTCCGGAGTTCCCGGCATTGCCGATGAACTGTCCCTTTTTGACTTTTGGCCTTTGCCCTTCAGGAACGAATGCCTCGGTGTTAAAACCGCCGACCTGGGTGGAACTGGTGGGACAAGTACTCGGCATTCTGTCTGAGGCGTCCTTGGCGTACTTGCCGTTGTGAGGACACACCGATGCCGGCATCGTTCCTTCCTTCATATGGGCCACCAGGAAGACCCTGCCCGCGGCGGATTTTATATAGACATGATTACCGGCAGTAAAGATCGTCTTCTTAGCGCCGCCTGTTCCATTTACGGCCGGAAGTTTTTCTCCGGGGATGGGATTATCCGGCGCGTTACGCCAGCAAGTCACTATCTCACCGTCTACAGGCGAATAGAGCGGTAAGCCGAACGTAAGATGCTTGTCATTCGTGGGGTTCTTATCGTATTCATCCTTGGTTACGTCATCCCTGCGACGCGTCGAGGCCTTGAGGTCGGCATCCCAACGCATAACTTTTAGGTCGAGGATATTTGGGCCTTCGCCAAACTCGTCTACAACCCAGTAATGACCAGAACCAAGCTCTGGTAGCCGTGAAGGGAACAAGTATTTTTCAGCAGCCAGCGTGGGTCCAGCCGGAGCATTGCCGGCGGCGCCGGTGAGGACGTGAACCCCAACTAAGGCGAACAATGTTACTGCGGTTGTTGCGATCAGTTTTAGGGCGAGCGTTAGTTGGTTGTGTTTTTTGTTCATGAGGTCTCCTTAAGTTCGTTGCTCTTGTGCGGTGGGTTGTGGGTGCCAGGACTTATCTGCCTGGTTTTCGAGGATTGGAATTTAATCCGAAGTTGCCAGTGCTAACTTCGCCGGCCCGAATCTTGAACTCGCCCCGCCTATCAGCGAAGCCGGGTTTCCTGACGATGACTTGATAAGAACCCGGCGTCAGAGCGTTCAGGCTATAACTACCATCGCGGCCCGTGACGACGGTTTGCCCACCGGATACCGCCACAATTGCGCCGGCGATCGGAGCGCCACTCGCGGCATCTATGACGCGCCCGCGAACCTGGCCGAACCGGACTGCAGTTACGACTCGCGGTGCTTCGGTGGGCAGATGAACGGTCCGATTAGAATCTCCGACTCTCTTAAGCGCAAAATCTTCGCGGCTGGCCGCGCCGGCACGAATGCTTGTTGATTGCTGATCTTCCGAGAAGCCTGTAATCGTGACCTTTACCTGATAGGTCCCGGGCGTTAGATCAGCAAACTCATAGTTGCCAGCTTGATCTGTCTTCGAGCGTCGTCCAGCTATTGTCACAGTGGCGCCTGCGATCGGCCGGCGATTCGATCCGTCAATCACCTGACCTTTCAGCGCGCCTCCGCTTGACGCCGTTTGACCGTTCCCCAGCGCTCTATCTCGTGAAATGACGATGGGATTTACTCCACCGGCTGCCGGTGATGTTGACGATGTGTTGCCGCGAGCCACCGGTTGCTGCCCGCTGCGGACGGCGCTTCGCGGAACCGAAGTGAGCTGAGTTTGTGTCTCTGCAGAAGTGTTGGGTTTTACCAGAACGCGGGTTGACATTGGCCTCGATCCGCTCTTCTGTACGGTAACAACGTGTTCACCTGCCGGGACGTTAAGGAATACGTAGCGTCCCTGCGAATCTGTTCTGGCCATAGCCAACCCTTTGAGACTGACTAGCGCACGCGCCAGCGCTTTTCCTGACTGGTCTCTGGCTGTTCCTTTCAGTGTTCCGGTCGGACCTTTTCCCGGATTGCGCTTGAGCATTGTGGTTGAGGGAATGACGCGCATCGTGGAAGCAGATGGCGACGCATTGCGTTTGATTTCAAAGTCGGCTACTGCGGGTCGCCCGCGCAGGAGGGCGACTTGGCCAGCGGCTAGCTGCTTCCCATTCTTCTTGAGCACCAGGTTCGAGAGCTTACCTGCCTTAAGCGATTTCAAAGTGTAGCTGCCGTCGGGTGCGGTGATGGCGGTCACCTTTGAGTCCTTGTCAATAACTTCCACTCCCTCGAGCGGTTGGCCATCCTCCATGACGACCCCAGAAACATCTTCAGTGGGTTGCCCGGAACCTTCGGACGCGTCACCAACGTTAGTGTTACCTTTCAACCCTTGAAACGCGGCCCGCATCTCCTGAATCTTTTGCAGGAGCCCGAGCGCTTCGCTGGCGCGTTGATCGATGGAGCTCAGCAGACTCTTTTTCTCGCCCGTTGGCTCGGTTACTTCCTCTGAGCTGGTGCTGCTTGCGGCGGCTTGTTCGTTCAGCGTTGTAAGAGCCGACTGCAACTCCGACTTCGCTGCCGCCACTTCCTGATCACCGCTGGTTGGGTCGCCTCCTCCCTGAATCAGAGATGCTTTTGAAGTGAGTGCAGCTTTGACCTTCTGCAATCCCGAGCTTACCGATTGGAGACTGTTTGCATCGCCTGAACCATTCGCTACGACTTCTTCGGCCTGGGCAATCAACTGCTGGAGTTCCTCATCGGCGTCCGCCGCGGCAGCATCAGCCGGCGTAGTTGACTCCGTAGTTTCGCCACTATCCGTCGAGGTCTCGGCCGGCGAAACTTCTGTTGGCGAAGCTTCAGCAACTGGTGAAAGCAACGCGTTGTGTACCGATGTTGCGAGCTGGTCGATTGCGGCCGCCAGCGCTTTGCCGGTTGCGGAGGAAGGGAATGAAGCACTGTTAAGATCAATCCCACTCCATTGAATGCTGCCGCCCACGGATGTACCTTCGGCACGCACAACGCTCGAACCGCCCGACTCGACGGAGATGATCTCGGCATACAGCTGGGCAGTGACGTTCGAGTCAGTGGCAGCCAGGGTGAGTATCCCGCCACGAATCACGAACTGGACTGCATTCTGTTTTCCCAGTCCAACAAGTTGTTCGACGTTTAGAGGGGTAGCCGCGTCCGAGTTCAGCGTTTTCGGCAGCACATCCTTGAAGCTCAAGGACAGTCTCTGCTTCAACTGTTGTGCGATCTTTTTGCCAAGCTCAGCCGGGGCGCCGGAATCGGTTTCATCCTGAAACGGGAGAACGCCAACCACGATTACTTTCTGGGCCGGGGCAGTCGACGCCGACACTGACAGAGGCGCAGCTCTGACGGAGTGCAGCGTTAACAGACTCAACGCAACGACGAAAGAAGTGTGGATCCTGATGCGACTCTTCCCGTGAGACGAGTGATTAAGTTTGCTCATTTCAACTCCTTCATTACGGACCTAATCTAGTGACTCTTGCAAAACCCTTTGTCGCTGCCCCACGAAACGCAGATGGTGAACTTCTTGGTCTTCACGTAAATCACACCCTTCAGGGGATCCTTGGCCTTTCCAATCAGATCGAGGGCGTTAGTGGCTGCGGATTGAACCTCCGTCTCGCTGACCGAAACCCGGCCAGTGAGCTTCTGTCTGATCTCCGCAGCCAGCTGATCCTTGGTGACGTTTCTGTCATCCAGCCCAACTCCGATCTTGACTATCTTGGTGACCGCGGTGATCGCGCCGGATGCCACGGGTATTTGAAAGAAGCAAACGGCCAACAGCACGAGAGCTGCTGCGACAGGGATCAGTTTGGAATTAGTAAATCTACTTTTCATGGTTATCTCCTTTTCTGGCTATGAGGAAAGTTAAATTGACTGTGATTAGTCCGGGAGAGCCGGTTCATCGCGCGGTTCGCCCGCGATGTCACTCATTCGACGCCTTAATTCTCGGCCTGGCAGGAGTGACGTTGCAGTCCACGCTGAAGTTCACTCGTTCGGATAGTTTTGCGCCATAAGGCATTTGCACTTGCAACTCCATCCATCCGAGGTAAAGAGGAATTTTGGGCTTCTCGCCCGGAGCGAGGATTGTGCCTGGATTGTTAGGCGGCGCTTGAATGAACCGGCGTCCGTTCACAATTCGAGGTTCAGTGCGACTGACTGCCACAAAGGTCCAATCGGTTTGATAGGCGTGGTCGCCAACAAAGCGATACTTGGTGTTGAAGGTAGTGTATTTGCTATCCGGATTAGGCAGGATCTTACCCTTGAAGTTTACGTAGAGCGGACAAGCCCGGCCGGTAGTCTCCGCTGGAATTGCCGCGACGGCAACCGATGTCAAAGGCGGTGGAGGTGACGGCACTCGTGGCGGATCCGGAACTGGATCCCGAGAGGAAAGGGGTTTTCCCGGTCGACCGCCGGGTTTGGTTCTGGTTTCGGTGCGAGGCTGAGGAGCGTTGGGGTCGGGTGGCACATAGCCGGTCGCCCTACACTCGATTGCTATCGGCAGCGTTGCTTTGGCGTAGTAGTGAGGCAATTCATAGTAGGGCATGTGAACGTTCTTTTCGCAACCAATACTGAGATCAACGTTGAAGGCATCATCAACCCACACCGTGAATCCATGTTGCAGGATTGCTCCGAGAGATTGACCTGCATCAACTCGACGTTGTACTTCGGCGTTGCAGGTTTCAACGGGTGATTTCTTGGGTAACAAAAAGGGGAAATCCAATTGGTAGTAGTTCCAATCCTGCCCATGGTTTCCGCCAATACTGCGATTGTTTTCGTTTACCGGAAAGATGACATATTTGCTGGACACCAGATTGCTGAGACTGATCCTCGATTCGCTTAAATGGTGTTTGTCCGGACAACGCCCTTTGACTTTGATCTTGTACGCTATTCCTTTATAGGTGTCCTCAACCGTGTCATAGATTTTTTTGTCCTTCAGTGCCCCCACGCGAAACACCCGCGGCTTCGGGTCGTTTGATCCTTCCCGGTACAGTCCTAATTCCACTTGGAAGCTTTGCGCCTGAGTGGGAGTCGCGCACCAGAGCGCACCCAGAAGCACGGCAAACGTCATGACAAGAGTTTGGCAGGAAATGATCTTAAGTTTCATAGTTGGCAATGTCATCGTTCCTTCTCCTTATTCAAATCGGGTAATGTCGTCGGTTAATGAAGACTGAGCAGATCTCTCCTTACTGATTGATCGACTAGTGCCCGCCCTCTGCGTTTCTTTTGACCCTGATAGTGGAGTAAACGTGCTGCAGTTCCTTGAGTGCAGCGGCCAGTTGTCGCCAATCGCGCTCGTCTGCCGCAGGCACTTTCACACCCAGCGCTCTGAGAGTGGCTACAGGATCAGCGAAGAATTTCTTGGGTTCGAAACGGCGCGCACCCGTAGTTGTATCGTCACCATTCCAATCGCCCAGAATGGTCAATACCACGCCAGGCGAGTTGTGCAGGTCAATCTGGTAAGTCAAGGTTTCGACGCCTCTTGACCTACTCGCCCCGGCAGGTTTGGGGAGGCGAGGGTTGGCTAATCTCTGCAGCGCGACTGTGAGCGCCCGCCAGTGCGGTTCGGCTTGCAGTGGCACGGGACTGCCCTGTCGGCGGAGTGCGCTTACTGGGTTGGCCAGGAATTTTTGACGATCAGGTGTGTAAACAAAAACCTCAACGCTGTTGGCCCTTTGTGCAGAATATAGCCCGCCGTACGTGAACGTGATCGTTTCAGTCGGGTGATGGTCCCCTTGCGAATTGGTATTCCCACCAGCGTCTGTCGATTTATAGACGCCGGTGCCATAGAAGGAGTCACGGCTCTCTTCAGGCTGTGCCGCTTTGCTTTTCAGCTTTTCCTTGTTGCCCGACTCAATTCGACTACCACCATAAAATTCGGCGGAGTACCCCTCGATGATCCGCCGCCGCTGGGCGCTCGTCGGTGTAGCAGCAGTGAATTCCAATTGAGCGTGCCTGACTTCGGTTTTGCCTGACGCGGCAAAGACTTCGGTTGAATAAACGTTGAGTTTGAAGTTCGTAGACTGAAGCGAGACCTTGTTAGGCAAGATGCTGCTGGCGTCAATGACGAGCCAAACAGCCGCGCCTGCCGCCAGCGGGGAGAATACTTTGACGTGGGTCCTCGTGCGATCCGCCACGTTGTTGGTCTCTCCTGTACCCAGATAGATGGTTACCGCGCCCGACGCCGCTTTACCCTTGTTCGCTACGTGCACACGCAGCGCCTGGTCATTAGTAGGTGGAAAGAGAAATTGCTTGATGATCAATTCAGGGTGCGGTCCGTTGGCTTTGGGCCTGCTCGCGCTAGTGTTCGGGATTTGACCGAGGATGATCGGTCGCTCAGGGTCTCCTTGTTTCAGCGTCCGCTCGCGTACAATCGCTAATGGCTTTCCTCCCAGATGGAAGACTAACGATTGGGTCCCCTGGACCGCAGTTGCGTCGGTCGTGTTAGCCAGCGCGGTCAGGTCTGGCGGTTGGAAGACGCACAGACTGAGCAGCAGGAGCGCCGCCGGGCCAACAATGAGATTGAAACGAGTAAATATGCTTTTCACGGTTTTTCCTTTTCTGGTTACGCGACTCGCCGTGGTTGGCCGCCATCGCAGGTCGTCGTCGTTTTGTTTTCCGACGCTGATCCTTACAGGTTGTGCCAGACTTCGTTATTGGATTCGTCTGACTCCACTACAACTGAGGTCGCATCCGCATTCAGTTTGAACGTGGTCGATTCGAGTGAGATGTTGTTTGGCAAGATGCTCTTGGCGTCGACGACAATCCATTTGTCCTGGCCGGCTGCTAGCGGCAGCAGTTTGACTTCCTTGACTCTGCCGACCGCGACTCCATTGATCTTGCGCACTGTGAGACGAAGGAGGCAGAGTCCGGAGGCTGCATTTCCCATGTTAGCGACGTGAACTTTCATTACTTTGTCGTTGGCAGGTGAAAAAAGAAATTCCTTGATGCGCAGATCTGGTTGCGCCGGACTTCCGTTGACGATGTCGGCCGTAGCTGGTGATTGCGCTTGCACTAAGCCACTCCAACCAAAGGCGACTACTGCCATGATGGTGATGAATTTTCTCAACATATCTATCCCCTCTCTCATGAGCGAACTCTTGAGTCAGTCATTCAAGTCCAAACTGCACCGTAACGAAGTCAGGCGAGAACGTTTCCTTGCTCGCCTTAGTTGGCGGTAGAATGCATTCCGCCAATGCCTTGAGCTGACAACCCGTTTTCATGGGAAGAGATGTAGCACCCGACCTCTCCGTGAGTCCTGAACAAATTGCGAAAAAGCTGAGAAGAAAAACTACCGGCGAGCTAAGTTGTTGATGGCTGTACAGATTCAGAAAACCTACCGGCTCGGAGAATTCGAGATTGATCCGAATAAGCGGCTCCTGAAACGGGAGGATGGTGATTCCGTACACCTGTCCAACAAGCCTTTTCAGGTGTTGCTGTACTTTGTCGAGAACCGGGATCGAATTGTCACCAGGCAGGAGTTGTTGGATCAGTTTTGGGACGGTCGTGATGTTTACGACATCACGCTGACCAAGTGCGTGGGCGCGATCAGGAAAGCTCTTGGAGAAAACCCAGAGAAACCTCGATTCATCGAGACTCGGTGGGCCGAGGGTTATCGCTACATTGGGCCTTTTGCCGAAGGCTTAGCCAGCGCTACGCCCGCTATCAGGGATGAAGTAAAGAGCGAGACAACGGTCGAGTCGCCTCAATCTGAAGCAACAAATGGTCAGCTGGGCCAACCCAATACTCCAGCTGTCGACACGCCTGGCCTAGCGATCCTCTCGGCCGGACAATTAGTAGCTCCCGGGCAGGCACATGCGAAATCGGAATTCACGAGCGAGCCCACGCTGAGTTCGAGTCTTCCACGATCGCCGCTCCGGTCCGCGCTTAGAAACAAGTTCGGATTGAAAGTCCTGCTTGCGTTGGTAGTGCTGGTGATCATAGTTGCGTGGGTTTTTCTCTCCCGCACTAAACCGGCAAGTAAAATCACCGGGCCCGATTGGTCCCAAGCGAAATCGACCAAACTCACCAATCAGGCAGGTATGGAGTTTTCCGTTAACCTGGCGGCGGACGGAAAGTCTTTCATCTATGCCAGCCGCGCTAGCGGCAATTGGGACCTTTACTGGCAACGCGTCGGTGGTCGGAACACGGTCAATCTCACTAAGGACTCAACCTTCGACGACATGCAACCAGCCTACTCGCCTGACGGCAACCACATTGCGTTTCGTTCCGAGCGTCCACCCGCGGGCCTATACGTCATGGAGGCGACGAGCGAGAACGTGCGGCGCTTGTCGGACGTGGGATTCAATCCCGCCTGGTCGCCCGACGGAAAAGAACTGGTGGTGAGCACAGACTTTTTCACGGATCCTGTGAAGCGCAGTTCAATTCCGAGTCAGCTTTGGATACTTGATGTGGCCACCGGAGCGAAACGTTTGTTGACAGAGGGTGACGCAGTGCAACCGAGTTGGTCTCCGAGCGGTAGGCGTATTGCTTATTGGGCGTTGCAGCAGGGAGGTGGACAACGCGATATCTGGACCATTCCGGCAAATGGCGGCGAGGCCACACGCGTGACCAACGATGAGGCACTGGATTGGAATCCGGTCTGGTCGCCGGATGGAAAGTACCTTTACTTCGCGAGCGATCGCGGCGGCAGCATGAACTTCTGGCGCGTGCTACTGGATGAGACTTCGGGAGCAGCGCAGAGCGTGCCCGAAACAGTAACCACTCCGTCCGTCTATAGCCAGCATTTGAGTTTTTCGCGTGACGGCAAACGTCTGGCTTATGTGCAGAAGTCAGAGACGAGGAATCTGCAAGGCACAGGGTTCGATCCTTTGAAAGAGGAAATCAAAGGCGAGCCGGTGGTCGTCACTCAGGGCTCGAGGTACGTGACGGATCCCGACCTCTCCCCTGACGAAGAGTGGTTTGCATTTAGTTCACAAGGTGAAAAGCAGGAAGACATTCTGCTCATCAGGCGGGACGGAACTGAACAGCGCCAGCTAACCTACGATTCCTTCCGTGACCGGTCGCCGCGTTGGTCACCTGATGGGAAGCGCCTCGCATTTTATTCTGATCGCGGCGGACGTTTTGAGATCTGGACCATAAACCCGGACGGGACAGGGTTGCGGCAACTTACGTATACGTCGGGCGCGTCCGCCGTCTATCCCATATGGTCACCTGATGGTAACCAGATGATTTACAAACAACGCGCGTCACAACCCTTTCTTTTCGACCTGAACCGTCCATGGACTGAACAAACTCCCCAAAAGCTTCCCTTGATAGCGGGCCTTGGTGAAGACTTTTGGTCAAGCTCATGGTCTGGGGATGGTCGCAAGTTGGCGGGCACCTGGGTATTCAACCGGATAAATTACCTCCACGTTTATGATTTCGAAACAAAGACTTATGAGAATCTGAAGTTTCGCTCGGGGAGGCCGATCTGGTTGAGCGACAATCGGCGCTTACTTTTCGAATGGGATGGCCGCCTTCATGTTGTAAACACGCAGACAAAGAAGTCGCACGAAATTCTTTCCGCTGATCCTTTCACCATCACTTCGATTTGTCCGACGCGCGATATGAGCACTCTTTACTATACGCTGCAGAAAACAGAAGCCGACGTGTGGTTGATGAATCTCGAATAGGGAAGAGGCGAGCGAATCATGTATAAGTTTCAGCAATGGTTAACTAAAAAAATTTTGATTGACATTATTTCAGTATCCTGATAAACACCTTCCCGCCGAAAATTTCACCTCCCGAAATGCCCTGATATCGGCACTCGTCCCAACAAACTTTTCAGAAGAACAAGCATGCAGTAGAACTCTGTTTGCGAGTCGGTTTACTCGCTTTGTTCGACTGGCAGCCAAAAGTAATTTGTTAGACGACCGATCAAACCCCTCCGTGAGAAGTCGATAGCTGTCAGAGACAGAAACTGAGTGCTATCTAAAGCGCGGCGCGAGCAAAGCGGGTTCTTGGTAACGTGATGAATAAAAGAAGTGGCCATGCAAAGCGCATGTCCTAGAGAGCGAAGCCACGTTTCATAGTGCGGAGAACTGATCTCGATAGTCTGCAAATGAGTTAAGTCCGAACCAGCCTGAACTGTCTCGACCAGCTTCACGCTAATAACCTTCATCTTGAAGGGCGGTCACTCGTGTGTCTTGGAGTCAACATTGAAAAGGAGTGCCAACATGATCAAGCAGTCGGTGATACGAAAGAAATTCAGAAGTCCGAAGCGACCTCTCATCCGGCAACTGAGAAATATCCTCACCAGCCACGCTGCGGCAACCGTTGTCGTATCACTGACGCTATTGATGCTTGCGCTTTCATCCGATCCCCCGCGCGCTAAAGCGCAAGCCGGAATCAATTACGGCGAGGCCCTGCAGAAGTCGATATGGTTCTTCGAAGCGCAGATCTCAGGACCGAAGCCCTCCTGGAATCGGGTGTCATGGCGTGGCAATTCCGCGCTCACCGACGGCTCGGATGTTGGCAGGGATCTCACCGGGGGTTGGTTCGATGCCGGTGACCACGTCAAGTTCAACTTCGCCATGGCATCGTCGGCGACGATGCTCGCATGGGGCGGAGTCGAGTATCGCAACGCCTATCAGCAAAGCGGACAACTCCCGCACTTGATCAACAATCTACGCGTGGCCACCGACTACTTCATCAAATGCCACACGGCGCCAAATGAACTTTATGGGCAGGTTGGTGATGCTGGAGCCGACCATTCTTTCTGGGGTCCGCCAGAGATCATGCAGATGGCCCGTCCGTCGTTCAAGATTGATATGGCACATCCCGGCGCCGACCTCGCTGCGCAGACGGCCTCCGCAATGGCGGCTGCTTCGATTGTGTTTCGGCCGACTGATCCGACTTACGCGAATACTCTGGTTACCCATGCACGACAGCTTTTCTCTTTCGCGTTAGCGACTCCCGGCACCTTCTACGTCGACGCCATTCCAGCAGCTCAGGGTTTCTACAACAGTCGTTTTGGCAATCCTCAAGATGAAGTGACCGAGGCAGCCGTGTGGCTCTATCGCGCCACCAACGAAGCTAACTTTCTCACCATGGCTAGACAACTCTACCCAACCATGTGCAAGGAGAACGGAACCAACACTCCCTGCTTCACCTGGGCGCAAAGTTGGAATGACAAGCACTTTGGCGTTTACGTGATGATGGCCAGGCTGACGGGAGAAGAGCCGTTCCGGACTGATGCCCAACGATGGCTGGATTACTGGTCGGTGGGTGCGGGTCGCCGCACACCCGGCGGCGAGATGTTCGTCGATGGATTCGGGGCGCTGCGCTACGCGACCAACACGGCTTTTATTTCGCTCTTGTATGCCGATTTCCTGGGCGCCAGCAATCCGCTGTACGCGCGCTATCACGATTTTGGCAAGCGCCAGATCGATTACGTTCTGGGAGCTAATCCCGTCAACCACAGTTTCGTTTGCGGCATTGGCAACAACCCGCCAATTAACCCGCACCACCGCGCCGCTCATGGCTCCTGGGTTAATGGTGGCCCCTCAGGAATACCAGTGAATAACCGGCACATTCTCTATGGAGCGCTGGTGGGCGGTCCCACTTCACAAAGCGACAGTGGTTGGGTCGATGACCGCGGCAATTTTCAAGCGAACGAAGTAGCCACCGACTTTAACGCCGGTTATGCGGGAGCACTGGCGCGTCTCTATCAGGAATTCGGAGGCACTCCGCTGGCGAATTTTCCGGTCATCGAAACGCCCGATGGAGATGAGATATTCATTGAGGCCGGCAGGAACGCCACTGGAACAAATTTCACTGAGGTCAGAGCGTTTGTGGACAACAGATCGGCATGGCCGGCCCGAATGCTCGATCGAGGTACCTTCCGTTACTTCATCGCGTTGGAGAGTGGTGTAACTCCGAGTCAAATAACGGTCAACGGAAACTTCAGTCAATGTGGCGCGGTTACAAATCAGCTGATCCAATTCTCCGGCAACATCTACTATGTGCAGATCAACTGCGTCGGAACAAAGATCTTCCCCGGTGGTCAGTCTGAGCATCGCCGTGAAGTGCAATTTCGCATTACCAGTTCGGGAGCATGGGATCCGTCTAACGATCCGTCATATCTTGATATAGCCAACACCACGCCTGGTGGAACGCCGGTCAAAACTCGACGCATCGTGCTTTATGACAACGGCGTAAGGATCTGGGGCACCGAGCCTGGTAACCCAACACCGACACCAACACCGACACCAACACCGACACCAACACCGACACCAACTCCGACACCAACTCCGACACCAACTCCGACACCAACTCCGACACCAACACCAACACCGACACCGACACCAACTCCAACTCCGACACCAACGCCAACACCGGGAGCATGCGCTATCACGTACCGCATAGTTAACTCGTGGCCTGGCAACTTCCAGGGCGACATGCTGATTACGAACACTGGTGCGCCGGTCACCAGTTGGACGCTTACGTTTACGTTCGGCGGGAATCAGCAGATTAATCAGCTGTGGAATGGTGTCGTCACTCAGACGGGAGCAAACGTAACCGTAAGGAATGCGCCGTACAACGGTTCATTGGGAACCGGCGCCACAGTGAACCCAGGATTCCTGTCCAGCGTGACAGGGACCAACGCCGCGCCGACTGCCTTCAGACTGAATGGCGCCCTTTGCACCATTCGCTAACGACGATAGGCGCCTCAAAGGAGTAGATGTGAGAACTCATAGAACGCCTGCGGCCGTGATCCTGCTTTGTTGCTCGATGGTCTTTTTACTGAGCCCCATCGTGCTCAAAGGGCAGTTACGCGCTGGTGCGGACCGTCGTGGAATTTCTATTGGCGCGGCAGTGAACATGGCGCCGTTCAGAAATGAACCTATCTATAACCAAACACTCAGTCGCGAATTCAACATGTTAGTGGCTGAGAATGCGTTTAAGTTCGACGCCACTGAGCCTGCCAACAACAGCTTTAACTTTAATGACACAGATGCCCTGGTGAGTTTCGCGGCGATGAATAACATGAAAGTCCGCGGACACACACTGATTTGGCACAGCCAGATTCCTGGTTGGTTACTCAATGGCAACTTCACCCGAGATCAGGTGATTGAGATCATGAGGAATCACATTACTCGACTGATCCAACGTTACTCAGCCACAGGTGTGGTCATTGCCTGGGACGTAGTCAACGAAGCGTTCGAAGAGAACGGCACACTCAGAAATTCCTTCTGGATGCAGAGGATTGGCCCAGACTACATCAGGATGGCATTTCAATTCGCGCGCGCGGCGGATCCCACCGGCAGTGCCAAACTCTATATCAACGATTACAACACCGAAGGGACCAACGCCAAAGCCAATGCTCTCTTCAATCTGGTCCGAGATCTGAAAGCTCAGGGCGTGCCAATCGATGGCGTCGGCATACAGGACCACTTGATAAACCCATTCACCGTGCAGCAACAGCATAGGGACAACCTGACGCGACTGGCAGGGTTGGGGGTCGACATCTCGCTGACGGAAATTGATATCCGGATAGCGCTGCCCAACTCAACTCAGGAGATGCAGCAGCAAGCAACTGGTTACGGTGGGTTGATGCAACTGTGTTTGAGCCAGCCTCGTTGCCGGGCTTTCGTGACCTGGGGCTTTACGGATAAGTACTCATGGGTGCCCGGAACTTTTTCGGGACAGGGCGACGCTCTGCTCTTCAATACTAACTATCAAGCCAAGCCGGCCTACACCGCGATCGCAAACGCTTTGGGAAGCGGGACACCGACTCCTACGCCAACACCGACACCAACTCCAACACCAACTCCAACACCGACGCCGAATCCAACACCGACGCCGCCACCAACGCCGACGCCCACGCCAGCCCCGGGAGCGTGCGCAATAACCTACCGCATAACTAACTCGTGGCCTGGAAACTTCCAGGGCGACATGCTGATCACCAACACTAGCACGCCGGTTACCAGCTGGGCCCTTACGTTTACGTTCGGCGGGAATCAGCAGATTACCCAGCTGTGGAATGGAGTCGTAACCCAGACGGGATCAAACGTAACCGTAAGGAATGCGCCATACAACGGTTCGTTGGGAACGGGCGCAACAGTGAACGCAGGATTCCTGTCCACCGTGACAGGGACGAACTCGGTGCCGACTGCGTTCAGGCTCAACGGCGCGCAATGCGTGGTGCGATAGAGAGACTGAGAGTCAGGAGGCGGCAAGTCTCGGCTTGCCCTGCCTCAGAGGTAATCCCCCATGGAGTTTGATAACGGGTGATCGATCAGGCGCTCAGAGTCGCCGGCAAGGAAGAAAATGAAAAGCGAAGTTGTTCAGTATCAGTGGAATCGGAAGCTTGGTTCTCGTTGGTGGATTTTTGGATTCTTGCTAGCGACTTTAGTGTCGGTGCTCCTGGCTGTTTCAGACACGCCTAATACTGTCAGCGGCCAGACAGGTTCCGGTTGTCGGGTTACCTATCGCGTGGTTAACCAATGGCCGGGTGCTTTCCAGGGCGAGATGGCGGTTACGAATCTTGGCGCACCAGTCACCAGCTGGACGCTCGAGTTTACTTTTCCTACTACTGCCCAGCGGGTCACACAACTTTGGAACGGCGTTGTTACTCAGACCGGAGCAAACGTAAGTGTCAGGAACGCTCCCTACAACGGTTCACTGGGAACAAACGCCACGGTCACTCCGGGATTTCTGGCAACCTGGTCCGGAAGCAACCCATCACCAACATCCTTCAGGCTGAACGGTGTGGTGTGCGGCGGTTCTCCTACACCAACGCCAACAGCGACAGCTACTCCGACCCCGACTTCGACGCCAACACCAACTGCGACACCAACGCCAACGCCAACTGCGACACCAACGCCAACAGCGACGCCGACGCCAACAGCGACACCAACACCGAGTCCAACACCAACCTCCGTATACGCGCAAAGGTTCCTGACTCAGTACAACAAGATAAAGACCCAGGGCTATTTCCGCGCCGACATCGGCATTCCGTATCACTCGATTGAGACGCTGATGGTCGAAGCTCCCGACCAGGGACACGAGACGACCAGCGAGGCTTTCAGCTACTGGATCTGGCTCGAGGCGATGTACGGACGCATCACGGGTAACTGGCAGCCGCTGGCCGACGCATGGGCCAAGATGGAGCAATTCATCATCCCGACGCAGCTCGATCAACCAACCAACGCTGGTTATAACCCCGGAAGCCCGGCGACCTACGCGCCCGAGTTTGATCTTCCCAGTCAATACCCATCGCAATTGGTTTCCAGTTCGGTAGTGGGACCGGATCCAATCGCGGGCGAGCTGCAATCAGCCTATGGCACCACCAACATCTATGGGATGCACTGGTTGCTCGATGTCGACAACTGGTACGGCTATGGCCGTCGTGGCGATAAGGTCAGCGTTCCTTCTTACATCAACACATTCCAACGTGGCCCGCAGGAGTCAGTTTGGGAAACCGTGCCGCAACCATCCTTCGAGACCTTCGGTGGTAACCCGCCGACGTGGGGCCGGACTAATCCAGCCCAGGGTTTCCTTAGTCTGTTCACAATCGATGCGAGTTATGCGCGGCAGTGGCGCTACACCAACGCACCGGATGCGGACGCACGAGCTATCCAGGCGATCTACTGGGCCAAGGTGTGGGCTGATGAACGAGGCGGCTCGTCCATCGTCAACGGGCTGGTCACCAAGGCAGCAATGATGGGTGATTACCTGCGCTACTCGATGTTCGACAAATATTTCAAGCGCATCGGCAACTGCATCAACGTCAATACCTGTCCGAACGGCTCCGGAAAAAACAGCATGCACCTGCTGCTCTCCTGGTATTACGCCTGGGGTGGTGCTGCTGAGACTGGTCAAAACTGGGCCTGGCGGATCGGTTCGAGCCACAACCACTTCGGTTATCAGAATCCACTGGCAGCTTACGCCTTGAGTCAGGTCCCCGCCTTCAGACCAAGGTCCGCCACCGGCGCCACCGACTGGGCCAACAGTCTGCAGAGACAGTTAGAGTTTTATCGCTGGTTGCAATCGAGCGAAGGCGCGATTGCGGGAGGTGCAACCAACAGTTGGCAGGGTAGCTACTCACAGCCACCCGCCGGTCGCAACACCTTCTACGGCATGTTCTATGACGATCAGCCTGTCTTCCACGATCCGCCCAGCAACCGTTGGTTCGGTTTCCAGGCGTGGTCTATGGAACGAGTTGCCGAGTACTACTTCGTCACTGGCAACGCCAACGCCAAGATCATTCTTGATAAGTGGGTCGCCTGGGCCAGTTCACAAACGACTCTGTTGGGGGACGGCACCTATCAGATCCCCTCTGATCTCGGTTGGAGCGGGCAACCCGACACTTGGAACCCAGCTTCGCCGGGCGCCAACGCCGGCCTGCATGTAACCGTACTGAATTTTACGAACGATGTGGGCGTCACCGCTGCCTATGCCAAGACGCTGATGTACTACGCCGCCAGGTCCGGAGACATTCCGTCAAGGACGCTGGCTAAAGAGCTCATCGATCGGATGTGGGCCAGGTTCCAGGACTCACGGGGAGTGACGACAACGGAAACTCGTAGCGACTACAGCCGTTTCAGAGACCCCGTCTTCATTCCTTCCGGTTGGACCGGTGTTACAGGCAATGGCGCACCCATTAACGCCAGCTCGACGTTTCTCAGTTTGCGTCCGAAGTACATGCAGGATCCCGATTGGACGAAGGTGCAAACCTTCTTGAATGGTGGACCTGCACCAACCTTCACCTATCACCGATTTTGGGCCCAGGCCGACATCGCCCTGGCAATGGCTGAATACGGTCGTCTGTTCCCATAAGTCGCAAGGCAATCCCGTAGGGATGGAATGTTTATAGACCGTCGGCCAGAAAACATGACTCAAGCTCCAGCGGAGCGAAATGTTCTTACGGACGCTTGAAGCAGGATACCGACGCTGACACGCTGAATCTGAAGAGGAGCTTTTATGATTCACTCCCACACTCCACGGAACAGACGCTTTCCGGAGTTCTTATTAGCGGTAACACTCATTCTCTCGATGTTGATTCTTCTGCCCGAGACCGCCTTCGGACAGGCGACTCCTGACTATCGCGACGCCTTGGAAAAGGCCATCTGGTTTTTCGATGCCAACAAGTGTGGTTCGACCGTCGCAGCCAACAACGTCTTTCCCTGGCGAGGTTCCTGCCACTTAACCGACGGTAATCAGGCGAGCCCCGCACTCGATCTTACCGGCGGCTTTCACGATGCGGGAGACCACGTGAAGTTCGGCCTCCCTCAAGGGTTCAGTGCCTCCGTGCTGGGATGGTCGCTGTATGAGTACCGCGCCGACTTTGACCGCGAAGGACTAACGCCCAAGACGCTCTCGACACTCAAGTACTTCACGGACTATTTCCTCAAGGCTCACCCCAATGCCACGACCTTCTACTATCACGTTGGCGACGGCAACGCTGACCATGGTTTCTGGGGCTCGCCAGAAAACCAGACGGGCACCCGTCCTCTGCTAGTCGCTCGACCAGGTACACCCGCTTCGGACATTTTGGGTCAAACCGCAGGAGCCCTGGCCCTCATGTCTATTAATTACCGCAGCACTGACGCGGCCTACGCGAACCGCTGTTTGACCGCCGCACGTGAGCTCTTCGATCTTGGTCGCACGAACCTGGGGCGGGGAAGTGACGGAGGAGGAGGCGCCTTCTATCGTTCGACATCTCACTTCGACGACCTCGCGTGGGCCGCGATCTGGCTGTCGATCGCCACGGGTGACCAGACCTTTTTAGCGCCGGTGGACGGTTGGATCTCGCAGCCCAACGACACCAATGACAACCCATACATGAAGCAGTGGACGATGGCCTGGGATGACATGACCGTCGCCAACCTGCTCAAGATGTTCGAGCTCACCGGTCAGGCAAAGTATGCCACCGGCCTGCGCTGGAATTTGGTTTGGTACCGCGACACGTTAAGAAAAACGCCGTCGGGCCTGCCATGGTTAGATCAGTGGGGAGTTCTACGTTACGCCTCCGCCGAAGCGGGTATCGGTTATCTGGCTTACAAGAAGTTCGGCTTTGACGACTTTTTCGCCCGGGGGAATTTCATAATTGACTACGCGCTGGGCAACAACCCGCGGAACGGCTCTTATGTAACCAACTATCTGACCAACCCGCCGCGTCATCCGCATCACCGCGCGAATGAGCCCGTGCAGGGAGGACCCACCAACGGGATTCTCGGCGCCCTCGTGGGTGGCCCCGGACAGGGGGACGACTACGCGGACGTCGT
>JAMQPI010000327.1 GCA_023717565.1 Pyrinomonadaceae bacterium | reverse complement strand
GTCCTGAATCACTTTCATTCCCAGTCCATGAGCTTTGGTTATTAACTCCTGAAGTGTGGCCATGTCGCCGAAGCGATCTTCGACGGCATAGTAGTCGATTGCGTGATAGCCATGGTAGTAAGTGTTTGGACACCAGGGCTTGTCGCAGCGGTTTAATCCATTCCAGTTGTCATGCCAGGGAGTCAGCCATAAAGCCGTAACTCCCAGCTCTTTAAAGTACTGAAGGTGGTTAATGATGCCGCGGAGATCGCCGCCGTGAAAGGCGCGCGGGTTCTTGCGATCGTTGGCCAGAGCAGGGGCATCGGACGGTGTGTTGTTTGACTGATCACCATCGGCGAAGCGGTCGGGCATGATCAAATAGATCACATCGTTAGTTGTTATGCCCTGGAAATTCGTACGCGGATCGAGGGGAATTCCTATCTCAAAAGGAATGGTGGCTTTCCCGCGCTGCGTTTCGACGACCAACGGATATGATCCCGGCCGCGCTGAACCGTGAATAGTTACGTCCAGCCAAGTGTAGTTGCCACCCTCGTTAACAACGACGTTGGAGACTGTAGTTCCTGTTCTAGTCGCGCGAATCCGGGCGCCCTGCATATTGCTACCACGGACCAGAAGCCGGACGGGGTTAATGGTGTGCCGTGCCCACCACAAAGGCGGTTCTACCTTTTTGACTGAAGGAGAACCTTGAGGCACGGCCGCAGCCGCGCCTACCGAGGCTAGAAGACACACCAGGAAAGCGAACGTCTTCTTCACTAAGTGGTCGGACCTAACAAGCATTCGCATTGAGATGTCGAGTTTCAAATCAGACCCAATCCCCCGATCCACGAAAACACACTAAACCGCACGAAATGGATGCCTTTATTCGTGGTGCTTCGTGTGATTTCGTGGATCGTTTTACTGCTTCTATTGCTGTTCACTAGTTTTCAGCAACTGCCCGGGGATTCAATACTTAGTTTTGCTTTCGGGGTGGCCTCTCTTGTTCACCGGATGCCGTTACGGGCAGAGGTGGTAACACCTCAATTTCGTTGGCCGCCCCCCCTTTCGCTGAACTGCCCAGCGGAGTAGGCGCATGACTGTTCGCCACATCCAACTGTTTGAACCTTGCTAACTCGTCATCGGCCTCCGCTTTTCGTCTGAGCCGCGAGTAGGCCAGGAAGAGTTGATAGTGGACTCCGGGATCTTTCTTGTTTAGCTCAGCCCCACGGCGAAGCACGGGCACCGCTTCCTCATACTTTTTCAACTTCACCAACAAGCGCCCGAGGTCGTGGTGCGCGGGAAAGCCGTCTGGATCGAGCGCAATTGCCCGTCGTAGCAGTTGCTCTGCCTGCTCATTCTGGCCGCGCTGGCTGGCAATGTATCCCAGGTTGGCTATTACATCAGGGTGATCAGGTTGTAGTTTCAGGGCTTTGCCAAATGCCGCGACGGCTTCGTCGTAGCGACCTTCCGCGCGGGCCGCGTAACCCAAAAGGAAATACAGGTTAGCGTTGTCAGGAAAGCGTGCCAACCCGCGGGAGAAGATCTCGCGCGCAGCCTGATAGCGTTGACTGCGAAAGTTAGCTACGCCAAACCGTATGTAGTAGAGCAGCTTTGACTGATCCTGCGACAGCGCCTTCTCATAAAACTCGATAGCCCGTTCCGTCATCTGTTTCTTCAACAGTTCCTCGCCGGACATGAAATTCGCTTCAGCAAACACCGGCCGCAGTTCGAGGGCTTTGGACCAGAAACCAAGTGCCGACTGGCTATCGTCGCGGGCTGAGGCAATCAGACCTAACCGGTAATACGGTTCCGCTTCAGCCGGAGCAATCGCAGCAGCTGCGGTCAAAGCCTGTGTCGCCTCATCCAGGCGGTCCACATTGTAGAGCGCCACACCGAGGTTATAGAGCACTTCAAAAGTATTCGGTCGGAGTTTATTAGTGCGCTCAAAAAGCTGTACCGCCCGAGCGTACTGATGACCTTCGGCAAGACTCAGGGCCAGGGTGAAAAGTGTGCGCGGATCGTTCCCGGCGATCTGTTCCAACTGATCGGCAAGGGCAAGAGCGTCTCGGTCTCGCCCGACGTGCGCATAGGCGTTTACCAGCGTCATCAGCGGGCCGAAATCAGGAATTGTAGCTGGCTTTGCCGGCCAACCAGTGGCACGTTCAAGCAGAGGCACTGCTCGTTGATAATCGCCGCGCGCTGAGTAGAGCGCCCCAAGATTAAAGACCGCCTGGGCTTGCGCCGGCTCGATTCGCAGGGCCGCCTCGAGTGTTTCAATGGCTTGATCCATCCGCTTCGTGTGGGCCAACAAGACTCCCAGGTTGGCCAGGGCGGACGCATTTCGTGGCTGGAGCCGGAGAGCTTCGCGGTATTCGAGTTCTGCTTCTGCGGCCCGACCACGCTGGTCGAGGATCACGCCTAATAGGTTGCGCGCATTCGAGTCGCGTGGCGCCCTAGCTATCACTTGTCGCACCAGAGCCTCGGCATCATCCAGCTTGCCGGTTCTTAATAGAGTGGCGGCCTCGCCGAGCGCCGCTGCGTCGTCCTTTGCAGATTGAGGTGACCGCGTGCCTGCTCGTCCTGAGCCAGCACCCTGCGGATGAGCGTAAACAAGCGACAGTGAAAATCCCGCGACTGCCATGATGAGCGCGACGGAGCGAGCAAAATTGCAATTCAGTCTTTTGCCTGAAGAACACATCTCTTCCCTTTGCGTCTCCGCGTGAAACTGCTTTTGGGTTTGGGCTGTTCACAAACTAATCGAGTGGCAGGTGAAAAAGCACACCCGCCACTCGATTGCTCTCGAATGTTGTGCTCCGCCTAGAAGAGCAACTTCAACGAAAATTCCATCTGACGTCGCCTTTGCTCGTTCTGATCACGTCCAAAGTCGGTCGCGTTATTTATATCGCCGTTTGGAGCCGCGCGGTTCACCCGGTTTAGCACATTGTAAGCCGAGAAGCGAAACTGAACTTTGAACTCCTCACTGATCCATTTCACGGGGAAGTCCTTGAAGAGCGCTGCATCCCAATAAAACTGCTGCCGGCCGCGGAATACATTTCGCCCCAATGAACCTATATGGGCGCTGTTTGGATCTGTCGGAAAGATGCGAGTCTGCGCACAGCGGAAAGCCGCGCGGTTGAGTTCGCGTCCAGCACCCTCATCGGCAGCAGTCGGTGTGGGATCTCCGATCAGGTCAACGCGTCCGCCGTTACAGGTCACGTTGAAGACCGGACCGTTTTGCCAGGTGATAATGTTGTTAAGGTGGAATCCACCGACGAAGAAATCAACCGCCTCTGGCATGTTACTTCCATAGGCTCGATTCCGGCCTAGTGGCAGATCGTATACGTTTGAAAACGTAAACCGATGTCTTACGTCCGTGTCCGAGCTGGCCCGCTCGAGCTCCGGCCTGTTGGGATCGTCAGGTCCGCAGTCACGCGCGCTGGCACCATTGGAACAGATGCCACCAGGTGAGTCGTCGATCCCATGCGCCCAGGTGTAGCCCGACAGAATTGATAAGCCCTTACTGAGGCGCTTCTGCAATTTGGCCTGGAGCGAGTTATAGCTCGACTTGCCGGTGTAGCGCGTCGCGGTTATGGCACCGACGCCGGTTACAACTCGTGAACCTGGTCCACCTTCGTCATTTCCGGTGCCTATGTTCGTCAGGGTAAGCAAATTTCGCCCGGCAGAACCGACGTATGCAATTTCGCCCAGCCAGTCTGGAGCAAACGCATACTGCACCGTCAGATTGTATTGGTGATAAGCCTCATCGAAACGATCCGGATCGTTAAAGAGGATGAGACCACCTGACGTCGGCGCTGGGAAACGTGCGCCGGGCGCCGCCACTGTGAAGGGCGCCGTAGGAATCCCATTGTCGAAGGGATTGCGGGCAAGCAGGACGGGAAACGCGCAGCCTCCGGGATTGGTAATCGGCGTGCAACTGTAGCTGGCCGCGCCCGTCCCCGGATTCGCTGTCAGTGGTTGGGCGGCGCTGATATCAGTCGAATAGAGCAAGCCATACCCACCGCGCACTACCAGCTTACCGTTGTATCTATGTGGACTGTAAGCGAAGCCCAGCCGTGGCCCGAAGTTATTCTTGTCCGTGTCAGCAAGATCGCGACCACCGGGCGACCCTTCGGCCGCCATTACAATGGTATTGGTCCCCAACTCGAAGTTTCCCTCACGGTCGAACCGCTCAGTCGGCGCAGTGAAAATGTCATAGCGCAAGCCGAAGTTGAGCGTCAGATCCGGAAGCACCTTCCAATCATCCTGGACATAGAAAGCCACCTCTTTGCTCGATTGAAAGTATGGTCCACCTGGATCTCCGCGAGTGATGAAACCCGGACGATACCCCAACAAGAAGTTAGCCAAAGAAGAACCCGTGTCATTGGGCCCGATGCCATTGTAGTTACCCGACACAAACCCGCTGTTGGTGGTGCCGTACTGGGTGTTGGCTTTGGTGCCGCCGTTGCGTCCGCCGTCGTAGTTACTGTTTTGGCGGACCCGGTAGTCGCCGCCGAAT
>JAMQPI010000396.1 GCA_023717565.1 Pyrinomonadaceae bacterium | reverse complement strand
CGTTTTGGCGCGCTCCTGATCGACGAAGGCATTATCAGCCAGGATGATCTGCAGCGCATCAAGGACGAAGTAGACCGGGAAGTAAATGAAGCCGCTGATCTGGCCCTGGCCAGTCCGCAACCCGCTCCCGAGACGGTGAAGCTCTACGTCTATTCACCCGATGTCGATCCCTGCGCCTCGGAGTTTGATACAGAAGAAGGCGCCGAGCTTTCCGGCAACCCCGGCACAATGGTTGATTTGATAAACCGGTGCCTGCATACCGAGATGGCCCGAGATCCGCGAATTGTAGTGTTTGGCGAAGACGTTGCTGACTGTTCGCGCGAGGCGAACCTCGAAAAGGTCAAAGGCAAAGGCGGAGTCTTCAAGGTAACGGCCAACCTGCAGAGAAAGTTTGGCAGTGCGCGAGTGTTCAATTCTCCTCTAGCTGAGGCCAACATCGTCGGACGTGCAATTGGCATGGCCACGCGCGGTCTGAAACCGGTCGTGGAGATTCAATTCTTTGACTACATCTGGCCGGCCATGCACCAGATTCGCAACGAGCTGGCGCCAATGCGGTGGCGCTCGGGGAACGAATGGAAAGCGCCTGCGGTACTTCGTGTCCCTATTGGTGGTTATTTGAAAGGTGGCGCGATTTATCACTCCCAGTCCGGGGTCTCTACTTTTACTCAGATTCCAGGTTTGCGTGTGGTCTATCCTTCAAATGCACTGGACGCCAATGGGTTGTTGCGCACCGCGATTCGCTCGGATGATCCCGTGCTATTTCTCGAGCACAAGCACCTTTATCGGCAGGCGTACAATAAATCGCAGTACCCTCCTGACGATTTCATGATCCCTTTCGGCAAAGCAAAGACAGTGCGTGAGGGCACAGATATGTCGATCATCACCTATGGCGCGCTTGTGCAACGCTCGGTGGTGGCTGCCAAACAGGCCGAGCAGCAGGGAATCAGCGTGGAGATCATCGATCTCCGTTCGCTCTCTCCTTACGACTGGAACGCGATTGTGACTTCCGTGATGAAGACCAACAGAGTAATTGTCGCGCACGAAGACTCTCTATCGTTCGGCTACGGCGCGGAAATCGCCGCGCGGATTTCCAGCGAGCTCTTCGAACATCTCGATGCTCCGGTACGGCGCGTGGCCGCACTCGATACCTTCGTGGCTTACGCGCCTCAACTCGAAGATGCAATCCTTCCGCAAGCTACTGACGTGGCCAAGGCTATCCAGGAGCTTCACGGTTACTAGTCTGCTGCACTTCGGGTCAACACCACATTGACTGGAAGGATGCAGTACGAGTGTACCGTTGTGTGTAGCATTTCTTTGCAGAGTGACCGGATCCCACCTCCACACATCCTTTGTCGTGCCTTTGTAATAGTCCGGCTATCGAATGGCATTACTATTGCCACCCGCTTGTGTGATTTAGCAAGTATCATCCCCCTGTAAACCCCTTTCAGCAGTACCCTCAAGCCAACTAATCGCAACGAGTCAAGGGAGAAAATTGTATGTGTATGTGTCTGAGTATGAGTAGGAAAGCATTACCAATTGTGGCGGGAGTTATTCTGGCTCTGTCCGCGGGATCTCTGGTTCAGGGTCAAACCACAACCACCACAGTTACGCAAACACCAACTACGGTTACCAAAACCGTTCAGCATCCCGACGGAACTTATACCGTGATCGAGTATCCGGTGGGCAAGGAGGTAAAGATCGCTTTGGATCCTGTAGCTCTGCAAAGGTCGAAGGGTGTGGCGACGATCCTGCGAGATGAGAACGGCACCAGAGTTGTTTTGAACGTATCAGATGTACCTGCGGACGTAACTGCGATCAGTCTCTATGCCGTTGACGACACCGGCGCAGTTACCTTATTGGGACCCATCGAGGTCGCAAACGGAGCGGGCACACTTACAACCACAACGCCGCTCAGCAAGTTCATGTTGATTGCATCGCCGGAAGCTACGCTGAAGGCTTACGATCCGAATACCAAAGTCTTCTTCCGCAGCTCAGTGCCCGAAGGCTTCGCGGTGGTTCCACACGGGAGCACTGGTGAGCGCGATGGTGCGGCTGTAGGGGAACGCGTCTCGGCGACGACCACGGCTGGCGCCACTTCAGCCACCTCCTACAAGCTTCCGATGCTCAACATCCCCGGATTCCGCAGAGGGACTGACACCGAGATGAAGATAAAATTCTCAGGCGCGATGACTGGCTCGCGCGCGAACGTTATCATCACGCCACGAAAGGATGGCCCGTCTGAGGTTAAGGTACGGTTTCATGAACTGAAGGAGACGCCCGCGGGACAAGTCTACGTGGTATGGGCGGTTTCGCCGGACAATAAGTTTGTGAAACTCGGACAGATAGTTAACGCTCCCGGACGTAACGAAGCAGAGATCCGATCAGAGACGGCGCTGATGGATTTCGGTCTGCTCGTGACGATGGAGGATGCGGTTGGAAGCTCGGCAAATCCGCTGGGACCGGCCATCGGAGTAGTCGAAATCGTCAACTAGAAGTAACTAACTAACTAACACGCAAAGACAGCCAGAAATGGCTATTTTTACCAGGGCCGCCGCTTTCGGCGGCCTTGTTCTATTTGGGCTATGAACAAAACTCTGGCGCTTCTCATTTTCGTTGGTTAAGATGTCGCTACGGGCAGTCCTCGGGGGTTACCAGCCCCGACTCCCCAAACGACTCCGGCCGACCCGAACCGGGTCGTCTCAGCACCGCAAAGCTCAAGGATCAGCACCATTCCAGTGCTGGCTACAATTGAAACAACATCGCCGTTCCCCTCGGTTTTCCCTCAATGGTGATTAACGATGCGCAAACGAATTTCCTTCCTTCCATTTCTCGTCGCCTTCGGCCTGATTGCTTACCTACCCTATGCGACCCCGGCTCAAGAATCTCTTCCGGAACTGGTCCGAAGGGTGAAGCCCGCGATTGTCGCGATTGTTACCTACGACGCGAAGGGTGAAGCCCTGACGACCGGAAGCGGATTTTTCATCAGACCTGGCCAGGTGGTAACAAACCTGCACGTCATTCGTGGTGCCAGTCGCACTGACGTCAAGACTCTGGATGGCAAAGGTCGTGTGTATGAGGTTGCCGGGTTACTCGCTGTCGATGAGGAAGGCGACCTTGCGCTGATGCGCGTGAACATGCCGCCCGAACGGCCTCGATCCAGCGAACTCGCTATTACTCTGCCGGAGGAGGGCGAGACGGTTTTTGTGATCGGCAATCCATTAAAGCTGGAGGGTTCAGTCACTGACGGGATCGTGTCGGCGGTTCGTGAAGTGCCCGGCGTAGGCAAGATAATTCAAACTACTGCGCCGATCTCACATGGAAACAGCGGCAGTCCAATCTTCAATCTGAAGGGTCAGGTTGTCGGGGTCGTCACCGTCAAGGTTACTAACGGGCAAAACATTAGTTTGGCGATCGGCTCAGACCGCGTGCGAGAGCTGAAGCCCGGAGCGTTGCGGAGCCTGGCGGAAATTCCGGCGAAGGACAAGCCACTGGACGTTGGTGAGGCCCTCTATCGAACGGGACTTGACTCCCTGTGGTTGGGAAATTACGACCATGCGGTTGGTTACTTCGAAAATGCCGTCAATAGAAATCCGAAACGCGCGGACGCCTGGATCCAGGTAGGTTACTGCAAAGTAAAGCAGGGCAAGAACGAGGAAGCCATCAAAGCCTACCAACAGGCTTTGCAGCTCAAGCCCAGTTCGGAAGAAGTGCTAAACAAATTGGGTGATGCTTATTACTATGCAGGCCGGTTGCCTGAAGCTATCGAGTCATACAAAGAGGCTGCTCGCTTGCACCCGGAGAGGCCCGAGGCTTTTTACAACCTCGCGCTGGTCTACTTTGAGAGTGGCAATCAGCAACTAGCTCGGGCTCATGCTCAGGCCCTTCAACTACTGGATGAGAAGCTCTACGAGAAGTTCTTGAGCGAGACGAGGGCCGCCCGATAGTAGCGGCTGCATGCAGTCGATAGAGTAACAGTTAAGACGCTTTCATTTTCCATTTTCCATTTTCCATTTCTCATTTTTCATTGGCCCATTGTCCACAAGGCTTTTGGCTCAACGCGACGTGTGGCCACGCCAGCATCATTCCAAATGAAAAATAAATGAAAAATGAGAAATGGAAAATGGAAAATGAACTCTAGCTTACGTCGCGCCAAATGCCGGCTCTCGAAACTGGTGCCTACCCCCCTAGAAAGAGCTTGGTATCAACGCTTTTCGGATCTCCGAGGACGACGAAGCGAAGGTTGCGCATGTACTTTTGCGCCACGCGCTGTACATCTGCTGCCGTAACGGCGCGTAAGCGCGGCAAGAAAACGAAAGCGTTGCGCCAGCCGCCACCGATGATCTCATATTGAGCCAGCTCGCCGGCCTGAGCAGCGTTGGTCTCCTGCCCCAGGTAATGACGAGTTAGGAAGTGCTGCACCGTCGACTCGAGTTCTTCCTGCGGCAGCGGCTCGCGCTGAAGTCGCGTGATCTCGTCCAACATCACATGGACCGACTGATTGGCATCGACGGCCGTGACATAGATCCCGCCGAGGTTCGCGCCCTGACTCCAAAGGAAAGCATCAGGCGCGTAGGAGAGATTCCGTTTGTGCCGTACCTCAATAAAGACGCGGTTCTGCAAGATGGTTGACGCGACACGCATTGCGTAGATGTCCGGCGCCGCCATGTTGGGTGCCGTGAATACGCCCTGCACGTAGTTGGTTGGGAGTGATCGCTCCGTAACTTGAACCGAAGGCGCAGTGAATGAAAGCTCCGGCAGCGGACCAGGATTGTAGTTGCCGCGCGGAAGTCTACCGAAGCTCGCGGCAATGCGATTGCGCAGCATCTGTGGGTCGAGATCGCCCACTACGACCAGCAACAGCCGCGACGTCTCCATCACCTGTTTGTGGTATTGACGCAGATCCGCGGAGGTCAAGCGAGCCACGCTTTCGGCGTTGCCGCGGGGGTCGTTGAGATAGGGGTGACCCGCGTAAGCTACGCGTGCCTGTAAGACTTGCAGGTAAGAGTCGGGGGTATCGTTGTCGTCACGCAGCGAAGCGACCATTCGGTTGCGCACTCTCTCGACGTCATCAACAGTGAATGACGGCTTCAGAGCTACGTCCGTAAAGATCTCCCACGAGCGGTCGAAATTAGCTCGGGTCGAAGCCATGGTCAGACCGGAATAGTCGTAGTTAACGCCGGACCCGATCGTCGTACCCATGCGAGAAAGTTCCGTGCGCAGACGCTCGCGCGGGAAGCTCACAGTCGCTTCAGACGCTGTGTCGAGCATGAGACTCTCGACGCCGCCCTTGTCTGGAGTGGTGTTGCGCACACCGCCTTTGATGAAGAGACCCGCAACTACCGTCTGCGTTCCGGTGCGGCGCTTGATCAGGACCTTCAGCCCGTTAACGTCGAATTCGGTGACCAGCGAGACCGGATCTACGGGCGTGACAGCTCTCTCTCCCACGGCTGCTTTGGCCGTGCCTGGAGCCGCCGGCAGCGCCTTCTCCTGGGCGGCCGTGAGAGTAAGTGAAACCAACAAGGCCAGGCCAAGCGTCCCAACCCGCGTCAGCGTTCGCCAGAGTTTGCGGCTTCCGATTTCGTCTCCCACCTGGCACGAAGAGAGCGCTGTTTTATCTGTTTGCCGTAGTTGCATTCTGTTTCCTATCGCCGATCAAATCTTCCGGGGAAAGCTGTGATTGTTTGAGCGCCTCTTCAGACATGAGCGCCAGGCCGATGTGCGGCTTTCCCTGGACGTAGGTCGTTACGTAGCGGCTGATATCAGCCCGCGAGGTCCGGCGCAGGTTACCCAGGTAACCTCGGAAATAATCGATGCCAGTCGAGGCCCACCAAAAACTGATGGTGTGCGTGTATTCGCTGACCTTCTCACGATCGAATAAGTCCTCAGCTTCCAGCAGCGCCTTGGCGGTTTCCAACTGCTCATCGGTGTAATAGTCGCGGTCGTTGAAGTGCTCGATTTCGTTGTAGATGGCTCGCACAGCGGCACGAGCCTTGTCGGGAGTGGTTTGTGCGATGACATTGATTGGCCCGACATTGCGCTGGGTGTAGTAACCGAAGTTGACGCCTGTGACCAGGCCGGAGTCTACCAGCGCGCGCTGAAAGCGTGAGTTTGGCTGCCGCAGTATGAAGGAGAACACATCTGCGGCGTAGGTGCCGGGATTGTCTTTGCCGATCGAAGGACCATGCCAACCGATCATAATGATCACGTTTTGGACCGGCTGACGAATGACCATCCCCTCGCTCTTTTCCAGTGCTGGATGCTCGACTGGTGGAAACTCCACGAACGGGTCCTTCTCCCGGCGCGGCCAGTCGCCGAAAAGATCGCTGACTAGCTGATACACCTCGTCGGCCTTCACATCTCCGGTGACTACTACGGCGGAATTGTTGGGCACGTAATAGCGACCTTGAATGAGTCGCATCATGTCGGTCGTAGCCGCACCCACAGTTTTACGATCACCACCGGGGTTCTTGCGGCTCGGATATTTGTAGAAGAGGCGGTTGTTCATTTCCAGCGACAAGAAACCGAACGGGTTTGATTCGTGACGATCAAGTTCGCCGATGACAACCTCGCGCTCTTGTTCGAACTGTCGCTCGTCGAAAAGTGGATAGCGCACCGCATCGCGCATAAAACGCATCGCCACTCCAAAGTTGGGTGTGGTAGTCGTGAAGTAGTAGTTGACAAGTTCCTCGTGCGTCTGCCCGTTGTAGACGATGCCAAGCTGATCGATCGACTGTATGTATTCTTCCCGGTCCTTGGTGGCCCGGTTGGCCTTGAAGAACATGTGTTCGTAGAGATGTGAAAGGCCATTCAGTTCCGGCGGTTCGGTGTAAGAGCCGTTCTTGACTGCGAGTTCGACGCTGACCAGCGGTACTGAATGATCTTCCAGCACCAGAATTTCCAACCCGTTCGGCAGCACGCGACTTTGGATCTTGGATTCCGGCAAGCGCGCGGTGGCTGTTGCAGCCGGCGTTTGCGACGCTGTGGCTCGGGGTGGAGTTCGACGCTGAGTTGCGGAAACCGCCGCTGGCGTCAGAAAGGAACCAATTAGCAGAAGAACTAGAAGACTACGTTTCACAATGGACTCCGTTAGTTTGTGCCATTTTCGGACGGACGTTCGATGTTACCAGCCAACATTAAGATGTCAGCTCGAATTGAGCTCATGACTGTAGATCTGAGACAACTCCCATTCACGCTCCTCCGAGGTTAGCTTTCCAGCGCGAAATTCACAAATGACGGTGGGGTTAAGGGCGAGTGAAAAGCAATCTTTCCTGGTCTGAGTGGGTTTAGATTTGGGCGAGCCCCCACTGAAATCAAAAGTTAGGGCTTGGACGAGGAGTTACGTAATATGTGACCAGGTCTGAGAGATTGATAACGATTAGCGGCTTTCAGCATTTGAGGCGGGACTGGGTCTGCCTTCTCACCAGCCAATCAACTTAACGACTTCTCATTTTGTTAACCAGTTTATTGGCCTTGCTTCTCAGTACCCGGCCATAGATCGAGCCATTCGGAGACAAGACACTCTTCGACCAGGACGTCTTTAGCAGCCGGTTTGTGACGTTGTTCCTTTCGAATTGGAAGACATACATCTCGCGATTCGTGGGCACGTAGAGCACGAGTCGGTGGCGGGAAGTGCGACCCTTGGTCTCGGTCCCGGTAAACAGGACCTCATCGTAGTCGTCGGCGTCAGCATCAATCGTTTCCGCAGTCCAATCACCGTTACGAAAGTTCCTGGTATCGAGCGGACCCCGGGCCGAAACGCGAAACGCTCCTCCCCGTTTCTCCATTAACAGGAAACGAGCAGCGCCGACGATGCGTTCGTCCTGAATTGCGGCCACAGCTGCTCCTGACGCTATCTGAAGTATTTGCACGTCACCGACGTAACCTTGCGATCCGGTGGCCGCGATCCTGCGCGCCCGATCCAGCGTCAGCGATGGGGCTCTCGTCGTCTCAGCGAAGACGGCGTCTGTGCTATTAGTACTGGCGCTTTCGCTCGAGGGTCCTTTCTTTTCACTAAGCACGACGCGGCTGGGAAGCACCGCCCCGGCTGTCAATTGAGCCGCTACGGACGGGTCAGGTAAAGAAGTGACTGCGGTCTCGCCTCTATTTCCCCAGACAAAGAGTAGGGCTCCAAGGAAGACAACCGTGGCCAGGGGCGCTGCGACACGAAACACTATGCTGCTTCGTTGGGCCAGCACTGCCATCGTCGACGAAAGTGGATCCGGTTCCGGCACTGGCTCAGGCCTAATTAAACTCTTCTCCAACATCGCTCGGGCGGCCGCTGCCGTCCGGGGCCGTTCTTCCGGGCGCTTGGCGAGCAGCGA
>JAMQPI010000385.1 GCA_023717565.1 Pyrinomonadaceae bacterium | reverse complement strand
GTCAGGGAACCGGAGCAGGTTCCAGTCCGCATACGGGACCATCACGTAATCGGCCTGACCGCCGATCCAGCCTCCGAGGTCGACGTACCCGTAGGCTCCGCCGGCGTGCGCCGGATTCACGTTGAGACACACATCGGTGTGGCGCTCCTTGCAGTTGCGGCAGCGCCCGCAGGCCACGTTGAACGGCACCGAGACGAGGTCACCCTTCTGAATAAACTCGACGTCGCGTCCGCACTCGATGACTTCGCCAGTAATCTCGTGCCCCAGGACCATGCCAGTTGGTGCCGTGGTGCGGCCGCGGACCATGTGTTGATCGCTGCCGCAGATGTTGGTGGTCACGAGTTTGATGATGACCCCGTGACCGATTTGCCGTCCTTGCGGCGTCTCTAGTTTCGGATAGTCAATGCTTTGCACCTCGACCTTGCCCGGTCCGAGATAAACCACTCCCTTATTCGATGCCACGTACGTAACCTCCTTTAGAAAATTAAGTCAGCAACTCAGCGCGTTCGTCGACGTGCTTGAGACCCGAGCTGCCATCCTCTCACGCCGATAGCCGACACTTTTCTCCGGTGCCTCCAAGTGTTCCATGAATCATCCGGTGATCTCTTTCCGAAGTCCCGCGTTCTCGTACGAGACGCGAGCGATCGCTGCCCAATCGGATTCGCCCAGCCCTTGAGCCAGAGCGGCCACAAACCGATCGTGCACCAGGCTCGCCATCGGCATTGGCACCGCAGCCTTCTCCGCGGCCGCGAGCAGCAGACGGTTGTCTTTGAACCCAAGGGGCAATTTGAAGCCCACCGGCTCGAACTTGTCCGATGCGATCATGCTCCCGTAATTTCGGTAGACCGGTGCAGTGAACAGTGAGTTCGTGAGAATGTCCAGAAAGGTATGCGGGTCAACTCCGAACTTGCGGCCAAACGCAAAGGCTTCAGCCAAACTTTCGATCACAGTAGTGATGAGGAAATTACCAGCCAACTTGATCACGTTGGCAGCGTGAGCTTCCTCGCCAGCGATGAAAGTCTTCTGCCCAATCGCGTCGAAAAGTGGCCGGCAGCGTTCGATCTGTTCGGCTGGCCCAGCGGCAACAATGAACAGCTTCGCGGCGGCTGCGGCATCAGGCCGACCGAACACTGGCGCCGCCAGATAGTGCTGTTGCTTTTCTCGATGACTTTCGGCCAACCGGCGCGACAACTCGACGCTGATCGTGCTCAATGAAACATGAACGGCACCGGCGGCAAGGGCTTCTATGGTATTAGCCGATGCAAATATGGAATTGCCCGGTGTAAAAATGAGATCTTCCACAGCCGCGTCATCTGCCAGCATAGTGATGAGCACCTCTGCATCGGAGGCAGCTTCGGCAGGCGTCTCTGCGACTCTGGCACCTAATGACGCGAACGCCGCGGCGCGGCTGCGCGTCCTGTTGTAAACCGTCAGGTCATGCCCGGCTTTAATCAGGTTGCGAGCTATCGCGGAGCCCATATTTCCAAGACCAATAAAACCTACTTTCATTTTCTGTCCCCTTCCGTGTGTG
The DNA here is from genome assembly GCA_023717565.1 of Pyrinomonadaceae bacterium. GTDB lineage: Bacteria > Acidobacteriota > Blastocatellia > Pyrinomonadales > Pyrinomonadaceae > PSRF01. The sequence goes on along the minus strand of JAMQPI010000385.1, from coordinate 21,719 downwards.
TACTAGCCGGTCTACTTCAAAGCTGGATCAATCAAGGTCAGATCTGTTTCCGGGTCGAAACGCTTCTGCATCGTTATCGGATCGACTGTGAGCATTACTTCCAGCGTCGGAGATACATACGCTTCGAGAACATGGCCTCCGCGCGTTGTTCCGTCTGAAGTCGCCACAATCATGTGCGTATGGACTACGGGCTTTCCCTGATAGAGCGCGATGTCGCCAGTCATTCCAGTCACTTCGACCTGACCGTGGATCGGAATCTTCTTGTACATTTTGCGCTCTGGATCGAACCACCCCACCGTCGCTCCATTCAGCGCTCCAATCGCGGTGAAATGTGCACTGGTAATGTGATACTTCTCCGCAAATTCCAGCAATCCGGAAAAGGCCTCGTCTCCCTTACCGAAGATGACTGCATACTCTTTTGTCCCGTCTCCACGGCTCAGCAATTGAACCTGCATCCTGGGAGCTCTGCCCTTGGGAACGGCTTGCGTCGGCGCGACGTACTCGCTTTCCGTTTCCTGAGGATGGACCATCACAGTAGCGATCCCAATCAATGACAATAGGTAAGTCAGTAGCATCGCTTTGATCATAAAATGCCTCAATTCTCTTCACGAGACTTCAAACAGTAGTCGCATCCAATTCACCCACGACGATGCGAAACGATAACGGAAACGAAGTCAGTCGTCTTACTTGTAGTTGCTCGGAATTACGGGGTTTTGCTTCAGTCTCGGCGCTGCTTCTTGAGCATTCATCAGGGAGTTGGCTGACTAGCAATGGATACGCTGTTTACACGGAGTGTTACCGAGGTGGCGCGCTGGAGGTTAGCGAGCGCCTGATTGTAATTGGCTTCGGCGCGTAACTCTGCAGTGCGCGCGGTGACGAGTTGATCTTCAAATTGAAAGATCAGAAAGGTTGTAGACATGCCGGCTTGATAGCGCTTCATTTCACCGGCCAGCTGAATCTCCGCGCTCCTGGTTGCTGCGCGCGCCGTCCTGACCTGGCGTTGAGTAGTTTCCACCGCCTGTACCGCATTTCGTACATCAACCTCAACTGCCTGCTCCTGTGATTGTATTGCGGTGTTCAGTTGTTCACCCTGAATGCGGGAGGTTGCTAAATTGGCCTTGGCGGTCCGGTTATGTAATGGAATTTGGATCGTCGCGCCCACGGAAACAGTACCGGTGTTGAGGCCGGCAAGGTTTCGAAGCGCCTGTCCATAACCGCCAATGAGATTAGCCGACGGGATACTTGTTGCACCGGGCACCAAAGAGCCGGCAAGTCCGTACGTAAAAACTGTTGCCTGCAAATCAACGCGCGGGAGAGTCTGATCTTTGAAGAATTGCTTATCAATCTTGTTAATATCCTGCTGTACCCGGAGACGACTTAACTCCGGTCTGTTGGCGAAAGCCTCTGCGAGAGCGTCCTTTAGATCTACGGTCGTCGGGGCTAACGAAGGTTCGTCGGTCGGCTTGAGACGGTTTGACCATTCGGTTGCGGATTTGTTTTGCAGAATCAATTGCTTGAGCGCGTTCTCCGTAATGGTGACAACCTGGATTGCCGATAACAGCGCGGTTTCGGCCGAAGCAATCTGAGTCAACGCCTGGGCTCGATCGAGTGTGGCCGAGGTACCAACTGAGACTTGCTCCTCGATCATGCGGAGTTGCTCGCGTGCCAGATTCACATTCGAGAGCTGGTTCTGCTCGTCCCGCTTAGCGAAGACCAACTCCCAATAGGCCTGCTGTACCTGCGAGATCACCGCGATCACCTGGAGACGAAAATCCGCATCCGATTGCGAAAGCACTTTGCGCTGTACGCGGATGTCATGCCGGAACTGATCGATCGAGCGATTCCGTAAAAGGGGTTGGTTAAAGGTAGCACCAAAGCTCGTTGTGTAGAATGGGCTCACTTGGGTAAATGTCGTATTCGAAGTGCCGCGCAGAGAATTGAAGAAGAACTGGTACTGCCCGCCTCCCGTACTGAATTGTTTGGTTATAGCGGGAGTAAACGACAGGCTCGTCTGCTTAATCGGCCCCAACACACCGACGTCACCGCTGATGTTGGCCGCCGGCGTACGCACGTCGCTGAACTGCGGTGTGAAGCTGAGCAAAGGATCGTAGACACCTTCGAGCGATTGCAACGTGCTTTCGGCCAAACGAACATTGTCACGCGACACCTCGATGTCGTTGTTGCTTTGCAGCGCCCGGCGAATCGCCTCGTTGAGGGTTAGCGTAAGCTCGCCTCCCTCCACTCCCACGCGGGTAAGATCGGGTGCCGGTGGCACCGGAAGCACCTGTCGCTTGAGCAATGGCTCGTCACGCAGGTCCCTGTCCGGGACCGGTGATGTCGTTATGGGGTCCTGCGCCATCGCCGTAGTGCTTAGCAGGAGCAACAACGACAGGAGCGCAAATGAAATAACTCTTAGCAACATACTCATCGTGCTAACTCCCAGTTTGCTGCCGGCCCTGTTTAGGTGCGGGGTTATTCGCTGGATTGCGCGTTTGATTTCCGCTCGGGGCGGCCTGCGTTTGTACTTGCGCACCCTCCTGCAAGCCGTCTGCGACATTCACAATAATCGTGGCGCCGGGCTCGAGACCGGAGATGATATCGAGCTCATTCCCATAATCCCGTCCAATGACAACCTTCCGGTAATGCACCTTTTGATCGCCGGTCACCATCGCCACTTGTGGGCCTTCTGCGTGAATAATCAGCGCCGTAGCCGGAATCCGCACGGCCGGATCGGGCGATTGAACACCAAAACTAACGGTTGCGTACATGCCGGGTAGAAGCTGGTTATTAGAGTTGGGGATCTGAACCTCAGTGAGCAATGTGCGCGATCCTGGATCGAGTGCGCTCGTCGTGCGCACAACTCGTCCAGCGAACGTCTTCTCTGGTAACTCCCTAATAGAGATCGTTGCCGTCTGTCCTGGCTTGATGGTGCTGGCAAATGCCTGCGGCACGCTTATGAAAATTCGCAGCGTATCAATCCGCGCAATCTCGAACAGACCGCCGGAAGCAGCCGGCGCATTTGTTCCCTGCGAAGTTGTGCCAGTGCCCGGCAAGGTCGCACTTGAGGCAGTTGTTCCTACTGAAGAGCTGACGCTGCTGCTGCCGGGGCTAATCAACGATCCGATTTCAACATTCCTTGCGGTAATGATCCCGGCAAAGGGCGAAAAGACTTTCTGGAATCCTTGTAGGGCTATCAAACTTCGAACGTTCGCCTCGCTGGACGCGATTGCAGCCTTGGCAGCGTTGATGTTTGCTTGCATGGCAGCAACGGTTGCCAGGGCTGCGTCGTAGGCAGTCTTCATTTGATCGCGGACCTGATCGGAGACGACGTGTTGCTGCGCGAGATATTGATTGCGCTCGTAGGTCACTCGCGCGTACTCCACGTTCGCCACCGCCTGGTTGAGATTCGCTTCCGCCTGCCCAAGGCTGGCAACCGACTGAGCTAAATTGGCTCGTGCCTCTTGCAATTGCTGGTCAACCTGAGGGGTGTCGATTTCGGCCAACAGTTGTCTGGCGCGTACGCGGTCTCCAATGTCCGCATGCAAATTGCGTAAATAACCGGTTGTCTGTGCGGAAACCGCTGCCACCTGAATCGCCTCAACGTCTCCCGGCAGTTGCAGATCAGAAGACGCCGGCGCTTGTTGGGCCTGGACCACATTAACAACCGGGATATTGTCTCGGATCGCTTGCGCCGCGGTCGTGATCTTCTTCTGTCGCGCCAGGCGAGGCCGCACGGCCGCAAACACCAGGCCCCCGAATATTAGCAACGCAATTAATCCGACCAGCGCGAGCCTGGTGTGCCTCTTCGGGAGGCGTCTATCGCCCGCAGTTGCCGGCGCAGATGGCGATTGTGGTGCTTGCTCGTTTTGACCTGATTCACTTGCCGAATGCTCTTCAATACTCATTGCTATTGCCTTTCTCGCTTCTGTTCATGCGTGTGAAAGCCGCCACTCCTACTCCTGCAACAGTCCGGCATCCTCCGGCGACAGAGCAGTTGGTTCCTTGCGCTGCAAAATGCTGTAAACAACGGGTACGAAGAACAGAGTGCAGAAAGTGGCGACAAGCAGACCGCCAATCACTGCCCGGCCGAGCGGCGCGTTCTGTTCTCCGCCATCGCCCAGACCCAGGGCCATCGGCACCATGCCAAAGATCATCGCGGTGGCGGTCATGATCACCGGGCGCAGTCTCATATAGCCTGCCTCGAGCGCTGCTTCGGTCGCATTCTTCCCCAACAAACGTGCGTCGCGGGCAAAGTTGATCAAGAGAATGCTGTTGGCTGTCGCGACTCCAACCGTCATGATGGCGCCCATCATCGCGGGAACGCTGACGGTCGTCTGGGTCACAAACAACATCCAGATGATGCCCGAGAGCGCCCCAGGGAGAGCCAAAGTGATGATGAATGGATCCAGCCATGACTGAAAATTAACAACAATCAGCAGATAGACGAGGATGGCGGCGAACACCAGGCCCATCGACAGACCGGAAAATGAAGCCTGCATCGTTTCGACCTGGCCGCGCACATCAATCGAACTGCCACGCGGCAATTTGGGCTTCATCTCGGCCAGAATTTTGTCCACATCATTTCCTACGGCGGCGAGGTCGCGGTCTTGTACGTTGGCCAAAATATCCAGAGTCGGCTGAATGTCGTAGTGGCTAACGACACCTGCAGACTGGGTACGTTGGACGGTCGCCAGATTGCTAAGAAGCTGAGGCGTCTGCCCAGTGTTGGAACTGATCGGGGTACTCTGGAGTGTATCCATCGAATTGATGTTGTATTGCGGAGTCATTACCTGAACTCCGTAGCTGACACCGTTTTGCGGGTTGAGCCAGAAGTTGGGTGCCGTCTGAAAGCTCGAACTCAGCGATACCAGGAGATCGCTGGCGACATCCCGCTGCGCGAGACCGAGTTGTTGGGCCTGGGTGCGATCTACGTTGACGAACAAATCCGGCACGGCAACGACCTGTTGCAGGTGAGCGTCGATTGCTCCTGGAACAGAAGCCACTCTGGTCTGGATCTCCCGCGCAATATCTATGTTCTTTGGATCATTTCCCACCAATTGAATGTCTATAGGCGCAGGCAGCCCGAAGTTTAAGACCTGGGTCACGATATCGGCGGGCTGGAAGAAGAAGATCATGTCGGGAAATCTGGTTTTCAACTTGTTGCGCAGTTCCTCAACATAATTCTGAGTCGGCCGATGATTCTGTTTGAGCGAAACGAGAATCTCGCCATCGAGCGACCCAATGGTAGCTGAGTCGCTGAGGGCAAGACTGAGGCCTGAATAAGGAAGCCCAATATTGTCGAGGACAATATCCAGCTCTTCTGGCGGTACTGTCTCGCGAATTACCTGCTCCACCTGGGCGAAGCGCTGCTCGGTCTCTTCAATGCGCGTGCCCGCTGGAGCACGAACGTGCAGTCGGAACTGACCAGCATCAACTAATGGAAAGAAGTCGCGGCCAAGGAATGGGAACAGGCTGAACGAAGCAACGCAAAAAACAGCGAACAGAATACAAACGATCAGGCGGTGGCCTAACGCCCAGACCAGAGCACCGCGATACCTGACATGCAACTTTTCAAAGAGATTGTTAAAGCGTTCGCCAATGCGCCAAACAATATCGCCGCGTGGTTTTGCACCGGCTTTACCATCAAGGGAGCCGCTTTCTCCAGTGACAGCGGGAGGCGCATCAACAGCGCCTCTGCTTCGGTAAAGCTCGACTTCCTTCGGTAATAGGAACCTGACCAGCGTAGGCACTAACGTGCGCGACAAAATATAAGAAGGCAGCATCGCCAGGACCACCGCCAATGCCAACGGTGTAAACAGCGACTTAGCCGCCCCCTCTAAGAATGTCACCGAGACAAATACAATGCAGATCGAGAGCGTAGAGACAAACGCCGGCGTGGCTACCTCCTGCGCGCCGTCCAATATTGCCTTCAATATCGGTTTACCCATCTCGATATTGCGATGCGTGTTCTCGATCTCGACGGTTGCATCATCAACCAGCATGCCGACGGCGAGAGCCAGCCCGCCGAGTGTCATGATGTTGAGTGTCTCGCCGAGGAGGCTGAGAAAAATGATCGAGGAGAGGATCGAGAGTGGGATCGAGATGACCACGATTAACGTAGCGCGCCAACTTCCGAGGAAGAGCATGATCATTAGGCCGGTCAAACAGGCTGCGATGACCGCCTCCCGCACGACACCGTTAATCGAGGCGCGCACAAACAGCGATTGATCGAAAAGGAAATCAAGCTTGAGCGCAGGCGGTAGAGTGGCCAGCACGCTCGGCATCCGGGCTCTCACCCGATTAACGACATCAAGCGTCGAGGCGGCGCCACTTTTTAAAACAGTGAGTAACGCCGAACGCCGTCCATTACGCCGCACGATGTTGGTCTGCACCGCAGCGCCATCTCTGACGTGCCCGATATCGCGGATGTAGACCATCGCGCCATTGACCTCTTTGATCGGCAGGTCGTTGAGTTGATCCACCTCTGTCGGGCTGCTGTTGAGCCGCACGTTATATTCTTGCTCGCCCATCTTCGCGGTGCCGGCGGGCAAAATTACGTTCTGCGCGTTAAAGGCGCTCGACACGTCCGACGCAGAAATGTTCTTGGCCAGCATCTGCTGAGGGTCGAGATCAACCATGATGTTGCGCTGTTTGCCTCCATAAGCCAGGGGCAACTCTGCGCCCTCCACGGTTGCCAGTTGCGTCCGGATAAATTGATTGGCGAAGTCATTGAGCTGGTCTTCAGACAGCGTGTCGCTGTAGACCACGGACTGCAGCACCGGTACATCCGCGGCGCTGTACTGAACGATCAGAGGTGGCGTTGTACCGGGTGGCAACTGCCTTAAGATGGCCTGCGACGTAGCGGCCGCCAGGGATATCGCGGAAGGTATATCGGCCCCTGGCTGAAAGTAGATCTTGATCACGGCGATGCCGTTGTACGACTCTGACTCCATATGCTCGATGCCGCCAATGGTCGTCGTATACGCACGTTCGCTATTTGAGACAATCCGCCCCTCCATGTCCTTCGGTTCCATCCCGTTGTAGTTCCAGATAATAGCGATGACGGGAATGTCCACGACGGGGAAAATATCAACGGGCGTACGGAAGATCGCCAGTACTCCGAGAATCAGAATCAGCATCGACATCACGATGAACGTGTACGGTCGTCTCAGCGCTAATCGAACAATCCACATATTCGCTCCCTATCAGCTCTCTCCGCGTTTCAAGCTACGCTAAGAGGGCGTAGTAAACACCGAGCGGGAGTTCACTTTCTTTCCTCTGTTTGCGGCCTTTATCAGTGTCTTGCGCGAACCCACAGTTGTAGAGCGTCCCTGCGTGGGCGCCCCCAGCGTCGCAGAGTAAGGATGATCACGAGAGAAGAGTTGCGCCACGACGGGCGGCCTCGGAGTGCCGCCCCTGAAGCCGAGCTGAGACCCGAGCAAAATTCAGTAGTTTCGAGCAACCGCCAGCAAGACGAACGAGTGCCGTCACTACTATTGTTCGTGGCCTTGTGAAAGCCGGGGGTCCAAGCCGCGGAGGAAGCGAGAGCAGAAGAATTTATCTTAAAAGGAGAACAGAATGAGAGCGAGGAGTAGTGCAACAAAACTGGCGGAACGCGATAATGACGTTCTGCAAATGCCGAGCGATCTCAGTATTGATGCAGTGCTGGAGATCTCGAGCGCCCTGCGTCAATTGCTTGCCGACGTGTTTGGACTTTACTTGAAGACCAAGAATTTCCACTGGCACATGAGTGGACCACACTTCCGTGATTATCACCTCCTCCTGGATGAACAGGCGGATCAAATATTTGCGATGACGGACGTCATCGCGGAACGAGGGCGCAAGATCGGTGGAACCACACTTCGTTCCGTCGGAGAAATCTCGCGGCTCCAAAGTCTGAAGGACAACGACGAAGAAGCCGTCGCTCCGAGAGACATGCTGGTAGAGATTTATGGTGACAACCAACAGCTGACTCGCAGCTTACGTTCCGCTCATGAACTCTGTGATTATCACGGCGACGTAGCCACTACGAGTTTGATCGAGGTGTGGATAGACGAGACCGAGCGCCGGCAATGGTTCCTGGCAGAGACAATTCGCGAACCGTAAGCGACGGGGCTGGAGTCAGCAGCGCGTGTTTCGTGTGATTTCGTGGATCGTGCGCTAGGTGACGGAAAGGACGATCCACGAACTCACATCGAACGGCCTGAAGATGACTTTGAACTTGATCGAAGTGTGTGAGCTTTTCGATCAACCCACCAGCGGTTCCCGCCCGGTCCCAATTGCGCTGTTCGCTGACATAGGACCAGGTCAATGAGGATCAGAGAATGGTTATTCGGTTCAAGAAGGGACGGAGCGATCAGCTTGTGTCCGGTCAGCATGAGATTTCCTTTCACGTGTCTATATCGGGCCCGCGGCGCTTCGTCGGGGGCCTTCTCCATGTACCTGTAGCCTCAAGCTATTTTCTTTGGCGCTCCGACCAGGAGTCCTGAGAATATCTTCGAGACCGTTTGAGAACGGAGATCCTCTGTCGGCTTGAATGCATGAAAAATCTCATTCCTCTCGATAGGTCTTCACCGATCAGGGTGAAAGGCCGTACCTCGGTGCCCAGCGCTGGCTGGTTCTGGCGTCTGCAACTCAAGATTCACGACGACCGGCTCCTGGCCATTCCTCACGACTACGGCTACGCACGGCTTATTTGGATCAGCATTAATCTCCTGGTGCGGCACATACGGGGGAACGTAAATAAAATCTCCGGCTCCGGCTTCGTCACTCAGTTCCAATCGATCGCCCCAGCGCATCCGTACGCGTCCATTCACCACGTACAGGACGGTTTCCAGTTCTCGGTGATGGTGCGGTCCCGTCTTCGCATCAGGTTGGACGACCATTGTCCCAGCCCACAACGTGGTCGCTCCGGCTTTCGCATGAGTAATTGCGGCCCCTCGCGTCATGCCCGACGTCTGTGGCGTATTCATGTCCATTTCCTCGGCATGTACGATTTTGACTCCATTCTTGCTCCAGTCCATAAGTAAACCTTTCTCTTGAAGATCTCAGGTTAGGCGGTCTGTAAGACATTCAGCTTCAGTGTTCGTGCCCTAGCGTGCCAACAAAATAATCGGGAAGGCATCCGCTGTATTGCTTGCAGTTGCTCAGAATCGCTGAGCGTTGCTCTGGACTCGAGTCTGTCGCCGGCGCCACCCACGAAGCAGCTGTAGTGGCGTCCCTTCGCGGGCGCCCGACGTGGCAGGTCAACCATGACGACGCCCACGGAGAGACGCCCCCTACAGTTAGTTCAACAGCAGGGCCGAGACTCAGGACAAGACTTGGTAATTAGGAGCAATTGCACGTAAGACGGATAAACCCGTTGCCGTTATCTTGAGGAGGAAAGCTGAACAGCGGAGTCATCAGCGGCTTCCAAAAGTAGTGAGGTGATCGAAATGATCGGAGTTCAAATCTGCATTGCACTTCTCTTGAGTACAAGCGTCGCTCACACTGTGTTTGCGCAAACTGCAGCAGAGACTAACCCTCGTGCCTCGCAAGTAGCGAGCCTCCTGGCGCCGAAAACAGACTCGACGGACGCAGGCGTGGCCAATCCAGCCGCAAACCGCTACCCGACTGCAAGCAAAGAACGAAAGCCGGCTGCTGTTAAATCCGCGCAGGACTCTTTTCGCGCGGGCGTTGCCAGCTTAGACGCGCGTCATTACCAAGATGCAATAGCTTCGCTCGAGGCTGCGCGTAGACTCGCCCCGAACACGAGCGCCGTGTATGCCGAGCTCGGCTACGCATACTTTGGCCTGGCCGAATACGAAAACTCAACCAGGGCTTTCGAGCGCGCCGTGTCACTGGGTTCCACTTCGCCCGCGACGCGAAGCGCTCTTGGAGTCGCTTATCTAAAACTGGGAAAACCTGAGCAGGCCATTCTTCCTTTGCAAGAGGCTACTCGGCTCGAACCGCGGAATGCCATCAATCACTATCTTCTGGCGGTGGCCTACGATAACGACGGCCAATTAGACGATGCCGTCAATCAGTTTTTGCGTAGCATTGCCCTGGATCCCAACTTTTACCTTTCCTACTTTGGTCTAGCGTCGGTTTATACGGACCAGTCGCGCACTGAAGATGCAATTAGTTTCTTTAAAGAAGCAATTCGGTTGAAGCCGGACTTTGGAGAGGCCTACCTGGCGCTCGCCGATGCATTGCATTCCACCGGAAAGTATACAGATGCGATTCGCAACTACGATTTAGCGATTAGACTGATCCCGCAGAACCCAACTGCGCGCAACAATTTGGGCGTCGCCTACCTGAGTATGGGCAAAAACAAAGAGGGCCTCGCGGCTTTCAAGGACGCTGCAACGCTCAATCCTAACATCGGCCAGATTCATGCAAATCTGGCACGAGCGTATCTTCGCTTGCGAAAAAAGGACTCGGCGCTTGCAGAGCACAACCTGCTGAAGGCGATCGACCCAGGGCTGGCCAAAACTATCTATGACGAGATATTTCACCACCGGATCTTGAAAGTGCACGACTGAGCGTTTCGGAATTTGATTTTGCACGGGTTTAACTAAAGGGAAAGATGAATCTAAGAGATCGTACTCACGTTTTCGCTTTCATTCTCCTGTTGATAGCTGCCGAGTCCGGACAAGCGCAGAAAAGATTGGCTCGGCCAGAAGCCCGATTGCAGACCAAACAGGTGCAACAAGTGGACTCAATCAAGGACTTCAGAGAAGACTTCATCAAGGCTAGCGAAGACTACAAGGCCAGTCTGCAAAAGCTCTTGGCCTTGTATGAAAACGAGGTCGCGAAACTCACCGATCACTCTGCGAAACGGAAAGAGCTTTACGCTTACGGCTTAATTTCCCGGCAGGAATACTTGCAGGCGACGGTTGATATTACCGAAGCGCAAGTGAAAGTGGATGAAGTGCGCAAACAGATTGCTACTGCTGAGATAACGATTGCCGAGGCCAGGCGACAGCCGCGTCCGGATGAAGAAAGAGACGCAGAAATGGCTGCCCTCTCTCAAATTGCACCGGCGTGGAGCACTGGCAACGCGAGAATTGATGCGTTGATTCGTCTGAATGGCGCGCGCTATGGTGTGGACCCGTATTTTATCTATTGCGTGATTCATCAGGAGTCGGGTTTTAGCTCCACCGCAGTGAGCGTGAAAGGGGCTCAAGGCTTAATGCAGCTGATGCCCGGTACGGCGGCACGTTACGGTGTGATAAATGCAAATGATCCCGCGCAAAATATCATGGGTGGAACTCGCTACCTCAAGGACTTGCTCCAACTGTTCCATGGACGTATTGATCTGGTGCTGGCAGGCTACAATGCGGGGGAAGGCGCAGTCATCAAGTATGGTCAGACAATTCCGCCTTACAAAGAGACACAGGACTACGTACGCCTCATCAGCCACCGCTACTTCCAAAAACCGAACCCTGCCCCATTTTTACAGAAGCCGACTGGAAAGCTGACCGGAGCCGGCACTAATGATAAGTAGCGCACTCTTACTTTGCGGAGAGAAAACGCTCTCCTATGCGTGAACCGCATTCGGCCAAATCAAACGCCGTCTCTGCAGAGGAACTCAAGCACGAATCGGTCTGGAACATCCCATCCCTTCGACGCAAGAGATCGCAATATTGAGCAAATACAGGGAAGCAGCCGGCACAACCGGAGCTTATGATTGAACACTCATGCTGTCGTAGTGTTCAGCCACGTGTCCGGAAAGACTTGACATAGGATGAACCCCAGTCTGAGTGGTTGGTTCAATCAGGAACCAACTCGTTCTTTGCATGAAACGAAATACAAAAGTGCAGCTGTGCGCTTTGGAATCTTGGGGGGATATTGAAATGATCGCAGTTGTTCGAAACAAACGCATGTTAGCCATGTTCCTCAGCGTGGCTCTCATACTAGGAACATTTGGAAGCTTGAGTGTTAGTGCTCAGCGCTATTCGAGAGGCTACAACCGCCGTCCTCATCACAGCAGAGCCAAAGGAGCGTTGATCGGAGGCGCGGCAGGATTAATTGGAGGTGCACTGATCGGCGGCGGGAGAGGTGCGTTGATTGGAGCGGGCGCCGGTGCCGGGACGGGATATCTGATCCAAAGACACAGAAATCATCGGCGTCATCGGCGCTATTACAGGCGCTAATAAGTTAGTTGGCCATCATTAGAGTTGGATCTCAAGGAGGAAAGATGAACTATTTGTTTCAAGGGCGTGTAGCGTACACGCTGGGTTTGTTGCTGGCGCTGTGTCTGGTAGCAGCGCCGACTTTCGCGCGGAAGAACGGCGGAAGAGCACAGGACGCCACACGGCATTCCGAGGACGCGGCCAGGGTCTTTAACGAAATCATGGATGCATCGGATCACGCGATTCCGAAGGAGTTAGTTGATAAGGCACAGGCTATCGCGGTGTTTCCCGGAGTAGTGAAGGCTGCCTTCATCGTCGGGGGCCGCGAGGGGAAAGGCGTGATCAGCAGGCGCACCGATGCGGGGTGGAGTGCTCCGGCTTTCTTCAACTTGAAAGGCGGCAGCTTCGGGGCCCAAATTGGTGCTGATAAGACAGATTACGTGCTGCTGATCATGAATGAAAAGGGACTGAACAAGCTGCAGGAGGATAAACTCGAATTGGGAGGCGACGTAGGCGTGGCGGCCGGACCAGTTGGGCGCGAGGCTAGCGCTGCCACCGATGCTCAGCTCGGTGCTGAAATCCTGACCTACTCACGCAGCAAGGGGGCGTTTATAGGTGCATCTCTTAAGGGCACTGTAATCACCCCTGATAATGATCTCAACGAAGCCTTCTATGGGATCAAGGCTAAGGAGGTTCTGAACGGCGGTGTGAATGGCGCTCCATACACTGTACTCATTTACCCGCAAACGCTGAGCCGGTACTAACCCTTTAGTTTCTGTCCCAGCGATTTACGCGCGCGTGATGACGGCTTGAGGCTTTCATCCGCGCGCCTTTCCTTTTAGATTGTGTCAATCGCGCGCGCGGATCACGCATGTTGCAGTGTGATGAGGTCAGGCCGCCTCTCGGTAAAGCTGTGTCGAGACTCAGATCCCACCCACGGTCTTCACTCCTTAGGAGTGAGATGTCTATAGCCCAGAACAACAAATTTCCCTTGGCCGTTCGGAGGGGCGGCACATACTTTGATGAGTATTTGCCAAGTTGAGTTCCGCCCCTTGTATCTCCGAACGGCGCCGAAGGTGAGGTGGGCTGTCAGTGCTATATACATCTCACCCCTACGGGGGGTTGCATGCGCGATGTTGTGTAAGAGACTCACACGTTACAAAAACCTGGGCCAGAGCAAAAAAGAGTCATTCTGAGCAAAGCCAGAAAAGACCTGAGAAAAGGCTTCCCATAAACTCCAACTTCAAAGTCGATACGCGCCGCCAGGCGCTGGTCCTTTTATCTGAACAGCTCTTGAAGGAGTCGCTAGGACATTTGGCGGGAGGGACAAATAGGATGCTCGGCATAACAGTTGATGGTTTGCTCCAGGATGCAAAGGCTGATGAGCGCCTCATCGAGGTCATCAACCGTAGCGGTAGCAGAGTGCCGCAAGTGTGTTACCACCCGCAGCTTGGCCCGATACAAACGTGCGATACCTGCATGGTCGAGGTTGACGGCAGTCTTGTCAGGGCCTGTGCTACTCCCGTTTCAGCTGGAATGAATGTCGTCACGAATTCTCCCGCGGCGAATGAGGCTCAGCGTCAAGCTTTCGACCGTGTTCTCAGTAATCATCTTCTCTACTGCACGGTTTGTGACAACAACAACGGTAACTGCACCGTTCACAACACTACCAAGTTATTAGCCGTCGAGCATCAGAGCATTCCGTTTCAACCCAAACCATACGAAGTTGACGACACCAATCCTTTTTATCGCTATGACCCGGATCAGTGCCTTCTTTGTGGACGCTGCGTAGAGGCATGTCAAAACGTCGAGGTGAACGAAACACTGTCGATCAATTGGGAAGATCCTAACCCTCGCGTGCTGTGGGATGGCGGCAAGACGATCGGGGAGTCGAGCTGCGTGTCATGCGGACACTGCGTCACTGTCTGTCCGTGCAACGCTCTAATGGAAAAGTCCATGCTGGGCCACGCCGGGTTCTTTACGGGATTACCCAAGCGGGCGCTGAAAGGTATGATCGATGTTGTGAAAGGGATCGAGCCCGAAGCTGGTTACGGAACAATTCTGCGCGTATCGGAAGCCGAGGAGGGAATGCGCGAGTCGCGCATTCGCAGAACCAAGACGGTCTGCACCTATTGTGGAGTCGGGTGCAGCTTCGATGTCTGGACGAAGGATCGACACATTCTCAAGGTCGAGCCACAGGACGGCCCGGCAAACGGCATCTCCACGTGCATCAAAGGAAAGTTTGCCTGGGACCATATCAACAGTGCTGAGCGGTTGACGAAGCCGCTTATCCGCGAGGGAGACAGCTTTCGCGAAGCCACCTGGGAAGAAGCTCTGAGCCTGATAGCTCGGCGCTTGACCGAGATTAAAGCGAAGAGCGGGCCGGATTCTATCGGGCTGATTTCTTCCTCGAAGTGCACCAACGAAGAAAGCTATCTCATGCAGAAACTGGCCCGGGCAGTGGTCGGTACAAACAACATCGACAACTGTTCGCGTTACTGCCAGGCGCCGGCAACGGTAGGCCTGTTTCGTACCGTAGGTTATGGCGGAGACTCAGGCTCGATTACAGACATAGCGCAGGCTGACCTGGTGCTCATTGTTGGCAGCAACACCGCGGAAAGCCACCCGGTGCTGGCGACGCGTGTGAAACGAGCACATAAACTGCACGGCCAAAAGTTAATTGTCGCTGATCTGCGCGAGAACGAAATGGCGCGGCGCGCCGACGTCTTCTTCAGCCCGAGCCCCGGAACCGATCTCATCTGGCTCTCAGCCGTCACTCGCTATCTGATCGACAACGATTTGGCGAAGACTGACTTCATCGATCGATGGGTCAATGGATTCGAAGAATATCGCAAGGCGCTGGAGCCCTTCACGTTGGAGTTTGCGTCTGCACGCTGCGGACTGCCGGTTGATACGTTGAAGAAGGTGGCTCACATGATTGCCGAGGCGCAGCGTGTCTGCATTCTCTTTGCGATGGGCGTCACCCAACATAGTCAGGGTTCCGATACTTCAACGGCAATCTCGAATCTGTTACTCACTACCGGCAATTACATGCGCCCGGGAACCGGCGCCTACCCTTTACGCGGCCATAACAACGTACAAGGAGCAAGCGACCTCGGATCCATGCCAAACAATCTGCCGGGCTACCAGTCGGTTGATAACAAGGAAGTGCGCGCTCGCTTTGAAGCGAACTGGAACGTCACTCTACCGTCGACAAAGGGACTGGACAATCACGAAATGGTGGCTGCGATTGAAGAGGGCAAGCTGAAGGCCATGTACCTGATCGGCGAGGAGATGAGCATCGTCGACTCAAACGCGAACTACGTTGGCGACGCATTTTCCAAGCTCGAGTTCTTCGTCGTACAGGACATCTTTTTCAGCGTCACTTGCGGATATGCCGACGTGGTTTTACCGGGGGCTCCAAGCCTCGAAAAGGAAGGTACATTTACCAGCACCGAACGAAGGATTCAGAGGCTTTATGAGGTGTTCGAACCGTTGGAAGGAAGCCGGCCCGATTGGCGAATCATCCAGGACGTCGCCAATCATCTCGGCGCGGGCTGGCACTATCAGCATCCGTCGGAAATCATGGCGGAAGTCGCCTCTTTGACCCCGCTGTTGGCAGGAGTGAGCTATGAAATGCTCGAGGGATACAAGTCGCAGCAGTGGCCGGTGGCCGCGGATGGCAGCGATCAACCGCTGCTTTACACCCAGAAGTTTGCCTTCCCCGACGGCAAAGCCAGGTTGTTTCCTTTGAGCTGGCTGGAAGCGGCGGAACAACCCAACGCCGAGTTTGATCTCCATCTAAACAACGGACGTCTGCTTGAACACTTCCACGAAGGCAATATGACCTATCGAACCGAAGGAATTCGCGAGAAGACACCCGACACGTTTGTCGAAGTCTCACCGGAACTCGCCAAGGAGCGCGGGATCCAAAGTGGAACCTGGGTGCAACTCATTTCTCGGTACGGCAAAGTACGTGTGCGCGCTCTGGTAACCGATCGAGTTCACGGCAAAGAGCTCTACCTGCCGATGAACTCAATAGAGAGTCCCGTCAATCGCTTGACAAGCAGCCACACCGATCCGGTGACTCACACGCCGGCATACAAAGAGACCTCCGTGAAGATGATAGTGCTCCCGGAGATCGGCGAGAACCCGTTGCCCCGGACCAACTCGCGCTGGGGTCATCCGACGCCGCAGCGCGGAGTAGAGGTCCAGCGCAAATGGCAACGTGCGGACTATCGCACTCCGGGACCGCAGCTCGTACAGATCCAGCCGAGGCAGGCTAGGTAAGGGGAAGAAAAAATGGCACGACCAATTCCATTACATCTGGCGCCGCGCGATCCGCAGGGTGATCTCAATTTGCGTCTTCAGCAAGCGCGATCGGAACACGCCGAGGCAGTGTTAGCTGCGTACGAGGTCTTGCAAGGCCTGCACGATCACGGCGTGCTCGAACTGATGCGGGGCACACTGGGCGGAAGCGAAAAAGTCCTTGAGCAGGTCGTCGCGGTTGCAAGTGGACCCGAGGCCATCCGCGCATCTCGCAACCTTCTGCTGCTCGTCACGGCGCTCGCAGAGATCGATCCGGCCCTGCTCGGCGATTTGACGCGCGCCGTGCCCAAAGCTCTCGTCCAGGCCAACGCCGAAGGAAACAAACCTCCCGGACTCTTCAAACTGGTAGGCACTTTCTTGAACAGAGATTTTCGGAGGGGCCTGGCGGCATTTAACGATCTGATGGTGGCGTTCGGCAGGAATTTGTCCGCTAAGAATCCCCAACATTAACCGGGCGTCCAATACCTATTCATACTCCTTCAGTTTCGCCGTATGCGGTCGAGCTTGGGTAAGAGCAGATCGTCGGCAGCTATTCGAGCATCACGGCTTTCACCCGATGTGAGGCTGTCGCATGACCCGCGAATTGACGCTCCTTTCTATTTTCATTTTGTCATCTCTCATTTGTGATTCGTGAGGTGGGGACTGTTTGTTCGTGTCCGTTCGTGTGATTTCGTGGATCGTCCTCATCACTTGGCCAAGCAAACGATCCACGAAATAACACGAAGCACCACGAAGTGAGATTCACTAAAACAATCCAACTCTGAGGCTGATGCTCAATAAAGCAAGAAACAGGTTTTTTCGGCAAAGAGCAGCAAGACCCCGGAGGCGCCCTTTTGTAATCATCACGTCGATGAGTCAGCAAGTGCCGTTGGCTTTGTCACAGAGAGACGACCTCTAGGTCGGAAAGGCAGGCGATACGCCTGATAGATAAAATGAATAGGAGAACTCAGATGAAAAGCAAATTGTTCCTCGCAATCTTTATGGTCGGTACGCTGCTTGTCGGCGCAACGGTTTCAATGGCCACGCAAACGTTAGTCGAAGGTTCCAAAAAAACGGCCAAGGCCACCGCTGACGGCGTCAAGGACGCGAGCAAAGCCAGCGCGAAAGGCGTTAAGAAAACGGGAAAAGCTACAGCAAGAGGCGCCAAGAAGGTTAGCAAAGGCGGCGAGCAAGTTGGCGAAGCTGTAGCCGATGGATCTGAAACAGCGGCGAGGGCAACCGCTGACGGCGTCAAGGACGCAAGCAAGGCCACCGCGAAGGGCGCTAAGAAAACCGGGAAAGGTACCGCATCGGCAGGCAGGAAGGTTGGCAAGGGATCTGAAAAAGCGGCTGACGCAACCGCTGTCGGTGTCGAGGATGCGAGCAAAGCCACCGCAAAAGGTGCTGAGAAAACAGGAACAGCTACGGCAAGCGGCGCTAAGAAGGTGGGGAGAGGGTTCAAAAAAGCCGGGAAGAAAATAGCCAAGCTGTAATCGTCATTAGCAGTGATGTTTGTAAACACTCTGACAGAAGGGAAAGAATCATGCGTATTCATAATCGATGGACCATCGCTCTCGCTGGAGTATTAATGCAAGTTGCGCTCGGCGCCGTGTACGCCTGGAGCGTGTTCCGTGTCCCGCTCACCAAGCAGTTCGGCTGGAGTGCGTCGGAAGTAACGTTGACGTTTACGATCAGCATTTTCGTGCTGGGCCTCGCGGCGTTCTTTGGCGGACTTTGGCAGAATCGCATCGGACCACGCGTCGTCGCGCTGACCGGAGGCGTCCTGTATGGACTCGGAGTATTTTTGGCGAGCTTCTCTGCTAACAAACTGTGGTGGCTGTACCTCAGTTATGGATTGATTGGCGGGATTGGTCTGGGCCTTTCTTACATCATTCCGGTTGCTGTTCTGGTGAAATGGTTTCCGGATCGCAGAGGGCTGATCACCGGGATAGCGGTTGGTGGTTTCGGCGCCGGCGCTCTCATCACGGCCCCTGTGGCTACGCGACTCATTCAAAGCGTTGGCGTACTGGACACGTTCGCCTATCTGGGCATCGCCTATCTGATCGTGACTGTTGTTGCCAGCTTGTTTATGCAGAATCCGCCCGAGGGTTGGAGACCCGACGGTTGGACGCCAACTGCTTCCCAAACTTCGCAACGTGCCGGAGGCGATTACACACTCGGCCAGGCCCTTAAGACGTGGCAGTGGTATGCGCTCTGGCTGCTTCTGTTTCTGAATACGTTCGCGGGCATTTCAATCATCTCGCAGGAGGTGCCGATCTTTGAGGAACTTCTCGGCGTGGGCGCAGTCGTGGCGGCGAGCATGGTGGGAGTGGCGGCCATCGGTAACGCGTTCGGGCGAGTGTTTTGGGCATGGGTTTCCGACTTAATAACGAGGCGAGCAACATTCTTCGTGATGTTCGCGCTTCAAGTTCTGCTCTTCTGGTTTCTGCCGAGCCTCACGGCCGTCTCGTTGATGACGATTGTGACGTTCGCGGTGCTGATGTGTTACGGCGGTGGGTTCGGTACCATGCCGGCGTTTGCTGCTGATTATTTTGGCTCGAAGAATGTTGGGCCAATTTACGGTCTGATGCTGACAGCCTGGGGCACCGCCAGCGCAGTGGGGCCGCTGCTGATCGCCCACATGCGACAGACAACGGGCTCTTATCGCGGCGCGCTTCATGTGATCGCGGGAGTCATGGTGGTTTCAGCCCTGCTGCCAATCCTCGTGTCGCGGCCCAAAACAGGCTCGCCGAGTCGCGCGGTCAATGTCGACAGTTCGAGTCGGAGCGGGTCTATTGGATCGAAGGCAGCATAAGGGACATCCGCAGATTACGCAGATTACGCAGATTACGCAGATTATACAGAACCACTAAGGAAGGGCTTTGGTCTTTGAGGCTTTGGTCTGAACTTTGAACTTAGTTCTTTGTGCTTTGTTTGTGTTTCCATCGATCCAAGTTCAACGTCAACCGCAAGTTTCAGAGACCTATAGACCTAAGACCTAAGACCTAAGACCTAAGACCTAAGACCTTCCTTAGTGATTCTGTGTAATCGGCGTAATCTGCGGATACCTCACCCAATTCGAGCAAATCCCAGCAACTCCTGACAATCACAAACAATACATAGAGAGGTGTGCCGTGAAATTATCGGAGCGGCTGGGGGTGTGATGAGGACTCGTGTGAAATTCAAATTGTTCGTTTTGAGTGCAATCGTTATTTTGCTGCGAACTGCTCCGGTCGCGGCGCAGCAGAATAGTCCGAGCCTACCAGGTGGAGGCACTCAGCAGATTCCCGGAGCGGCAAGGGTCACACCGGGACGGCCGGCCGCATTGAGCTTCGAGCAGGCAATCCAACTGGCACTCGAAAATAATCTGGCGACGCTCCTGGCACACGAACGCCGCAACGAGGCGCGCGGAGCCAAACAGCAATCTCTCAGCGCGCTGCTGCCCAACGTGTCCGGTATTACCTTTCAGGCCAGTCTGACGGAGAACCTGGCGGCGCTCGGTTTCCAGCCCGGAATTATTCCCGGCTTTAATTCAACCTTCGTTGGTCCATTCAGGAATTTCGACGCCCGGGTCCGATTGGCGCAGACAATCTTTGACCTCAGTGCAATTCGGAATTACCAGGCGGGTCGCGCCGGTGTTCGAGTTGCGGAATTGCGGGAAAGCTTGGCCCGCGAACATGTCGCTAGCGGAACGGGTCTCATCTATCTAGAAGCGCTTCGCGCTGACGCGTCGGTCGTTGCCGCGCAAGCCAATGTTGAGTTGGCCCGAACGTTACTCAAGCTCGCTCAAGACCAGCGCAATGCAGGCGTAGCGACGGGAGTTGATGTCACTCGTGCTCAAACACGCCTGGCGGAACAACAAGTCGGATTGGCCCAGGCTCAAACCACGTCTGAACAGGCGCGGCTGAACTTGCAACGAGTTGTCGGCCTGCCGCTCGGAAGTTCGCTGACGTTGACCGATCGGTTGCGATTCGCAGAAGAGCCGTTGCCGACGGTCGAGATGGCCGTTGCGCAAGCAGGTCAGAATCGGCGCGAAGTCCAGGTTGCCGAAGAGCGGATCAAAGTTAGCCGGCTTGAACGCAAGGCTGTGCGCTCGGAGTACCTTCCTTCCATTGAATTCGTTGGCGACTATGGAGTCAGCGGTGTCACTCCCAATCGTGAAGATCTACCCACGCGGAGCGTTGCGATCCAGGTCAATGTTCCAATCTTCAACGGTGGATTAACTCGCGGAAAAGTGACCGCGGCCGCAAGCCGGGAACGACAAACTGAACTCGAGCTTTCGAACGTCCGCGGCCAGGTTGAAGAAGATGTGCGGTTGGCATTGACAACTCTAAGAACGGCAGCAGTGCAAGTGCGTGCGGCGGAAGAAAGCGTGATGCTGGCCGAGCGCGAGCTGGAGATGGCCCGCGACCGTTTCAAAGCTGGCGTGGGAGACAATCTCGAAGTCGTTTCAGCGCAGACTTCGCTCGCAAACGCGCGCGACGCTCAAGTGACGTCATTGGCGCAGCACAACGCTGCGCGTTTGAACCTGGCGGCTGCGCTTGGACTCGCGGAGGCATTTCGTTGGTGACGTGGGGGTGGTCGAACGGCCTTGCGTCGCAAATGTAAGGGCGTCCAATGTCACGACCTTCGTTTTTTAACCGCAAGGTTGAACGTGAAGTTCATGGATTGAAAGACATTATGGTCAAAGTAATCGACAAAGCCGAAACAAGGGAAAAGACAAAGGATGCGAACGGCACCAATCGGTCGCCTGTCGAAGCACCAGTTGACGACGAATTGGCTCCGACCGGAGCACCAACTGCGCTGCCCGAAGCCGGATCCCGCCCGGTGGAAACCAGAGATGGTTCGGAAAACGCGACCACCAGAAAACCCTTATACAAACGTCCGGTAGCTCTAGTTGTGGCGGCTATCGTCCTGATTGTCGGCGCGACTATCGGTGTGCACTACTGGCGCTACGCTCTTTCGCATGAATCCACTGACGATGCATTTATTGACGGTCATATTATCCAAATAAGCCCGAAAGTTTCCGCTTACGTTAAGAAGGTTTACATCGATGACAACCAGCAGGTAAAAGCGGGTGATCTGCTCGTTGAACTTGACCCGCGCGATTACCAGACCAGATTGGACCAGGCTAAAGCAGCACTGGATGCTGGCCTGGCAAGGCAGAACGAAGCCAAAACCAACGTGTCGCTTACACGTGCGACAGGGGCAGCAAACGTTCAGCAGGCGTCGGCGACGGTAAGCCAGGCGCGCTCGGGCGTTGAGTCGTCGCGTGCTGCTGCCGCCAGCTCGCAG
>JAMQPI010000323.1 GCA_023717565.1 Pyrinomonadaceae bacterium | reverse complement strand
ACAACAGATTCACGTGCCGAACACGCTTGATGTAGAGGCCATTGAGCGGACACTGGCGGAATTGTGGCAACAGAGCGGTGGACACGATCAATCTTTCGGCGATGACGCTGTGTTACGCGCACGAGTCGCGGGTTTGATGGTCTTCCTGCATGACGAATCGTTGTTGTCAGACACTCAGCAGGTCATCAGTGAACTGTCTTCTTCTCATCCCTGCCGAGCCCTGCTGATGGCCGGCGATAGAAACGCTGTTGCGCGCGACATTGAGATGTACGTATCTGCTTCTTGTGGAAGTCAGAGACGTGCAGGTTCGCGGAACCTTTGCTGCGAGGAGATCACCCTTATTGCCCGGGGCGATTTTGTTTCTGAGTTGCCGAGTGCAGCCGTACCACTGCTGGTGCCCGACCTGCCGGTCTTTCTCTGGTGGCGCGCGCAAATAAGGGCAGAGGACAGAGTATTCAAACAGCTCTGCCTTGCCGCTGATCGTGTGGTGATCGATTCGGCCGATTTTCAGGACCCTCCTGCCGACCTGGTCGCGGTGGACCAACTCTTTAAACAGAGACAGGATGGAGCAATGGTTATCAGCGATCTCAATTGGGCCAGACTAACGCCCTGGCGCGCGTCGCTGGCCAATTTTTATGATGTGGAGGACTACCGCGCTGAGTTGGATCGAATCACGGGTGTGTCGATTACCTGTGTGGCTGAAACGTTAGTACCCCCAACCGTCTCCTCACAAGCGTTGCTGATCGCCGGCTGGCTCGCCAGCCGACTGGAGTGGAGATTTGTCGGCGCCAGGGAAATTCAACCCCTCACTCTTAATTTTGAGAAAGATGATCGTCTCATCAAAGTCAATTTCAACGAGGTACAGCGTTCGGCCATGAAATCCGGACGGTTGTGTGAGATCGAATTGAAGTGTTCTGACGCGACGTCCACTTTCCTGGTTAGCCGAAGCGAGGATGGCCTCCATCTGGAGACGCAGAAAACGATTGGTGAGCGCTCTTATCCGGGCCGGTTGGTACCTATTGGAAATTGGAGTACTGCTCAAATGCTGGGTCGCGAGATGGAGATCCTGTGCAGCGACAAAATCTACGAAGAAGCCATCGCAGTGACTCCGGTGATGATGGAAAAGCGATCTTAGCCGCGCAAATCTGCGGCTAACTCTCCGGCTTCAATTTGGTCGAGGCTGTTTCTGTGGAGGTGAAGCACGCGGAATATCACCATCATCGATCACGAGACTGTTTTGTGATTCCATTTTTGGTGGGCCACCGCGGAGAGCCGGGGGCAGCCTGGGGGTAGGAACTTTGACGGTCGCAATCTCGTCGGTGCGTCGCAGGATGGCGCCGCCACTGCCGGCGACCCAGATGTTAGAACCACCTCGGTAAGCAACTGAGAAAAGTGGAGTGCTGGTAATCGTGGGTTGGACCTCCCACGTTTCACCACCATCTTTACTGTGCAAAACTCGGCCCTGGTCTCCAGTCACCAGGACGTCGTCCCGCCCAACAACTCCTACGGCAAAGAGGTTTGTCGTCAGGCCGCTCTCAACATCTTTCCAGTTGGCGCCACCATCGTCGGTGCGGAGAATGATCCCTTGCGCTCCAACCGCGTATCCTCGCTGTGCGTCGGCAAAGGCCAAAGCGTAAAGCCACTCCTTTAAGTTCCGATCCACCCGTTTCCAGGTTTCGCCACCGTCTTCCGTGCGTAAAATAGTTCCGTTTGAACCCACGGCAACGCCACTCTTCTCGTTCGTAAAACGCACATCTTCCAGCCAGCTCAACGTGTCGGCACGCTGAGCCTGCCAGGTCTGCCCGCCGTCTTTCGTGCATAGAATTGCGCCCCGCGCTCCTACGATCCATCCCTGTTGAGGAGAGACAAAGTCGACACCAAACAGATCTTCGCGAATCTCAACCGACACTTGCGACCAGGTCACGCCGCCATTCACTGATCTCAGAATGGTTCCTTTGTCTCCTACAATCCATCCTTGTTTCTGGTCGGTGAAATCAATTGCGTTTAAGCGCGCGGTAGTAGGTGACGGCCGGACGGTCCAGTTCTTTCCTCCAGAGTTGGTAAAGAGAATTTTGCCCCGTGAGCCCACCGCCAGTCCGCGAGAGCCATCAAGAAAGAAGATGTTTGCGAGATCGTCACGCCCGCCTTCGGTAAGACGCCGCCATGAGAGGCCACCGTCATCAGTGCGGACCACCAGCCCGTCAGCACCTGCCGCCCATCCTAACGATTCATCGGCGAAATAGACCGTGGCCAGCTTGGGACTGGTGCGCACATTGACGGGCAGCCAGATCGTCCCGCCGTCGCCGGTGGTCAGGACCACGCCGCTGTCGCCCGCAGCCCAACCCGAGTTGTCGCCGGTAAAAAAGACGGAAAGAAGATCTGTGGTGACCAGCGAATTGATTGATCGCCAGGTGAGGCCGCCATCGGTCGTTTCCAGAATCGTTCCCCCATAACCAACAACCACACCTCGCTTGGGAGAACTAAAGGCAACACCAGTCAACGTTGAGTCGCTGATGCCAGGATGCAGTTTCCACTCGACGCCGCCGTCGTTGGTGACCAGGATGGTGCCCCTTGAACCAACGGCAATCCCGGTCTTGGTATCAACAAACGAGACACAGAAGAGGTGGGCCGTTGTCTGAGCATTTTGTTTCTTCCAGGTAACACCTCCGTCAGAGGTTGAGATAATCGCGCCAAAGCTGCCGACCGCCCATCCGCGCAAAGGATCATCCTTAGCGAACGCCAGAGAGAAAAGATGATCGGTAACGCCAGTGGGTCTGTGGATCCATCTCCCACCGCTGTTGTTGGTGGTCAAAATTATTCCGCGCGCTCCTGAAATCACTGCCCGCGATTTGTCCCTGACGTAAAGGCCGTAGAAGGTCGTCGGGACGGGAGATTCCTGCTCTTCCCAGTTGAAGCCGCCGTTCCGTGTGCGCAGGATTACGCCATCGGCTCCGACAGACCAGCCATGGGTTTTGTCCTTCGCGAATCTGATGGCGTTGATTGAATTGCCTTGCGGTAGCGGATTCTGCCACTCCCAGGCACGTTCGTTGTATTGGGCCAGTGAGCGAAGAGGGCAAAAAAGTAGCAGGGCGAACCCCAAGGAGATCAGTCCGGAGCGCGATAAGAGCAACCCTGAGCGACTATTGAGAAGTGATGGGGCCAAAGACACGATAATCCGTTCTAGTGTTGAAACTGCCGTTGGGGAGTAGTTGCGGTTACCGGAAAGGGGATTATAGAGACGAAGCCGCGCGAAAGCTAATTATCGGAAATCTTGGTAGCGTCATAGGTTCAAAAACCCACCCGCATAAACGATCCCGAAATCGGACCAAACAACAATTAGGCCTCCGCCCACGCATAAACAATTCCACCGACCAAACCGATCCCAAGTGCTAAAAGAAGCGGCGAAGAAGGACGGGCCACAACCCAGTACACCGCGGCTGCCACGATTGCGGCAAGCCCGCTGAGGGCTATCAACTTTAACCGATCCTTCCCGAACTTCGGAGCAAAGAGCCCGAGCATTGCAAAGTACGTTGCGCCCGCTAGAACCGCCGACAATAGCCGAACCAGGGAGAACTCATAAAACCAAATCTCCAATGCGCCGACGAAGCCGCCGATCAGAGCGCCTATCAGAAGCCGCTTCCACCAAGGCGGGTAATTCTTGGGATCCAGGTTCTCATCCAGTTCGGTCTCTTGCATAAAGATTTACCAGGAGGCGCATCGTCATTTGCTCCTCTTATGAGACAAATACTTCCGGCAGTCAGACCAGGCGCTTATTTGATCAGCGGAACGTGAAGACGACGGTCAATTCTCCATTGACCTGAGCTGAGCCTGAGTCTAGCGATTGTGAGTCCGTGCGACTCGCCGCACGAGCGCCAGCGGCCTTTGAAATGTCTGTGCCCGTAATTGGCATTCCCTTTTTCGAAAACTGCGACCGCGCCTTCTTCCACTCTCGAATTCTCCATCTCAGAACAGTCTGGCGACGGGCTGGGGACTGGGTCGGTTTCCCTTTCGATGTAACTAATGCTGAGAAAGAGTGTGCTGCCTAGGTCGCGACCGGGCAACTCCAACTCCAGTGGTTCCGGTACTACGATTTCGTTACCCTGGCAATCGATCGCCAGCCCCGTAGAAATAACTACCGCACTTCCGCTCTTGGAGACTTCGAGTCCAAAGACAACTCCGAAGCCATGTAGATATCGGTTGTGCCGTTTTTGTTTCTCGCGAACGTACTCTTGTTCCGCCGTAAGATCTTCGACGGTCATGAATTTTCCGGTGAAGAAACGATTCCTTTTGAGGTAGCGTAGCGAGGAGATCATGTCAGCAGTGAGGCTCCATCAATCTCTGAGACTTCGATCGTCCCAACCGAATCTTCTGCATCGCGCAAAACATCTTCGTCGACTCGCCCCAGTGTTGCGATGCGTCTGGCCGCACGATCGACAGCCTCCTGAACGACGTGTCCATCGTGGCCTTTGGTCCATTCCCACTCGACCCGGTGCCGGCTGGCAGCTTTATCGAGCCGCTGCCACCACTCGAGGTTGGCTTTGCGACGGAAGCGTCCACTCATTGTCTCAACGACATAGCGTGAATCAGTAAACAGATGGACGCGACACGGTTCGCGCAAAGCTTCCAGACCAACTGCCGCCGCGGCAATTTCGGCTTGCTGGTTGGTGGCGTTGCCGAGATAAGTGCCAACCGATCGCCAGATACCTCGAAAGCCTAGCAAAGCCACGGCGGCCGCTCGCGTCTCAGCTCGACCGTTACCAAGACTTGAGCCATCGCAAAAGATAGTCACGCTTTTTGCGGGATGAGTCGCGGCAGGTGTTTTGGGGGACTTCAAAGGCATTCAAGTAAGCGGGGCTGGCGCGATTGTCACTCAGAACGTGGGTAGCCTATCACGGCATCTCTTAAAATGCAGTTCGCGTCAAAAGCGAGTTACTGGTGAGGTGAAAAACAAACACGATCCACGAAGTCACACGAAACCCCACGAAACGGTTGCCTTATTTCGTGCTATTTCGTGGATCGCGTTGCTCCTCGAACTTTAGAGACGGGACACTACTTCGGTTCGACCTGAACCAACTCGACGGCGCCATAGGATAGAAGCAGTTTGACGACCTTGTCGTGGTCATTCTCCTTTGCATAACTCAGCGGCGTCTTATCTTCTTTGTCGCGAGCATTGATATCTGCTCCCGCAGCAATCAGCGCTCTGACGTTCTTCATGAGGCCGTTGGAAGCCGCCCACATCAAGGCTGTTTGACCGGCATCGTTTCTCTCCTCAAGTTTTGCTCCTGCTTGCAGAAGTGCGTTTAGCACGGCAATGTTTTTAACCATCGCCGCCTCCATCAACGCGGTGTCTCCATCGCCGTCTTTGAGATTCACTTTGGCTCCGGAGTGGATCAGATCCCAAACGATGTCAGCCGTAACTTCCTCACCCATCATCATGAGGGCAGTTTGTTTTGACTCATTCCGGCTGTTGGCGTCGGCGCCGGTGGAGAGCAAAGCCTGGACCATCTCCCGGTTGCCATTTTGAATTGCCTGTTCCAGAGCAGTGGTACCAGTGGCTTGGTCACGGACATTGACGTTTTCCCTGGTAAGTAATGCCAGCACATCCTGAAGTTCGTCTTCTCTGGCCGCCTTGACCAGTGGCTCAGACGGCTCAACCGCCATCATTGCGCCACCCATGACGACCAGTTCGCGACGTTCTCCAGCCGTTACGTCTACTGATTCCTCGATCGAGGCAACTTCAAGTTGTTTGTCGAGTCTTTGGGTGGCATTGGCGCCGACGTACGTAGACGTAAGATCGACTGGAGCAAAACCGGGTGCTTCAATTCTAAGGCTGTACCGTCCTACATCGAGGCCCTCAAACCGGTATTCACCGTCGCCGTTTGAGCTGGTGGCCATAGACAGGTTCGTCTGCTCATTGGAAAGGAAGATCGTCGCGCCGGGAATAACAGCACCGTTAGGATCAGTTACTGTGCCGACGATCGTGGCCCCTAAATAGAGTTGACGTGCCGGGTCCTGACTGACGGCTGCAGCGTTGCTATGATTCATGGTAGATGCGATGTTTCCGGCGTGAGCGCTGGCACTGCATAGACTCAGGGTCGCACTGAATGCCCCCGCGGCGATGCGTGATGCGCGCTGCCCGATGCGATACAACTTCTGGGGGGCAGATCTAGTCAGGGTTGAGCCGTCCCGACCACGGTGATATCTGACGCACAGACGACCCTTGGACGCTCTGACCAGTCGCAGGGCGCGTTTGCGAGTGAGTTGTGACAGGTCATTGACGGTCAGATTGCAGTGTTCACAAAAGCGAACCTGATCGTTTCCAATCATTGAGTCCCAACTTACTTCACAGGGACTCTCAACGCGGATTGTGTCGAGTAGATCTTTAGCGGACATAGGCTTTCTCCTTTCAAGTTGCAGGTTGATCGGAGAGCCCGGGGAGAGAGCTCAGAGGTCACTTGCCCATAGTTAGACAACCAGCCGAAACGAATGTTCCGGACTCA
>JAMQPI010000248.1 GCA_023717565.1 Pyrinomonadaceae bacterium | reverse complement strand
GCTCGACACGTTTACTTCTGCCAGCACAACCTTGTTGGGAGTGACAAACCGGAGGAACTGGTCAGGATGTCCGTTGGTGGTGAAGAGTGTGTAAACCCCGGCGTGCGGGATGTTGATGCCGTCGACGCTCGGCACCTGGATGTGTTTCCCGAGCGCGCCGCGAAACGTTCCCGTGTCCTCGATGACTCCGGTGGGGATCCAGATGACTTTCTCGACGCCCAGCATCCGCCGATACTCGTTCTCGACAAGGAACTTGCACGCCGCCCAATCCGGGTTCGGTGCGTACGTATTCGGCTGGCTGAAGTCGGTCACGGGAGCCTGTCCACCGCAGAAACGGTTCGGCCCAAGGTTTCGTTGCATGACGACTGATTCAACGGCAATCAGCGTCCCGTGTCCGTTGTGCGACGCACTGCCACCCTCGTGAATCAAACGCACGCCGGTGCCTGGTCCGGCTGACGAATCAAGCACCGGCACCCTGATGGTGGAGGCAACAGTTCGGTCAAAGTCCTCGTCGAAAAGACTCAAATCGCTGTTAGGTTCCTCGTGGCCCCACATGTTGAAGTTCCAATCGTTGATACGCAGTCGCCCGGACCGGCTTCGCGTGAACTGCGGGCCCATGTCACGAGCCCAGAGGTCGCCGTGTTCGAGATGATAGAAGTGGACGTGATTGAGGGGCACTCCTCGATCCATCATGAAATTCCTGGCGGCAGCTTCGTCGTAGGCGTCCTGCACCGCGAGATTTACCGGGACGTGTCCGCGCATCGCGTGGACCATGTCGCTCACAACCTCAGTGGAGGGAAAGCCTGCCTTGTTCTCGAATACCGGCCAGAGCATCCACATGGCCTGATGGCTCTCGTACTCTCCGGGAAATATCCAATCGCCTTCGGAGACTAGGGAGGCGCGGGATGCATTACTTGTGAGAGTGTGCCGCAGGAGATTGCCATCGTCGTTTGCACTGGTGACCCAGCCGCTACTGATCCCCAGGGACAAGATCGTCACCGCGATTGTCAAAACGCTCATTAAGAGAAGACGATGGTTGAAATTGACTTGTTTGATCATACGAAACCCCTACTTTCCGTTCTGTGCCGAGCAGGATCCGGGAAGGAGCGGAAACCCAGAATTTCCTCGTAGCTTCGATTTCAGTCGAATAGTTTCCGTCCACCATCTACTGGCAGTCCGGCAAGAAATATGTCGGAGATAATTTTGCAGGTGTAAAAAGCGAGTTAAGGGCGATTTCCTATAGGCGGTTACAGAACCATTTGCGGTAAGAGACCGTGTCAATGCTCAGATGAGAAGCCCGACGTTGCCCGACGAGTGTCATGGTTAGGAGCAAGCTTTGGCTTCACCCCGCGAGGGGTGCGATGTTTATAGCTTCAGACCGCTATCCCTTCCAGCGCTGTTCGGAGGGGCGGAACTCAATGTGAAAGGTATCATCCCAGGATCATTCCGCCACTCCGAACAGCGCAGGGGTTGTGGCGTCCCGTGTTGCTATAAACATCGCACCCCTCGCGGGGTGAAGCCCAAGTCTACGCTAGCACGACACACGTCAGGCTTCTCATCTGAGTTTTGACACAGTCTCTACGGCAAATGGTTCTGTGGTTGAGGGTACTGGAGCTGGTTGAACTTAACATCCATTGGCTACGGAGTGGTGCTGCTTGAGTGACTGGTTGGACAAATCCACCCCACCCGTTGGTGGGATTTCTATGCTTCACCCAGTTTCACACGAAGGTCACACGTACATCCGTTTGCTTGCCAATTCCCTGACAGGTATCATTCCACCCCTTACGAGCTCTTAATCCGATTCTTTAGCAGGACACTCATGTCGCATCTCATTCATCGTCCTCGTCGCCTCAGAAGAACTGAAGCGCTGCGTTCCCTTGTGCGCGAGACACGGCTGGAGCGGGAGGATCTGATTCTGCCGTTGTTTGCGTGTCCGGGGCAGAATGTTCGTCGCGAGATTGGCTCGATGCCCGGTGTGCACAACCTGTCCGTCGATGAAATCGCGAAGGAAGCAGCAGCCGCCTACGACCTTGGCGTCACTGGAGTGATTCTCTTTGGCCTCCCGGAAACAAAAGACGAAACCGCATCCGGAGCTTACGCTGATAACGGAATCGTGCAGCAAGCCGTGCGCGCAATTCGCCAGTCGGCGCCAAAAATGATCATCACCGCCGACACCTGTCTCTGTGAATACACGTCCCACGGGCACTGCGGTGTGGTGCGTAACAACGAAGTTTTGAATGATGAATCGGTTGAATTGCTGGCGCGTACCGCGGTGAGTCAGGCGGAAGCAGGTGCGCACGTCGTGGGGCCTTCGGCAATGATGGACGGACAGGTTGGGGCCATACGCGAAGCGCTTGACGACGCCGGCTTCGAAAATGTGGTCATCATGTCCTATGCCGCGAAATTCGCCTCGGCTTTTTACGGGCCGTTTCGCGAGGCGGCCGACAGCGCGCCGGCGTTCGGCGATCGCCGCGCATATCAGATGGACTCGCCCAACGCCAGGGAAGCCATTCGCGAAGCGGAGCTGGATTACTCCGAAGGCGCCGATATCCTGATGGTTAAGCCGGCTACCGTATACTTGGATATTCTGAAAACCATGCGCGACCGTTTCGATCTGCCGCTGGCCGCCTACCACGTGTCCGGCGAATACTCGATGATCAAGGCGGCAGCGCAAAACGGCTGGATCGATGAGCAACGCGTGATGATGGAAACCCTAACCAGCATCAAGCGCGCCGGCGCTGACATTATTCTGACCTACTACGCCCGCGAAGCTATCAAAGCCTTGGGGAAGTGAACCCGTTGATAGAGTGAATGGAAAATGTACTTCAAATAGACTCCGATCCTTGCAACAGCGTGGACGCAATTGTCATCACAGGAGGCGACGACATTCGCGAATTTATCCAGTAAAAAGTGGACGCTCCAGTTGAAGCCTAAAAGTGAGGATGTTCTCGGAGAGTTTCCCCGAATGACCCGACAGAGAACAACGTCAGCGCCTCGAATCAGAGGTCTCATTCTGGTTCCATTGTTATTGTTTTTGGATAACCCCTGTAAGGGACAGTCGGGAAGGCGAGCGCCCCGGCCGGAGCCCCAAACGGCGACCGAGATCACGCCCACGACGGACGCAAACGCGAGTGGATCGAGCGTCCGAAACGAACAAGGCAATCACAAACTCGAACACAAAGTGATACTGCTGGTCGCGCGACAGTTGACTTCGAAACAACTGCCGAGCGAAGCCACCATCTACGCAAGTTTTATCAAGCGCCTGAATGAATTCACAAATGTCAGCGGAACTTCGATCGGCGATATCAAACGTCAGCAGGCAATACTGCGAGCCCGGGAAGAGACTGAGTCAGTGGTGGTCTTGTTGCAGTTCGAAATTGATAATTTTCAGGAAGGCAGGATAATCCTCAATTCCCCGGATCTGGAAGTCAAGTACTTCATATTTGCGCCAGGCACCGGTCAGGAAAAAGCCAAGGGCAAAGTTTACTACCAGGCTATCGGCGGCGCGGGAATGCGGAAG
Source organism: Pyrinomonadaceae bacterium (assembly GCA_023717565.1). GTDB lineage: Bacteria > Acidobacteriota > Blastocatellia > Pyrinomonadales > Pyrinomonadaceae > PSRF01. The sequence continues at coordinate 30,358 of JAMQPI010000248.1, read as the reverse complement.
GACAATTGGCCCAAGGGCCCTCCCATCAAAATCACTGTCGAGGCCGCAGGTATAGAAGCCGCCGAACGCGTTCACGATTGGCTGCTGGCAGTATCACTGCACCCGCCACAAAAGTAAGCCTCGCATCTCCCCATGTCCGATATGCTTCAGCTTGTCGTCGAGATTGGAAAGGCTCAATGTTCGAGTTACTGGTAACATCATTGCTTTAGGGTTGCCAATCTCGACGACAAGCTGAAGCATATCGGACATGGGATTGACATTTCGTGGACCGTTGCTCATGACGACCCGGCACTCACTCGGCCTATGAACTCATCCAGCGCCGCACCCAATCTTCGCAACCCCTCAGTCAGCGTTTCCGAGTCGCCGGCAAACCCCAGGCGAAAATGCGCGGGCATCTCAAAGAAACTTCCCGGCACCACCGATGTTTCGTATTTGGTTCTCAGCAGAGCTATCAGATGCTCTGTTGGCCCGTGCTTCACTCGCGGGAAAACTATCGTACCAAATTCAGGTCTCACGGCTTCAATATCGTCTCGCGAATCCAGGAATTGATTCACCAGCCCACGATTGGTATGCAGCAGCGCCTGCACCCGCGCCGAAATTTGATCGAGCTGACTCAGGGCAAGAACACTTAACCGTTCCGCCGAATGCGCCGCCATCACGCCAAAAAGATCGTTTAGTCGCCATATCCCCTGGGCCACCTCCGGCTCGGCGACGATCCAGCCGCAGCGAAGTCCGCTAAGCCCGAACGCCTTTGTCAGACTGCTGGTAACCACGAACTCCTCTCCCAGGTGGAAGGAGGTGCGAACGGGTTTTTCAAACAGCGTTTCGAGGTAAACCTCATCAACCAGCACCCGCGCGTTTGCGTTTCGGGCAATCGCCCCGATTCGGCGAAGGGTTTCATCGTCAGTAAGCACACCAGAAGGATTGTGAAGGTTTGTTATCACGATCAGACGAGTGCGAGGGCTGATCTGCCGTTCGATCTCATCCGGGACAATTCTGAAACTCTCCTCGAAACGCCGGTCGAATCGCCTGACGTCCGCGCCGAGGTATCTTGCCAAAGCCAGCAATGGCTCGTACGTAGGACGCTCGATCAGCACCTCGTCGCCGGGCTTGACCAGGTACGCCATGGCTAGATGATTAGCCAGCGACGTACCGATGGCCGCAACGATCGACTCAACACGAACATTCAATCTCTGAGCTAAGGCCTGCTGCAGCGGTTCGTAACCATAGCCACCGCCGCGTGTAAGCTGCAGATCCGCGAGGCCGAAATTCAGACCGCTCAGAGGCAAGTTCTCCAGTCCGCTGGTGGCAAGATTAAAGCGGGCAGCCGAACTCGTCTTGGCCCAGTGCATATACTCGGAACTCATTCCTGGCCGCGTTCCGCTCATGCGATCTTTCTCCTTCGCCAGAAGAAGTACGCCGGTATTCCGGCGATAAGAATTCCCAGGCCGATTAGCGTATTCTCCGGATACTTGTAGACCGTATTGATCACTACCACCCAACAGACCACCACAAACACGCCGGTAGTCAGCGGATGCCCAGGCACACGGGTTATCGCGTTCGCCTCATGACCATCGTGATTCTGCTTTCGCCCGCGAAACACGAAGATGCAAGTCGCGGTTAATCCGAAGAAAATGAAGTCTACCGAAACTACATAATTCAAAATCTGCTCGTACCGCCCCGAAAGCGCGATGACTACGGCCAACAGACCCTGAAGGGCGATTGCCACAATCGGAACGTGGGTCTTTGGATGGAGCCGCCCCACCACCTTGAAGAACAACCCGTCCTCGGCCATCGCAAAATAAACGCGGGGCGCTGTTAGCATCCCCTGACTAAGAAAGCCGAGTGTTGAGATCGCGATTCCGGCGGCAATCGCCCGCGCGCCTTTCTCGCCCAAGGCGAGTCGCATTACATCGGAGGCCGGTGTTGTAGTCGCTGCCAACCCCGAAGTGCCCAATACGCGCAGACAAACGAAGTTCACCGCGAGATACAGAATCACTACGCCGGTGACCCCGATTAGCAATCCTCGAGGAAGATTCTTTTTTGGCTCGCGCATCTCGCCCGCGACAAAGCTGGCGGTCTGCCAACCACCGTAGGCGAACAGCACCGGCACCATGGCAGCTCCCACCGCAGTTAGTAAATCAAATGAGATTGGTTGGGCCAACACGTCCGAGCTTTGAGTAACCGTCGCGGGCACGGCCCCAGCGAGCAGCAGACCACATACGATGAGCGCAATGATCGCAACGATCTTGAGGACCATCAACACGCTTTGCACGGTGCTGCCGGAGCGAACTCCCAGACAGTTAATGACAGTTAGACTGCCGAGCGCGAGGACGGCTACCGACCAGTCAGCAACGGGCGCGTGTGTTAGCTCAACGAAGTAGCGCGCAAAGGTAACCGCGACGGCGGCCATGCCGCCGGTTTGAATAACCAGCAACAGGGCCCAGCCGTAGAGAAACGCAACTGATGGATGAAAAGCCTCGCGGAGATATGCGTACTGGCCGCCGACCTCCGGCCTCAACGCGGCCAACTCCGCCCAGATAAAAGCTGCGGTCAAGGCGATCAATCCGCCCAACGCCCAAACACCTAGAATCAGGAATGGCGTGTTGACCTGCCGGGCCACCACGTAAGGATTAATGAAAATGCCCGAGCCGATGATTCCGCCCATAACTATCATCGTGGCGTCAAACAACCCCAGACGGCGGACCAGTCGCGGCTCGGTCTGTGGCGGAGAAGGAGAATTTTTCATTAGCTTCTTACTTTGAAGTGGTATAACACTACGAGCACGAATTTGGCCATCCTGCCGATGCGATTCAATAAATGATCTCCGGCCATGCTAACCACCTACCATCCGATACATCAACCGATCTTTGGTCCTGGCTGTTTCCCGTTACTTATCTGCTCCACCTCTGTGAAGAGTACTTTGGTGGTGAAGGTTACTCAGCCTACCTCCTGAGACTGAGAGGTATTCAGTTTTCGCCGACTCGTTTCTTAGTGGTCCAGACTATCGGGTTGGTCCTGATGATCGTGGGAATCAGCCTGGCGCGTAGACTCCAATTCCCTAACCTACTGAGTGTTGTCCTCGGCGCGGTCGTGCTAGTAAATGGCATCACTCACTTGCTCCTGAGCGTGGCCTTTACCGAGTATGTTCCGGGATTGCTTACATCGATTCTGCTGTGGATCCCGCTGGGAGTCGTCACGCTTGCAAGGTTTAGACGCACGATGCGCCCGGCGAGATACTGGCTTGGCGTCGCGATCGGCGTAGCTATCAATGGCATCATCGAGTTGGTCACGGTTGGGTTGCGTAGCGACAACATTCACGCTACGCTTTCCGGTTTTGTGGGATGAACGCCGAAGCAAGATACGGCACAAATAGAGGAGCTTGGATTTGGCGGCGGAAGCAGAAGCAATAGTAACCGCGGGCTTGAGACCCGATTTGTTTGCCGAACGAGGGGTGCTTTTGGCCAGCCGAACTCTGGTGATTGCAACTCTCGCCTTGCTGGTGCTGGCAGGTTTTGGTTTTCGCGTTACCGGTCTGAGCGCGGAAGGACTCAGCGAAGATGAGCTAAACAAACTCCTCGCGGTCGCCGATTACCGTCAGAACGGATTGACCGCTGCTAATGGCGAGCACCCGATGCTGATGAAAGCACTGCAGACCGCCAGCATCTTCGTCGCCGAGAAGTGGAACAATAGCTCGCTCGCCAATCAAAACTCCTCCTTACATATTCCTACGGAAACGGCCCTGCGCTTGCCCGGGACTGTGTTTGGCGCGCTCACTGTAATCCTTATTTACCTCCTCGCAGCGGAGCTGTTCGGTGCAGAAGTAGCGTTGCTGGCTGCGGCGCTCTGGGCATTTGACCCGCAGGCGATTGGGTTCAACCGCATCGCCAAAGAGGACTCCTTCCTGATCTTCTTTTTCCTCCTGGCGAACATCTTCTGGTTGCGCGGACAACGTGTGGCGGAGAGTGGATCCAGCGGTCGCGATCTACAGAACGGCAGCCGCAACGGAACCGTCGTCCGACCGGAGCGCTATTACTGGGCCACTGCCGCCTGCTTCGGCGCGATGATGGCGTCCAAATATCTTCCCCAACTTATCGGTGTCAGTATTTGTTACTACTGGATGTTTCAAGCCATTCCGGAAACCCGCTGGCGGCTCGGCAAGAAGAAGTTTCTGATCGTCACTCTGATCATGGGTGGAGTGTTTCTGCTGCTCAGCCCGACTGCGCTGCTGCCCGCCACCTGGCGTGAGATGGGAATCTTCGCCGGGCAGAAACGTATTGGCCACGACGGCTACGAATTCATGGGTTCGCTTTATAGCCATCGCATGACTGACTGGTTGGCTGGTACCCCTTGGTACCTCTATGCCGTCTTCCTTGCCGTGAAACTACCTGTTCTAACGATCGTGGCATTTGTAGCCGGCTTGCCCTTACTTTTCCGTCGTAAGCTCGGGGATGGGCGCTACTTCATTCTCTTTTGGCTGTTTGTCTGGATCATGACCTTCGTCTTTGTCGGTGGGAAATTCACACGCTACTTCACGCTCGTGCTGCCGGCTGTGCTTATCACCGCTGCGGTAGGCGCGCAGTTTGTAGGTCGTTGGGTATCCCAACAACTCACAGTGCTGCTTTCAAGTGAACGGGCTGGGGTCTATGTTAAGGCAGGATTGGTACTGTCACTCGTGCTCGGGTCAATCGCTACCTCCGCGAGTGCGGGACCGTACTTTCGGCTCTACACGAACGTCCTCGGCGGCGGCATGGCCAAGGCCGGTTCTTTCTTTCCCCACGATGAGTTCTATGACGCGAGTACGCGGGACGTGATGGCGGAGATTGCCAGGCGTGCCAAACCCGGAGCGAGAGTCGCAACCGAAACACCGGGTCTGGCGTCTCACTACGCTGAGCGCGCAGGTCGTCCTGACTTGGTTTTCATTTCGCTTTCAGATCCCGAGGCTCTGAGACAATTAAGCGATGGCGACTTCCTGGTCGATGCGCGCGGGCGACGCTACTTCAGTAATGACGCCGTCATCTCGGCCCTCAAACAAACAACTGCTCCCGCATTCCAGACTGCGCTGGGAGGCGTCCCGGCAGCGGATGTTTACGTAATGGATCCTGCCTCACTCGCGGTTGTTGCCGAAACGATCAACAGATAGATTCTAAGCCAGCCAAAATGTCCGACATGCTTCAGCTTGTCGTCGAGATTCGAAAAGCTCAATGTGCGACGTTGCGAGTAATACCTTGCGACGTCACGAGTAATACCTGCTTGAGGGTTGGCAATCTCGACGACAAGCTGAAGCATATCGGACATTCTTCTCAGTGCCGCAGTTCAACCTCTACTGGTTTCGCGTCGTTTGATTCGTACCCTTCCGGCCAGTTCGAAATGTTGATCCCATAAATCCAATCGGTGTCCGGCGTGACGGCAAAGCGGATTCTTATGGGCAACCCTCGCATGGCGTGCAGCCGAGCCAGAAATCCCTCCACACGCCATTCCTGAATAAGAGGCGTGCTTGATTGCCGCACAGGAATCAGTCGCGCGCCGCACTCAGAACCATTTACGAATAGAGTGACGCTGGTCTTAATGTCTTTGGGCTTGGCATCTGTCGGCAAGACTGGTTGCAAGTGCGCCTTCACAACAATCTCACTGACCCGCCGCCAGTCCTCACGAGCAGGTACGAGATACTCAAAGAACCCTGCTCCTCCGCCCCAGAGATATCCTGGCCCGCCGCCCAGTTTTTCGAAGCGCGCGCTAACAGTCATGTTCGGCTTGAAACGATAGAGAACCGACTTGTCTTCTTTGACTATCATCAGGGGCACTGTCGCCGGATCCCCAACAGCTCTGGCCCACACAAACTGCCGGGGCACCAGGTGGCGCCCGGGATCAGTTAGTCGTTCCGGCAGATCGGCGGACTTCAACGACTCAAACGCCCTGGCTGCGCGACTGACCTCCGCGATCACTGCCTGGTCGCGCGGTGTCGTATACACCACTCCGTAACCACGGTTGGGATCCGGTGTCAAAATCCAGAACATCGCTCCACCGGCCCCCGCGCGAAGGTTGCCTTCCAGGAAAGCTCGAAACCACTCAACCTGGGTAAATCCCTTGTAGCCTTCCTGACCCATGCCAAACTCGCCAAATACCAGCGGCTTGTTGATTGAGAACGCCGCCGCTGCCCGATTGTCTATGAACTGACGCATCGCAGCCGGCGAATCTACAAAGCTGTCTTCATCAGGCCGCGGGTAGTTGTGCACGTCGCAGTAGTCAACGTTAGGTAAGCGGTGATCTGCCAGCCATTCCCTTCTCTCAGCGGCGGTGCGATATCCCCAGGTACCAGGAGCGATGATGTGCTTGGGATCGAGCGCCTTCAGATAAGCACTCATCTCGGCGATCCATGCTCGACGCTCTCCCCAGCGGCCTGTCATAGCCTGTGCTTCATTCATCAGCTCCCAACCAAAAATTGTCGGGTCGTCCCGGTAGAAGACTCCGGTTACCGTGTTGCGGCGCGTGGCCACCTTTTCCAGATGCTCGCGATAGAGCCGGCGGGTGGTTTCGTTGGTATAAAATAGCATCGCGCGCTCAGGGTTGATGCCAAAAGGAAGGCGATCATCGTCGGCGTCATTGATTCCGGCCCAGCGCAAATACTGAGCAACACCGCCGGTATCGCGCCACCAGTTAGTCAGACAGAGTTGCACGCGGATGTTGTTGCGTTGAGCTTCAACAATGACGTTGTCGAGGTGCACAAACGCTTCTTCGTTCCACTCACCGGGTCGAAATCGAAACGGGTGAGTCCGTGGCCAATCAGCAAAGTCCGCGAGCGGGCCCACGTCCCCGGGGCCGCCCTCGCCAAAAGCCCAGACCCGCACGACGCGCATACCGGCTTGCGCAGCCTGGCGCAGCGTTTCTGGCATCCGTTGTCGATCTTCATCGCGATGCATAATCGCGACGTTAGCACCCACGAAGCGAAACGGTTTTCCGTCAACGACGAAACGGCTGCCTCGAGTCTGCACGAACCCTTTGATCGCTGCTGATTCCTCGCGCTGAGATGGATCGCAGGAAAACAGAAAAGCCGCGCTCACAAAAACTGCGAGCGCGGCTATTAACGAGAGTCTCTTGGTCATCTAAACGAGCTAAAACGAAACTTGTTAACGCGGGTTGGTCAACCGGATAAAGCCCATGATCGCACACACCGCGCCCAGCAACACGAAAACATTAAAGAACGTCAGGATCCCGAAGATCAGGGTGTTGTCTTTGGTCAGCAAACTGAAACCAAGCACGATGAACTGCAGATGAAACAGAATCAGGCAAACAGCTGCGAATGAAAACCATCTGGCTGACGGCCCAAAGGCCCGCGCCCGTGCAAAACCCAGGACCGCCGCAATCAACCAGGCTACGGCGCCCAACACGAGCAGGCCGAGCATGACCGGAGCGAAGTAGCCCGGTTCACGAAACGTGGTCTCCACCTGGGCAAGCATTACCAACATTGCGATCATCACCAAGTCTCCTCAGGGTTTGTTCCTTGATAAACAAACTAAGCGCCGTTTACGCACGGCAGAAGCCGCCAACTTGTGCGCAAACGGCGTCAAAGGCTCAATGTATTTCGGAAGTAAGAAACTGAAACGCCATAGGCACCGCGCGGAGTCAACAGGACTAGCTTCCGGCGCGGAATGGTGACGCATTGCCCCCCGGGCCTATTGCGTGATGTGAATCTCCTCTTCCTTGTTAACGTGACCCAGGAAATAGACCAGCCCGCAAACGAAAGCTACTACTGCCAACCCGAGGGAAACCCAGCCTAAACTTTGTCCGCCCTCGGCTTCCGTGTGAGTCACGAATTTGTAGAAGTAGTAGATCGCGCCTCCGGCCGCTGCCAAACCCACGATCACGGCCAGTACGTCTTTAATTTTCATCTTGAACCTCCGGCCAATGAGTTATGAAGGTTAAGGAAAAAGCCGATACTTTAATTGAGGCCTGCATGTTAACGCCTGTGCGCGGATGAAAGCAAGCCCGTCACTTGATTTCACTTCAGGATTGCGCGGTGGTCGCCTTCCCGCCTCGTTATCCGTTCGCGATCCAAAAACTCCAGCAATGGTATGGCATATTTTCGAGAAACGCCGGCAAGGTCCTTGAAGGTGGCCACATCGATGGTGCGGCCAGGCTCATGCTGGTCGCCAAACTCCTTGAGTCTGGCGACCAGCTTGTCGAGCGCTTTGCGGTGGAAAAAGAACTCTCCCTGGACCCGGATCAGAGTTTGCCCCTCAATCAACAGTTGCAGCACTTTTCGCCCGTGGTTTTTCTGCGGACTTGAGACCTGGGCGGCGTCCATCGCCTCGTCCAGCGAAGGTGGTTCGAGGTCCGCCTGCTCATAAACCTGCGCCAAACGATCGCGCATCTCGGCGTCGGCGGCCGAGAGTTCAACTCTATGTGAATGTGTGCGGACGACGTCCCGTTCAGAAACAAGCGCTCCTTCCCGCTCCAGCGCGAGCAGCACCGCGCGAAAGACTTCAGGGGGAGTGTGAGCGAAGCGTCGCTCGCGGAGAGTCTCGCGCGCCGCGCCGCGAGCCAACGGCTCTCGTTGGTGTTGCTCGGTGACCTCATCCACGGCTGCCTGTTTCAGAAGCTGGAAGGTCTCGCTGGAAACAAACACACCTTCGCAATCAACTACGGCCCCGCTTTGCTTTGCCTGAATCAGAGTCTGGCTTAGCGTGGCATCGTTCCAGCCAGTGCGGGCAGCGAGATCGGCGAAGCGCTGCCCGTGGTTCTCGGAGGATTCGACGAACAGTGACACTCGCTCCGCACTATTGGCGACCATCAACCTCTCTAGCCTTTGACGAATCTGGGCCAGGTCGCGTCCTCTGTGTTTGACGGCAAACGGATCGAGTACCAGACCGCCGGCCGCAGTTTGCGAGGGTGAGTAAGATCGAATAATGAATCGCTCTCCGGCCACCGTCATCACAGGCGCTTCAAGCCGGAGTTGGACCAGACCCGAATCACCGGGCGCCAGCTGACCGCCATCGGTGAGCACCTGGATCCGCGCCAGGACCTCCGCGCCGTGTAGGTGAAGACGCACGCGAGCGCGCGAGCGTAGCGCGCGAGCGGCGTTAGGAAGCACGCTTAAGTGGACATCGATGATCTGCGTGGCTCGTAGACGGCCGACGGGCGCGAGTACCATCCCGCGCTCAATCATGGTCGTATCGACACCTCCGAGATTAAGTGCCGTTCTTTGGCCCGCCTTAGCTTGACGTACAGTTGTTCCGTGCACCTGGAGGCCCCGCGCACGCACGCGAGTCAGTGTGGGAAAGAGCTGAAGTTCAGCTCCTTCCGTGATCTCTCCGGTAACCAGCGTGCCGGTGACAATCGCGCCGAATCCTTTCATCGTAAAGGCGCGATCAACTGGCAACCGGCTAACCGAGTCCGAGGAGCGCGCGGGTACTTGCCCGGCCAACTCCTGCAAAGAGTTTTTCAATTCATCCAGGCCCGCTCCAGTTTTCGCGCTCACGGTCAGCATCGGTGCGCCCTCCAAAAATGACCCGGCCACCAACTCTTGCGCCTCGGCGCGTACCAGAGGGATCAATTCTTCCTCAACAAGATCTGTTTTGGTGATCACAACCAGGCCCGTCTGCACGCCTAGCAGGCGGCAGATGTCAAAATGCTCTCGGGTCTGCGGCATCACACCCTCATCAGCCGCGATCACCAGCGCGACAACATCGACGCCGTGTGCCCCGGCCAGCATGTTTTTTACGAACCGCTCATGGCCGGGGACATCGACGAAGCCGATGTGCAGGTCTCCAATTTCCAGATCTGCAAAGCCGAGATCGATTGTTATTCCGCGTCTTTTTTCTTCCGGCAGCCGGTCGGGATCAATTCCCGTGAGAGCCCGTACCAAAGCGCTCTTGCCGTGGTCAATGTGGCCTGCCGTGCCCACGATAATAGAATGCATATTAAGGGTGTCAGGTGTCGGTATCTGCTCTCTATTTCGGAAAAGGCGCACTTGAGACTTTAGGATTCGGTTTTCCGCGCGAGGAACGATCTCTTCATTGAACTTCCCCCGCCGATTTGGCGAGCACGGATTCATAGAACTGAATGTATTGAGGAATGACGATATCGGTCCGGTAGCGGGACAGCGCTGATTCACGGGCGCGGCGCCCCATCCTCTGTCGGAGGTCGGCATCAGCCAGCAGGCGTGCTGCATCCTCAGCCATCTTTTCAATGTCTCCGACCTCGCTGAGAAACCCTGTTTCCCCATCGGTCACGACTTCCGGAATGCCACCCACTCGCGAGGCAATGACGGGCACCTCGCAAGCCATCGCTTCGAGCGCTGCCAGACCAAATGATTCTTGTTCTGAAGGCAACAGTAGTACGTCGGACGCGGATAGATAGTCCACGATGTTCGGTTGCTTTCCCACGAAGGAACATTTTTCATAAACGCCCAGGCATTGTGCTCGATGTTCGACACTCACTCGCTCGCTGCCGTCTCCCACCATCACGAGTCTGATATTCGGGAGCTTCTTCAGTACGCGCGCGAAGATATCAACGCAATCCACCGGACGTTTTACCGGGCGAAAGTTGGACACGTGGACGAGCAGCGGCTCGCCATTTGGCGCCAGCGTCTTGTGTAACTCGTCTACCGCGTGCCGCTGGTAGTCCGAAGCGCAGACAAAATTGGGAATCACGGTGATGTCATCAATCTGAAAGATCTCTCTGGTGGCATTTTTTAGATAATGCGAGATGGCCGTCACACCATCTGATTGGACGATACCGTAACGAGTGATAGGCAAATACGAGCGGTCAGCCCCAACCAGAGTTATGTCCGTACCGTGGAGCGTAGTAATTACCGGCAGCCGGCGATTTGGTTTTAGAGACTCGCGCGCGAGAATGGCACTTATGGAATGCGGGATGGCGTAATGAACGTGCAGCAGATCAAGATTCTCCGTCTCAGCGACCTTGGCCATTTTTGTGGCCAGCGCCAGCGTGTACGGCTGATGTTCGAATAAGGGATACGACATCATCTCGACCTCGTGAAACCGCACGCGCTCGTTGAGTTCAGTCAGCCGCGTCGGCAGAGCCGAGGAGATGAAGTGCACGGTGTGACCGCGCGCTGCTAACTCCTTTCCCAATTCGGAACCTACTATGCCGCTGCCGCCGTAAGTCGGGTAAACCGTGATGCCAATGTTCATGGTAGTCAGTTGTCAGTGGTTCGTTGTCAGTAGTCCGTCGTCAGTAGTCCGTTGTCAGTTGCCATGCTCATGCTCGAAACTCTTTTTGTCGTCAGGATACCGTAAGGATCAATGATTCTTTGCGAAAGATCAAAAGCTGGGGCCCAAAGCGAACCGACCTCGGCTTGCGGGCGATGAACCAGCGTTCCTCAGAGTCTGGGCCATCCTTGTTGCCGTCGAACGTCAGACAGCCTATCCTCTGATCACTGAATAGTGCATGCGGGTGCCGGGTAATGGGTCGCGTTGCTCCTCGCAATACGAATCACTGATGCCAGAAGTAGAACCTTGTTCAAACTGAATACGCCTTACGATCATGGGTGACTTTTCCGCACAAAAGGTTGGCCAAAAGAAAGACCGGACCCTCACCCCACACAGTTTTCAGGGGCTTCTCGGCTGGCTCGATCAGGGTACCAATTCCGACGGCCAACAATATCTTGAGATGCGCCGCCGCCTGGTGGATTACTTCGACCGTAAGAACCTCACTAACTTCGAGGAACTCGCCGATGAGACCCTGAACCGGGTTGCTCGCAGGCTGGAAGATGAGGGCACGATCGAGTCCGAGACACCGGCAAAATACTGTTATGTAGTTGCGCGTTTCATCCTGATGGAGCACCTGCGGGAGACACAAAAGGAAAGGGTAATGGTTGAAAGCATTACCAAGCACCAGCCCACCCAAAGCGTCTCTGAGCACCAGGCCGTTCAGGAAATGGAGATCAAGGAGAAGATGTTGAACTGCCTTGAGAACTGCACTCTCCAATTGGATCCAGTCAATCATCGGATTATCACCCAATACTACGTGGGCCAGGAGCGCGTAAAGATTGAGAACCGTCGGGAGCTGGCGGCGAGTTTGGGTATCACGATGAACGCCGTGAGCATTCGGGCCTGCCGGCTGCGTGACAAACTCGAGGTTTGCGTCAGGCAGTGCCTCGGGAGATGAAATACTTTCTCGATATTGTCTAATAAGTATGGGGAGCGGTCTAACTTCTACCAAAAATGAATAACCCGGCAGCTAACAACGAGAAGATCGTTAAGTATCTGCTCGGTTCTCTGCCTGAGGCCGAGACCGAGAGTTTCGACGAGATGAGTATTACCGATGGCGAATTCGCCGTCGCGTTGAGCGCCGCCGAAAAAGACCTGATAGATGCTTACGTGCAGGGTGAACTCACGGGGGCTACGTTGAACGACTTTCGGTCTAATTTTCTCGCCTCACCATTCAGACGCGGCAAACTCGATTTTGCGGAGGCGCTGGAGGCCCACGCCAAAAGGCATCAACCCGCGCTCAGTGAGACGGCTGGGGAAGAACTCCTCGCAGAACGTCCGACAGAGAAAAAACGTCCAGGGTGGTTTGCTGGTAAGGGCTTTTTCACAACTCCGCGTTTGGCCTGGCAATGGGGCTTCGCGGTTGCTGCAATTGCCTTCCTCGTAGCAGGTAGCTGGTTATGGTCCGAGAATATGCGACTTCGTCAGCAAATATCGCAGTCACAGGGGCATCCGGAAGCGCCCGGAACCCGCGAATCGGAACTCCAAAAGGAGTTGGAACAGCAGCGAGAGGCAATTGCAAAAACGGAGATGGAACTGACGCGCTTGCGCGAGGAGCGTGAGCGGTTAGCAGCTGAACTAAAACAACAAGCTCCCGAGTCTCAAGTAGCAGCCGGCGAGCGAAGCGCGCCCAACCAGCAGCCGTCACCGCGCGGGGTCAACATTGCCTCCTTCATCCTGACGCCGCAAATGCGAGGTCTTCAGCAAGTGCCGGTGATTTCAATCCCGGTTGATACGGATCGGGTGTCGTTGCAGCTGGAATTGGAGCCAGACGATTTTCGCGATTACCGCGTGGTACTGATCGATCAGATCACCAATCGAAACATCTGGAGCAGCAGCAAGATCAAGGCGACCGCGTCAGACCGGAAAACTCTCAAAGTTAATCTGCCTGCCAGCCTGTTGGGGCCAAATGCTTACGTGCTGCGGGTCACAGGCGTCTCGACCGGCAACGAGTCCGAAATTGTCGGTGATTATCGGTTTAGAGTTGTGAAATAATGATTCCACCACCTGACCAGGACACTCGACCGCAAGGCAACGGAGTTCGGCACATGTTCAACCTCATACTCGACTGCTCGAGACCAAACCTCTTAGGCGGAACAACCCTCAGGCTATCTTTCTCCGCAGCGCTTCTCTTAGGTGTTTTGTGTTCCCTCAACTCACAGGCATCGGGGAGTCCATTCGCCATGAATCTGGCGTTGTTACCGCAAAGGATCGTCGAGTCTACCTCACTTGAGTTAGGCAAACCGGTAGCACACGAATTGGTCGGCGGCGATGAGCACAGTTATCAAATCACTCTGACTGAGGGCCAATACGCCAGCGTCCTGGTCGAGCAACAGGGCATAGACGTCGCTATCCAACTGCTCGGAAAGGAGCGCGAGATCATCGTTAGTTTTGATGGCGAATACCAAAAACAAGGAGAAGAAAGAATTGAGATGGTTGCCGGGGCGGCGGGCACCTATCGGTTGATTGTTAGGGCATCTTCGAAAAGCGCTCCGGCCGGACTGTACGAGATTCGCGTTGCCGAAATTCACGCCGCCACCAGGAATGATCGCTTATTGCACGATGCGCGCAAACTCGAAGCGGACAGCAGACGGGCGCTTATCGAAGGAAAGTATGAGGACGTTCGTTTGTTCGCTGAGCGCGCGTTGGCTATCAGCGAGAGTGTCTTTGGCGCGGAACACCCTTTTACCGCTCGGGTAATACACCAACTCGCTTATTACCACTTCTACAAACAAGAGTATGGAAAAGCCGAATCATTGTTTCAACGCGCCCTGTCGATTAGCGAGAAGTCCTTAGGACCAGGACACCCGCAGGCAATCGACATCACCCGAGCGCTGGGAATTTTGTACTTTTGGACGAACGAAAGAACCAAATCCGAAGAACTGCTGCAGCGCGCCGTTGACATCAGTCAGAAGACACTCGGATCAGAACACTTCCTGGTGGCCAGGTGTCTGGGCGACCTCGCCAGAATCATAAAGGATCAAAAACGAAAGGAAGCGACACTGCAAAGCGCGTTGGAGATCGCTGAGAAAACTGTTGGCCCTGACCATGAGCTAGTCGGCGATGTGCTTGGTGAGTTCGGCGTCTTGTACTTACGTACCGATAAGGAGAAAGCCAAGCAACTCTTCTTGCGCGCCGACGCAACGTATCAAAAAACACTAGGGCCCGATAATCTCAAGTTCGCCGAAAGCCTGCACCATCTTGGCCGTTCCGCCCAGGGACGAGGAGAGCACGCTCAGGCCGAAGACTATTATCTGAAATCAATAGCAATCACTGAAAAGACCCTCGGCCCTGACAACGCAAACTCGGCCACCACTCTGAATAATTTGGCCGGCCTTTATGACTTCCGAGACCAGTACGAGAAATCACTGGAGACATACCTCCGAGTGTTGCGGATTTCGGAGAGAAGTTACGGACCAAACCACTCCCTAACCACCACCTCCCTGGGCAACATCGCAATGATGTATGCGTCGCAACGGAATCTGGCGGAAGCAGTGAAATTCCAACAGCGTGTTGATGCCGCCATCGAGCTCAACCTCCAGCTAAACCTACTCATCGGGTCAGAGAGTGAGAAGCTCTCCTACATAAGTTCACTCGGGCTTGGGCGCCGAACCGACCGAACCATTTCATTGAGCGTCGATTTAGCGCCGCATGACGGAGCCGCCAGCGCGCTGGCAGCTCTGGTGGTATTACAGCGCAAAGGACGCGTGCTAGATGCCATGTCGCAAAGCTTCGCCTCTTTGCGGCAACGATCAACTCCCGAAGAACGAGCGCTAATCGAGCAATACAACGAGACCACTTCAGACCTGGCTCGCCTGGTCCTCAATGGGCCGCAAACCAGGTCGATCGAAGATCACCAGAAGCAGATCAGCGAATTGGAACGACAAAAGGAACGGCTTGAAGCGCAGATAAGCCGCCGCAGCGCACGGTTTCGAGCCGCTTCGCAGCCCGTGACTCTGTCCGCCGTGCAAGCAGCTATTCCCATTAATGCAGCGCTCGTAGAATTCGCGATTTATTGCCCGTTCAACCCAAACTCGAAGAGGGCGAGCGAAGCTTATAAAGAACCACGCTACGTCGCGTACGTTCTGCGCCGGAGTGGTGAAGTCAGGTGGCTTGACCTCGGCGACGCGAAAGCGATCAACAATGCGATTGGCTCCCTGCGTCAGGCGCTGCGCGACCCTTTGCGACGCGAATCGCGTGAATTGGCACGCGTGGTCGACGAAAAGCTGATGCAACCCGTTCGCACCCTCGTTGGCGATGCGACTCAGTTGCTAGTCTCACCGGACGGCGAATTGAACCTGATTCCGTTTGAGGCACTTGTCGATGAACGCGGACATTACCTGATAGAGCGTTTCTCTTTCACCTATCTGACCAGCGGACGCGACCTGTTGAGCATGCAGACGGCGCCCGAAAGCACGCATCAACCACTCTTGATTGCTAACCCATTCTTCGGGGAACCTGTCACGGAGCGGGCAGCCAGGAATGGGACAGCGAAACCGGATGCGCTGAGAGCAAAACGCAGAAACGTGATTGAGGCGCGTGACATTTCAGATGTCTACTTTGCGCCACTCAGCGCCACGGCCCAGGAAGCACGCACGATCCAAACGCTCTTTCCGGAAGCTAACCTCCTGGCTGGTGAACAAGCCACCGAAGCACGTCTAAAGCAGGCCGCCGCCCCGCGCATTCTGCATATCGCAACGCACGGCTTTTTCTTGAGCGACGAGCTGGCCCCGACCGATACGCGGGGCACTCGCGCCATCAGCGCAAACACCAGGATTGAGAATCCATTGCTGCGCTCGGGTCTCGCGTTGGCGGGCGCTAATCTCGATAGAGCCACTGGTGAGGATGGCATCCTGACAGCGATGGAAGCATCGGGGTTGAACTTGTGGGGCACAGAGTTGGTTGTTTTATCCGCGTGCGATACCGGCCTGGGTGAGGTGCGCAATGGCGAAGGAGTCTACGGATTGCGCCGCGCGTTCGTGTTGGCCGGTGCAGAGACTTTGGTGATGAGCCTTTGGCCCGTCAGTGACTATTCAACCAGAAACTTAATGATCGGTTACTACAAGAATCTAAGACTTGGCATGGGCCGCAGCGCCGCGCTCAGGCAAGTGCAACTCGACCTGCTTAAACGTAACGGTCAACTCCACCCCTTCTACTGGGCCAACTTCATTCAGTCCGGTGAATGGGCCAACCTGAGCGGCAAACGCTAATTGCATTTCTAACAAAAAGAAGAGGCAGGCGACCCTCGCAATCGCCTGCCTCAATCTCAGCTTGTCTCACCTCTTGATAAGGGGGGGGCAAGTGAGGGCACGGAGTATATTCCTGGCCCGCGATTTTGGCAACAATTCTTGCATTCACTTTTGGGTGTGTTTAGTGCCTGAATTTGTCATGAATACGGGCCTACTCCGCCAACCTGCGCTTAATCACTAAACCAGCTATAATGGCTGCGTATTCGCGAGAGGCAGACTACCTTCGCCAGTTAAAGTGAGTCGCGGGAAGCGAACAAAGGGAGAACAGGAAATGCCGAAGATTAGTGATATTGAAGAGACACCTAACCCAAACGCCGTCAAGTTTATCCTCCGAGAGGCGGTGAGCCACGGCACTGCTCATTCTTATCCCTCTCGCACACAGGCGCAGACTGACCCTCTCGCCAAGGCACTCTTTGATGTGGACCACGTGGTTTCCGTCTTCTACATGGACCGCATGATTACGGTTGAAAAGGATGACGAAGGAGATTGGGACGATCTGCTTCCTACCCTGGCCGTACCGATTCGCGCGGCTGAATCGGTTGGGTCGTCCAACGGTGCGGCGGCGGCAGCCGGAGCGGCAGTTGGGGGTTCAATAGCGGCCATCACCAGCGACGACCCTCGCCTGTTAAAAATAAACGACATCCTGGATGAGAAAGTGCGACCCGCGCTCATGGGTGATGGCGGCTACCTGGAAGTGCTTGGCCTCAAGGACCATACCCTGAGCATCCGGTACCAGGGTGCCTGTGGAAGTTGCCCCAGTTCATTGACCGGAACGTTGATGGCGATTGAAGGTATGCTTAAGCAGGAAGTCGACCCGGAGATCGAGGTGGTTGCGGTCTAGGGAACGAGCCTTGGAGATCCAAGAGTCCCACGCAAAGACGCAAAGGGAGCAAAGACGCAAAGAAGAGATTACATGAAAGGTGCCTGGTTCTTCTTTGCGTCTTTGCTCCCTTTGCGTCTTTGCGTGACCCCCCCGCCCTGAAGACTCACCCCCAAAATTTCTTTCACCTTTCTGGAACTGAATCGCTCCCCACACGTGTAAGCGATTGGCCCACGCCTATCTTTCAAGCTTACCTCGTAGGAGAACAATATGGCCCATCGTGCTTCCCTTCTAGCTGGCCTATGTCTTATGGCGCTCACCTCGGTGCTTTATGCTCAGGCTCCTGCCGAAAAAAAGGAAATAACTCCACCGAAGTCTGCTCGAAGCAAGACAGTTAAAGCTGAAGAGGCAGATCCAGTCGCAGCTCAGCGGCAAGTAGTTGCCATTTCATTGTTGCAATCACTTGCTGATGATGCTCGCAGCTTCCGCGAGCCCAAACTCCGGGCCCGCGTCCAGGCGAGGGTTGCCGATGTACTCTGGGAGACCGATAGCGAAAGAGCTCGCGGCTTGTTTCGTAAGGCCTGGGAAGCCGCCGAGACGGAAGACGCCGAGAGCGACCGACGTGGTGCCGAGGAGTCAGCTAGGCCACCGGGAACCGGTGCCCGACTCCGGACTGCGCGTCCCGATCTGCGCGCGGAGGTTCTAAGACTTGCGGCCAAACGCGATCGAGCGCTGGGGGAGGAGTTTCTCGCAAGGCTAGCTGAAGCAAACAAGAAGGAAGCTGAGACCGCCAGCGACAAGGCTCGCCAGAACAACTCCGCTAATGACTTCTCAGCATCTCCAGCAGCGGCGAAGCGATTAGCTCTGGCGCGGCGCTTGTTGGAGGATGGAGATGTCGAACGGGCCCTCGAGTTTGCGGGCCCGGTACTTGATCAGGTAAACATGGATTCAATCACCTTCCTCTCGGCGCTGCGCGAAAAAAATGCCGCAGCGGCCGATCAGGGGTTCGCCTCGCTGCTTGCTCGTACTGAACGCGACCCCGGATCAGACGCCAACACTGTCTCGGGGCTCTCGTCCTATGCCTTTACGCCGTTCTTGTATGTAACCTTTGACGCCGGCGGTGGCGCCAACCAAAACCGGCAGAGACCCCCGGCCCCCAGACCCGATCTGCCTCCGGCCCTGCGCGCGACTTTCTTTCGCGTGGCCTCGCAAGTCCTGCTGCGTCCGCTCGCGCCGCCGGATCAGGACCCTACATCTTCAGGCCGCGTTGGGAAGTACATGGTTATCCGTCGCCTGCTTCCGCTGTTTGAGGAGTATGCACCTGAACGGGCCGCTGACCTGCGCACGCAAATGGCTGCGATGGCTGCCGACGTATCGGACGATATGCGTGGCGGTGAAAATCGGGCAGTCACAAATGGCATTACGCCGCCCAGCTCGGGTGATCCGGTCGATACCATGCAGGGCCGTCTTGACCGAGCCCGCACATCCGCAGAGCGCGATGCGATCTATGCCGACCTGGCAGTCGCGCTCGCAGGTAGAGGCGATCCGCGAGCGCGCGACCTGGTCGACAAGATAGAGGAGAGCGAATTACGCAAGCACGTACGCAGTTATATCGATTTTCAAACGGCCCAGTCGGCAATCAACGACAAGAACGCTCTCGAAGCGGCCCGCATAGCCAAGACCGGCGAGCTCACCAGCCTGCAACGCGTATGGGCTTTCACCCAAGCGGCCCGGCTCCTAATGACTTCCGATCGATCCCGTGCCCTTGAGTTGCTTGAGGAGGCGGGAACCGAAGCCCGGCGCATCGGCAGCAGCGACCCCGATCGAGCACGGGCGCTGGTAGCAGTGGCCACCGGCCTGACGCAGGCTGATCGCGTGCGCGCCTGGGAGACAATTAGTGAGGCCGTCAAAGCCGCCAATTCCGCGGACGGCTTCACCGGCGACGACAGTAGAGTAGGCGCGCAGCTGCGAACGGAATCCATGGTCCTGGCGACCAGCGCCACCGCCGAGGACTTCAACTTGCTGGGTGCCTTCCGCGCGCTGGCTCGCGATGATTTCTTAAGGTCGGTTGAGACGGCGAAGAGTTTCACGGGCGAAGCACCGCGCGCCACCGCCACTCTGGCAGTAGCTCGGTCTGTGCTCGAGAAAACTCCTACTGCTGTGCAGCTGCCAAGGGGGCAGTGACTCCGCCCAGAAGAGCAATCGTGAAGATTCAAGGTTGATGTAACAAACGGTCAAGACGATCCACGAAATAGCACGAAACAAGACAACCCGTTTCATGGGGTTTCGTGGATCGTGTTTTTCACCAGCCCGAAAGCTCAAAGATCGGTAAGTACTGTTTATCCACCACTCGACTTTCGCCAGCCTCAACGAGTAGAGTTAGCTAGCCCGCCCTGAATTTGACTGAACCGGAAGAATCAACCCTCGTATGAGCAACGTGTGCGGGCCACCCGCCCCGCAGTCTCAAAGAGAGGAAATCCGATGATTGGTAGCACTTACCCGTTTCCCATCGTTCTGATGGTCGCACTGATAATTGGATCTCTGGTGCCAACTCTCATAGTTCGAGCCCAGACGCCGGAAAGCAAAGCGCCACCAGCGTCGCTCAAAGAGAAAAGGAAAACAAAAGGCGAAGAACCCAATCCACTCGCTCTCCAACGCCGTACAATTGCGATCTCTCTCTTGACTTCGCTGGCGGACGAGGCCCGCAGTTATCAAGACCAAACCTTGCGTGCTCGGGTGCAGGCCCGGGCGGCCGACGCGCTTTGGGAATCCGATGTTGAGAAAGCGCGCACGCTGTTCCGCCGCGCCTGGGATGCGGCTGGCACGGCCGACAAGGAAGCTTGGCAACGTTATGAAGAAAAGAGTCGATCTGCATCTCGCGGTGCGAACGAGTACATTCAGTCGCCGCCCGAGTTGCGCAGTGAAGTGTTGCGACTCTCGGCCAAACGTGACCGAGCGCTATCAGAAGAGTTCCTGGCCCAGCTAACTGACGATACCAATCGAGAGACCAGCGGTGCGGGTTCTGGCAACGCCAATGCGGCCACGCTCAAGACCGCCGATCCGGAAGACCCGCCTTTCGCGTTGTCGCAACGACTCCAACTCGCCAGCCGCTTGCTGGAAGAGGGAGACATTGCCCGCGCATTACAGTTTGCAGATCCAGTCCTGGATCGCGTTACCACCCGGGGCATCTTCTTTCTCTCGACGCTGAGGGAGAAGGACCAGCTGGCCGCGGATCAACGATTTGCTACCATGCTGGCCCGCACCGTTGCCGATCCTACCTCTGACGCGGTCGGTGTGTCAGTCTTGTCTTCCTATGTGTTTACGCCTTTCCTCTACATTATCGTCAGAGGCAACGGACAAAATCATTCCAGCCAGCAACGCGAGCTAATAGTGGCGCCGAACATCGCACCCGACCTTCGTCTCGCATTTCTACGCGGGGCAAGCCAGATCCTTTTGCGACCGCCGCAACCGCCCGACCAGGATCGCACGATAGCCGGACGGCGCGGTTTGTATTTCATGATTGCACGCATCCTCCCGCTGCTGGACCAATATGCCCCTGAGCTCGCTCCTGAGCTGCGAGTGCAACTCTCTTCAATTGCTCCCGACGCCACTGAAGATTTGCGCACCGGGCAGAATCGGCTACTCACCCGGGGTCTGGTTCCCGAGGATCAATCGCGTGATGAGGGGCGCGAATCGCTCGATCTCGCTGAGCGTGTAGCCAATGCCGCCGAGCGCGATCAACTCTACGCCCGGGCGGCGCTGGTGGCTGCTCGTAAAGGCGAAATAACTGCCCGCGATCTGGTTGACAAGATCGCGGACAGCGATCTTCGCAAGCGGGCGCGCGCCCATGTAGACTTCACGCTGGTCAGTCGCGCGATCGATAAGAAAGACGTGCAGGAAGTGCTGCGTTTGCTGCCGACCGCAGAACTAACGCACATTCAGCGGACCTGGGCGCTGTTGCAGGTTGCCCAATTTCTCAAGAAGACCGACGCCAATCGCGCTGTGGAGGTGCTGAACGAAGCGGCCACTGTCGCCCGCCGCATTGGAGGCGGCGACGGTGATCACGCTCGCGCACTCGTAGGCGTCGCGAGTCAGATGTATGACATCGACCGAGGTCGGGTTTGGGAAGCGCTGGGTGAGGCGGTTAAAGCCGCGAACTCAACCTCTGAATTCAGCGGCGAGGATGCCCAAGTCAGTGCTCGTTTCGCCATGGGACGCGGGGCGTCAACTACTAATATGACTGTGGACAACTTCGATCTCGTCGGGATCTTCAGTTTGCTCGCGAAGGAAGATATTTATCGTGCAGTGGAACTAGCCCGCGGGTTCACGGCGGATACTCCTCGGGCAATCGCCACGTTGGCAGTTGCACGCTCGGTGTTGGAAACAAAAAAAGGGGGGACGACGAGCGAGCTATTGGAGATTAAGAACTAGTCAGTGGTCAGTGGTCAGTGGTCAGTTGTCCGATAACAAAATCTCTGCTGCTCTAAAAGCGCCTTCATCAACTGACTACTCGCGACTCCTAGCGCCTGACAACGGACCACGGACCACTGACCACTGACCACTGACTACTGACCACTGACTAAGAGTAAATATTCATCGGTCTCGTCAATAGTGCCACCGGATCCTCAATGTTAAGCGCTTCGCGTACGTAGAATGCTTCGCCTGCACTAACCCCAATCATCGATCCGTAGTACCTCATCCGAAGCTCAATCTCCTCCAAAAACCCAACGTCGCTGATACGCGTGGCTGGCTCTTTTGACTCCGCGCGGTAGAATTGTGACGCGTGCGCCCGGATGGCTTTCATCTTCTCATCTACGAAATCAGAAACGTCAACAATGAATGATGGAATCACCAACCGGGAATAAAGGGAGTGCATCAACGCCGGCATTGGGGCAGGTTGCTGTCCTGCTTCGGCATCATAGCGGGCCATGGTCGCAAGTCGCGCCGCTTCGCGCACGATACGGCAGGTATTCGCGTGGTCGGGATGAGGATCGTCCCAGTGAGTGGTCATCAATACTTGCGGGCGATAGCTGCGGATAATTCGGACGACTGCTGTGCGGGCCTCTTCATTGGGCCAGACGTGACCATCTGGGCGTTCAAGATTTATGCGCACGTCCAGATTCATCACGCGCGCTGCTTCCAGGGCCTCCATGGCTCGCACCTCAGGCGTGCCCCGGGTACCCATTTCACCGCGTGTCATATCAGCAACGCCGGTGCGATAACCAAGCGATTTCAGCTTAAGCAAGGTGCCCGCCACCGACAACTCAGCATCATCCGGGTGGGAAAAGATGGCGAGAGCGTCTAGTTCAATCTGGGGATCACTCATGGTTGAGGTTTAGCGTAAGCGTAGGGATTGGTCAAGGTTTGTTTTGGTTTGCCCGTTGAAAGTTTGACTCACACAAGCGGCGGTTCTTATAGTCTGGCGACTGAAAGTGGATCCTGGACTTTAGACGGCAAAGCCATGAAACGATTTCATCAACTGTTTGGCATCTCAGTGGTAGTTGTCTTTCTTCTCACCGGCCAATACATGGATAAGTATCTTGGCCATTTGGCAGGCATGCCTGATGGGCCACGAATGCTCTATCGCTCCCGGCACATTTACATTCTACTGGCGGGACTGCTCAACATCGGCATTGGCACCTACCTCGCTTATCACTTCGAACGCTGGCGTCGAGTTCTGCAATTGCTCGGGTCCGGCCTGATCGTGATTGCCACGTGCTTATTCATCGCAGCATTCTTCCACGAGCCTAAGCTGTCCGGATTGTTGACTCCTCTTTCTCAGCGCGGCATCTACCTGATTTCGTTCGGGACCTTGCTTCATTTCTTCAGCGGGTTGCGGCGACGCCAACGCGCAACAGATCCCGGATTGTAGAGGCGGCTCTCCGTGGCCGCCCGTCTGTTCCCCCAGTCACCATGTCGAGATCTCGACATCATCGCAACTTGGGGTGCCACACGGAGGGACATCCCTACAATGCTGCATGCACTCCAAAATCTTTTAAGCTATCGAGATTTGTTTCTTGATTTCGGCCTGACGCTTGACGATCACGAGAGTAATATCGTCGGCGGCCTGGGTGCCCTGAGAGAATTTGGTCAAGGCTGATTCGATCCGATCGCGCACTCCGGCAGCCGACGCATCGATGTTGCGAGAGACTACTTCATACAGTCGGGTCGCACCAAATTCTTCTCCAGACGGGCTGGCTGCTTCAGTGACACCATCCGAGTAAATTACCAGGACATCACCCATTTGCATTTGCGTGCGGCCCTCGCGGTATTCGGCGTTACGCCTGATTCCCAGCGGCAGACCTCCGGAAGCAAGCTGTTCGACGGTTCCGGCGGCATGGACGATGAGTGGCGGATTGTGGCCGGCGTTGAGAAATGAGAGCGCCCCCGAGGCGGGATCCAGTTCGGCATAAAACAGCGTAACAAAGCGATTTGCGGGAATGTTGTCAGCCAGATAGCGGTTTACTGCTGAGATTGTTTCCGACAAAGTTTCGTGCGATCCAGCTTGCGCATGGACTGAGGCGTGTAGCGAAGACATCAAGAGCGCTGCCGCGGTGCCCTTACCCGAAACATCGCCGAGAGCGATTACCAGCCGCCCATCTTCACGCTGGATGAAATCGTAGTAGTCACCTCCGATTTCGTAACACGGAAAACTAATACCCTGGAGCTCATAACCCGGCACCACCGGCGGAGCCGTGGGCTGAAACCGCTGTTGAATCTCCATGGCTAGTTGTAGTTCGCGCTCCAGCCGCTCCTGCTGCAGCCTTGCTTCCGCCAGCCGCGCATTCTCCACCCGGATAGCGGCCACCGAAGCCAAGGTGGTCAGGACTTTAAGGTGATCTTCCGTGAACCGACCATCGGCGATAGGCGAATCGGCGTAGATGATCCCAAAAACTTTGTCAGAGACTCCCAGAGGAACCGCCAGGACGGACCGTATTCCTTGCAACACTACTGTGCCGCTCGCGAATCGCGGATCATGTTGAGCGTCTGAGGTCAGGACGGACTTTCCACGGATCACAACTTCATCCATCACGTTACGGCTAACCCGAATCTCGCCAACTTCTCCGACTCGATCACGCAGCCGAGCCACCGCTACCCTCAGTTCCTCGCTGCCTTCATCGCGCATCATGAGCAAGCAACGATCTGCCGGCACGGCTTCAAACACCAGGGAGACGATCTGTTCCATGGTTTCGTTGAGCGTCGTCGAGGCCAGCAGAGTGATTCCTACTTTGCTGATCAAGGCCAGCAGGTCGCCTTCTCGGGCTCGATTCGTGTCAACGATCTCTTCAGGTTTTGTACGTGCGCCTTCGATGGCCTCGAGCAGACCCGAGGTAGTGCGGTCACCTGATGCCAGAGCGATAGTAGCTTCGGGCAACGATCCGGTATTGTCCGTGATCATGGTGGCGCCCATGCTCGAATTGTAGGTGCCATCGTCAAAGATGATCTCGGTCTCGCCGATTTGGATGCGGCCACCGGAGGTGAGCGGCACCGTACCGTCGACCGTCAACCCGTTGTAGACGGTGCCATTCGCGGAGCCGAGGTCCTGCAGGAAGTATTCATCCCCCTCGCGCCGCACTTCGGCGTGCACACGCGAAGCGAAAGGGTCAGGGATGCAGAGGTCGTTTCGGGCTGAACGGCCCAAAGTGATCCGTAGACGTCCGAGTGGAAAATGATCCGGCGCTCGATCCGGATATCTGACTATTAACTCAGGCATTCTGTGAATAGGTCACGGTCAGCTTCTGTTAGCAGAATACTAAGACACCCACGATCGTCCAGGAAACTCAGGCCCATAATCCGACATTCGACTTTCCAGCGTAGTATAGCGGGGCGATTAGCCTTCGCGCACCACGATCGTGCCGGCAATGAGATCGTGTAAGGCCCGCCCGCGCGTACTCAACGCAGCCAATAAGAAGCCAAGACCCAGGGTTAAAAAGGATATCGGGTAACCAACAAAGTGACGCAGGAAGGCGCGAGCCATCCCCGGCTCCGATCCGTCCTTTCGCTGCAATCTGAGCCCGGTCGCCCACTTGCCGAGAGTTCTACCAGTTAATCCCGCCAGCACGCCCAGGTTGAGCACCGCCACTGCAGTCGCGATCGCGATCCCGACTGTCTCAGCCGAACTGGCCGCAGTGCGGCCTCCACCGGCCATGCGCGCGATGAGCGAGCTAAAGGCAACGATACCGACCAGGATGATGTAGTCAATCAACATGGCCCCACACCGCAAAGAAAAGGGCGCGGGATGATTCTCAACCAGTGGTTTCCGGATACGCGTTCTCGACTGTGCCCGCGTTACCGCGGCTTCTTCAATCCTGGCAGTCATTAAAAGTTTGTAGTCCGTGGTCAGTGGTTAGTAGCCAGCAGCTGATTTTGATGTTTGAGCCCCACATCGAAGAGAAACCATAGCCGAGTGTGTGTTCGTCTACAACTGAAGACGGACTGACGGCTAACCCAAAAGAAAATGTAGTGTGGTTTCCCCCAGCCGAAGCTTATCGCCACTGTCAAGCACTCGCGGCTGACGTGGCGCCAGCCTGACCGAGTCGTTGATGACTGTGCCATTCACGGAACCGAGATCTTCGACCAAAAAAGTTTCCCCTTCCAGCCAGATGCGCGCGTGGCGTCGCGAAACCTTAGTCTCAGGATCGAACTTGGAAAGGTCGATTTCCGGAAAGATGTTGGAATGCGGATCCGTCCTGCCAACCAGATTGTTGTCCTTTTGCAAAATGAAGGATGCATCGAGTTCGGTGGTGCCAGCTACAACCAATTTGGCGGTGGGCCGGGAAGCACGCAAGGTTGCGCTAGCGCCAACTCCAGCCAGTGGTTGTTGCGCTCCGCAGTGAGCACAGAAAACATCGTCCGCGGCGATCCTCCCGCCACAGAAGCCACAGTAAACGGTTTGAACTTGAACCGTCTCACCACCGAGTTGCGGAGTTGGTACTCCGTAGTTAACCCGACCAGCCAGCAACCTCTCCAGGTGAGTAGCCAGGGCATCACGCATCTCGCCCGCCGACACAAAACGATCTTCCGGCTTATACTCCACGGACCGCATCAAAATCTGTTCTATCTCGCTCGAGAGCGACGGTGTTATCTGACGTGGCCGGGGGTTCTTGGCAAAATCAAAAATCAGCAGCGGATTGTCCTGGGGATCAGATCCGGTCAGCAAGTGAAACATCGTTGCACCGAGGCTGTAAATGTCAGATCGAGGTTCGACTCTGCCGGCGAACAACTCCGGTGGCGCGTAGCCCATGGTGCCTACTGCAGTGACTCCCTTTTCTTCCTGCTTGACCCAGCGGGCAATTCCAAAATCAATTAGCATTACGCGGCCGCTATTTCCGTCAATCATCAAATTCGCTGGCTTGAGATCGCGATAAATGATCTGTTTGGGCCGGCTGTGCAAGTACTGCAGCACGTCAGCTACTTGCATGCCCCAATCGGTTACAGTTTTCTCATCGATTCGCCCACCGGGCGCGTTGCGCAAACGCGACGCCAGGTCTCCGCCGGAAATGTATTTCATTACCAGGTAGAAGCGTCCCAGCGGCTCGTCGTAAAAATAGTCATAGATAGTTGGGATGCAAGGGTGCTCAAGCGAAGTCAACAACAGCGACTCGCGTTTGAAGTCCCCGATCGCTTTTTCGTGCTGGGCGGGATCGAGGTGGGCTTCAACCATCTCCTTGACTGCGCGGGAGGCATCACCCAGGTTACGGTCCTTGGCCAGGTAGACCGCACCCATGCCGCCGCCGCCTATACGACGGGCTATCTCGTATCGGCCGTTCAGTACCGTACCCCCGTCTAACTGTTTTAGGGTGGGTTGATGTCCGCCGGTGGTTCCCTTGTGCGGAACGCTGGTAGTGCTTTGAATCTTTACGTCATCAGTCGAAGAACCACCGAGAGAGGCGGACGATATCTTGATCTGATCAGACGGACGCCTGACCGTGGCGGCTTCGGCCGGCAGTTCGGTGCCGGCGCCCTCAGTCTCGCCACTAAGTTGACCGGTCTGCCTTTGTGCTTCGGGATCTGGTTCGTTCACTTGCTCAACTACTTCTTCCTCGGCAACTCCCACTTCAACTGGTGTCAGGTCCGATGGTTGATCCAGAGTGGTGCTCAGTGACGCTTCGGCAGTTGGAGGCTGTTCACTTCCACAGCCGCCACAAAAGGACTCGCCAACTGCCACCGTCGCGCCACATTCGATGCATTCAGCCATTAAACCGACAGCCCTTTCAGGGAGATATCAAGAGCCTTCCAAATCATCAATTGCGGAAGCCACTCCGCGCCAAATCATTTGGTAACGCGAAAACGGAGGAAAGTCTTGCCCACAATGATCTCGTCTCCATCCTGCAAGAGTTGCAGGTGTCCGGGCAACAATCTCTTCCCTCGATTCACAAACGTTCCGTTGGTCGATCCAAGATCTTCCAGAAAATACTTCCCCTCGCGGAATGTAATTCGCGCATGACGCCGCGATACCTTCGCCTCCGGGTCATCAGCGTCGAGATCGACGTCCGGAAAGATGCCTCCATCAGCGTCCCAGCGCCCGATCTGAGACTCAACGCTACTCAGCGTGAATTTCTTGCCCGGGGTGCGGCCACGCTCTATCACCAGCAAGGCATGTGGCCTTGCTTCAGAGCCCCTGGAAGAAACGAAATTGATCCCGGAGTGCGAGCCACTGGCGAATTCCGGCTGCTTGATAGGCATGGCATGTGACCCATTCTGCCCATCAGCGTCAGCCTTCAAACTACCGGTACTCATGGGGTTGGAGCGGAAATTCGGCCTCAATGGGGCCCCACACTCGTCGCAATACTGCGAGCCATCAAGGTTTTCTGTTTTGCATCTTTCACAATTAATCATCTATTCGGTGATCCGCGGCTGGCAGTACGGGTGTCTAAATCCAAAGTCGGAGTAGGATAGAGCCACAAAGAGGCAGGTCATTCTAGCGCGAAAACGGCGGACGCGCCAACGATTGCGATTCCTGGATACTGTTCTTATATGAAACTGTTTGGGGTTTTGGGACGTAAAAGCTACTCGAACGCGGGGCTTTGGATTTAGCCCATTTCTGTGCGAAATTGTCACTTATCACCAATCGCGAGCTTAAGAATCCTACTCGAAGGTACAACTCATGGCATTGACCCGTAAGAAGAAAATTATTATCGCCGTATCCGCAGTCGCTGTTTTGGCGATCATTGTTACTATCAGCATCGTCGCCAGTCGTAAAGAACAGGCTGAAGTGACAACCATTAAGGTAGAAGTCAGACCCGAACTACGGCAAACCGTAACCGCCTCCGGCGAGGTACGACCGATTCGCTATATCAAACTAACGAGTGAGGTTCCCGGACGGATAGAAGAGATCTATGTAAACGCCGGCGATCAGGTAGGGGTCGGCAAGCCATTAGTCCGAATCGACCCAACTCAGCTTCAATCCAATCAGGAAGCGCAATGGGCCGCGGCGCAAGCCTCAATGAACGATGTCCAATCGGCGCGTAACGCGGTCTCGTCAGCCCAGCAAAGCTTGGTGGTCGCCGAAGCCTCTGTGTCTTCAGCTCGCCAGCAGCTGGTTGCCGTGCAGACCTCCGTCGATCGCTCGCTGGTGGATCTCAACACGGCCCAACGCGAGCTCAAGCGTTATACAGAATTGATCGAGGCTGGGGTGGCCTCACGCTTTGAATACGACGCCGCGCGAGATCGTTACGAGCAGGCAAAGATTGCCGTTGAAACAGCGCGAGCTAACCTGGAGTCACAGAAGATTGCGGTCAAGGAAGCGGTCGAACGCGCCAACCAGCAGCGCATCGCCGTGCACGACGCCAGAACCGGTATCAAGTCGTCCGAGATGCGCGCGAGCCAACAACAGGCCCTCCTCCGAGGCCAATCGAGCCAGCGGTCTAAGGCCACCCAGCTATCGCCGCTGAATGGTGTCGTTGCTGACATTCCTACGAGAGTCGGCGAATTTGCGGTAGCTGGTCTGTCGACCACTCCACTGATGACGATCGCCGACATGTCTACTATCAACGTCGAAGTGAATGTGGACGAGACGGAGATTTCCAACGTCGAAGTGGGCCAACAAGTGAAAGTCAAAGTTGACGCCCTGGGCGACAAAGAGATTCAAGCTGTGGTGACCCAAAAGAACCCATTGGCGGTCTCCAAGTCTGACACTCTCGGCGGCCTGTCAACTCGCGTGAACGTTCAGGAGGCAAAAGAATTCAAGGTCACCATCGAGTTGCGCGAGATGACTGATGAGATCCGAAACAGTCTCCGGCCCGGCATGAGCGCCACTGCCACCGTCACCACTAAAGTGAAGAACAATGTCGTGGCAGTGCCCCTGGAAGCGATTGTCGAGAAGGCGCCAACTCCGTCCCCGTCGCCATCAGCGACCGTCGCCGGAAGTGTGCCGACTCCAGCCTCCACGGAGAAACCGAAAAATCTCAAGGGCGTGTATGTTCTTGGCAAGGATATGAAAGTGAAATTTGTTGAGGTGACCACCGGCATAACCGGAGAAGCCGACATTGAGATTACCAGCGGGGTAAATTCGGGTGATGAGATTGTTCGAGGACCAAGCCGGGTGCTCAAGACACTAAAGGATGGTCTGGCGGTCAAGCGCCAGGAGCGAAAGACCGGCGCAAACGCAAACGCAAACGAGGCCAGCTAATGAGCGACGTTACATTCGCAACTCTTCCCGCCGAACCGGCCCTTCAGCCCGCGCAAGTCAACGGGCAGCATCGTCCCGCCGCTCTGATCTCGATGCGCGACATCTGGAAAACTTACCAGATGGGTACCGAGGAGGTGCACGCCCTGCATGGTGTCACGTTTGAAGTTCACAAGGGCGAGTACATCGCGATTATTGGCCCATCGGGTTCCGGCAAGTCTACTCTGATGAACCTGATTGGCTGCCTCGATACTCCGTCACAGGGAGAGTACTGGCTTAACGGGAAGAACGTGTCCGAGATGGATGACGACGAGTTGGCGCGGATTCGCAATCAGGAAGTTGGTTTTGTATTTCAAACCTTTAACCTCCTGGCTCGGGCAACCGCTCTGCATAACGTTGAATTGCCTTTGATCTATGGTGGAATTGG
>JAMQPI010000160.1 GCA_023717565.1 Pyrinomonadaceae bacterium | reverse complement strand
GCGGAAGCTTTGCGAGGAGCGTTGCGTCAGGATCCCGACGTGATACTGGTGGGAGAAATGCGTGACTCTGAAACCATCGAGACCGCGTTGACCGCAGCTGAGACAGGCCATCTGGTGCTATCAACGCTCCACACACTCGACGCCACTGAGACCATCACGCGCATCGTTTCGTCCTTCCCCGCGCATCAACAGAAGTCGGTGCGTCTGCAGTTGGCGGGCATTCTCAAAGGTGTAATTTCGATGCGCCTCGTTCGGGCCAAGCAAGGCGCCGGCCGCGTGCCGGCGATTGAAGTTCTGGTATCAACCGGCCTCATTCGCGACTACATTGTGAACGAAGATAAAACCTATCTCATTCGTGAGGCCATCGCCGCGGGCACTTCGCAGTATGGCATGCAGACTTTTGATCAGTCGCTGTTTCACCTCTTTCAGTCGGGTCTCATTTCGATGGAAGAAGCGCTGCACAACGCGACCAATCCGGACGAGTTCCGAATGCGCTGCTCGGGGATCATGTCCTCAGAGCAAGCCATCAACGACGTGGTTAAATCGGCTCCGGCACCCCAAAAGGAAACTGAAGATGTTTTCGTAAGGTAAGCCCCGACTAACTGATGAATAAAGATCCTGCCGCCGTCGCTGTTGCAGAAATCCGCTTCAATTTATCGACGTTAGGTCTCCAGGGTTCTGCCGTAAGCTAAAGTGAACTTCTCCGTCGTCAGTCGTAGCTCGCTAGCGCAGTTCGTATGAAACGCTTATTTCGCCCCACGAGTTCTCCATGGCAGGCACATGATCCTTGGGACAACCATCGCAGCTGACCCGAAGAGTCTTATCATCCTTCCAGCTAATGCTGATTTTTCCTTCACGGGTCAAGAATATCTGCCCGTCTTCATTGACTCCCCGGTAGTCAGAGTCAAACGAGTGCGATGAGCTTCGGACATTAACGTGATAGAGAAAACCGGTAGTCGCACCACAACTACGTCGGAAAACTGCGGCTGTGTACCTATTACTCGGAGAGGTAGCTTCACTCAACCTGTCCTCCCCACAAACATTACAGCCTGCAACGGTTAATACAAGTAGGAGTAGAACGGTTATCTTTGCGCTCATTTTATTCGCAATCCTGCAAGACAAATTTTCTTCGGTAATAGTCCATTCCGGCTCTAATCTGATCTTGGTCCCGAGGCTCGTCGCCGTATGGAGCTGTACCTCAGATGCCAAAAATACTGCCAGCTGGCTTTGCGCGACACTGCTTTGGGTTCTCAGCGACAACTCATTCATCCAAAGCGGTGTCGCGCAAAGCCTTGCCACCGCACTCCAAAGGTTGAAGCGCTCTGGGCCCCGCAGCACACTACTTCAGGCTTGCTTTCCTGACTCAACCTAGTTCACGCGCATTCGACGCATCACACGGACACCCGAGCGCCAGTCTTCGTTGATGTCGAAACGGTACATTTCAACAGTTGGGGAAATCAACCGGGCCAGGGTCTGAAAAGAGGGATGGACTCTGAGTGTCGGCGCCACCAGATAGACCAGCGGCGACTCTGAGCTGATGCGACGCTCACCGAAGAGTCTGGCCCGCCAGATGTGGCCGCGACGACGATGCGCTTCCACACGTTGCCAGTAGTCCGCGCCCTGCAGCACGTGCTCGCGATCCTCAGAAACCTTCAACTCAATTACGACCAAACGTCCATCACGTCTCAGTGCCAGCAGATCAATCGGCCTCACGCCAAGCCGCCCGCCCCGCGCCGTGCGAAACTGCGCGTGCAGCGGCGCAACTATCAATCCGGGATCGAGCTTTGAGATGTCGCGACGAAGCAACGACTCCAGCCAGGCCTCGCCCGCGGTTCGGTAGAGTGCGTTCCGGTGATCTGAAGCCAACGCCGACCTGTGCTCGTGTAAGTCGCCTAGTAACACTGCCCATTCGTGTGCGCTCGCTTCATCCAGCAGACGCCGTCGAGACCCTTCGAGTCCAAACCAAACGACCTCGGAATCCATCAGACGCCGTACCCGAGCGAAGGGAAGTCCAAAGTAACGAAGTGTCTCCCCATGGCGAGCCTGGAGTACATCAATCGCCTCAGGAGCTTCAGCAATAATCGCCCGAGCCGACTCGCTGGTTGCTAACGGTGTGACAGGCCGGAATCGTGTCAGGCGCTTCTTCCAAAGTTCTTCCAGGTCGGGACAAACGACCTGAGAAAGCTCGGTCCATTCCTGGTTGAGCTCACAAACTATGATTGCGTTTCGCAGATTCGTTCGCAGCAAGGCGACACGTACGCTCAACGGCTTCAGCATGTCCTTTTCGACCAGGAGACAGAGTTGCTGTACGTAAGGAGCTCGCGCTCGCTCGCTGGTACGCCCGAACCACAGCAAGGCGGAGGAGAGAAACTCATCGACGTCGCTGGGCTTGCTTGCGGCCACTGAGCCAGTCACAGCGATGCGTTGGTGTTTGAGTCGCAGGAGAATTCGGGCGTAGCGTCCGGGTTGTCCGCGGCGCATCCCCGGGCTCAACGACGCGCGCTCGATCCTGGCTCCCGAAAGCAAATCTGACGCGAGCTGTGCTAGGTGATGACAACGAACTTGCCGAGCTGCTCTGACTGTGGCGGCGATAGCACTTGCCGATGCTCGCGGAATCAGCTCGATTACCGGTCGCTCAGCGCCCATCCGGCGGGAAGCCTGCAACTCCAGTCTCTCCCCGGTCCAATTCCATCCCCGAATGCGCCACGAGCGAGTCCCTTTGTCAGTCCAACAGGAAAGGATTAGTCGGCTCTGGGTGACGTTGATGTCCAGCTCGTTTCTGCGAAGAGCTTGCGTGTGGCCATCACTGAGCGTGTAGAACCATTCAGCGTGGGCATCAAAGAGTTCTGCGATGCGAAGTCTGGCGGTTTCCAGGGTTGAATTTGTGAGGCGTTCGAACATAAATCCCAACTCGAGTGTGAGGCCGAGTCGAAGAAGTCAGTTTAGAGTTCGAGCTTTAGCTTGTGTCTTTGGCGAGCAGCAACCTAAAGGTCGAACTCTAAACTTCATGTCACTTAGGAACCGCACTTCGTTTGCGGCCACTTTCGTCGTTACTTCTACCGTGTGCTACCATTTCCGGTCAACTAAATTCCGATCAAATTAGAGTAGTTAAGCTAAGAATGCAGAATGTTTATCTCGCCGGATCAGTGCGCACGCCAATCGGTCGTTTTGGAGGCACACTCTCTTCCTGGACCGCAGCCGATCTGGGTGTAGCCGCAGCTAAAGAAAGTCTCCGAC
The DNA here is from genome assembly GCA_023717565.1 of Pyrinomonadaceae bacterium. GTDB lineage: Bacteria > Acidobacteriota > Blastocatellia > Pyrinomonadales > Pyrinomonadaceae > PSRF01. Next base: position 4,279 of record JAMQPI010000160.1, on the reverse strand, counting down.
GTGCTCAAATCACTCCCGACCAGGTCCAGCAATCCATTTGGGGTTGTGCGCGTCAAGCTGGAGGCGGACCCAACGTCGCCCGCCAGATCAGTTATCGCGCGAGTGTGCCGGAGACATCTCCCGCTTTCACGATCAATCAAGCATGCGGGTCGGGGCTAAAGGCAATCATCCTTGCGGCCCAGGAGATCATGCTGGGTCGTGCGGGAATAGTGGTTGCGGGCGGAACCGAGAGCATGTCGCGCGTGCCTTACTTTGCTGAGGGCGCACGCTGGGGCATGCGCATGGGGAATGCTCAACTGGTTGATGGCATGTATCGCGACGGCTTTAACGATCCGCTTTCAGGACTGGTGATGGGCGAGACGGCGGAGAATCTTGCGCGCAGTTATGAAATCTCGCGCGAGGAACAAGATCAATACGCATTGCGCTCACAACAAAGAGCCCAAGCGGCGGCTGAAAGCGGACGTTTCCACAATGAAATTGCACCACTTGAAATCAAAGGCCGCAAGGGAGAGGCGACTGTCTTTGACCGAGACGAACACTATCGCGCGGGCACAACTATGCAGGATCTCGGTAAGCTGGCGCCGGTGTTTTCGAAAAGCGGAACAGTTACCGCGGGAAACTCGTCGGGAATTACCGATGGAGCGGCGGCTGTGGTAGTGATGGGAGAAGAGGAACTGAAACAGTCCGGCGCCGAACCGCAGGCGCGTGTCGTTGACTATGAAGTTGTGGGAGTAGCTCCGGAGATCATGGGGATTGGTCCGGTCCCGGCCGTGCGCGCGTTGCTGGAGCGGCAGCAACTCCGACTTACGGATATCGATCTGATCGAGTTGAATGAGGCGTTTGCTGCTCAAGTGATCGCCTGCGATCGCGATCTTCAATTCGATCCAGAGAGGCTCAATGTGAACGGCGGCGCTATTGCTCTGGGCCATCCGATCGGCTGCACTGGAGTGCGGATTACCACCACTCTCCTCCACGAGATGAAAAAACGAGATGCAAAGCGCGGGCTCGCGACGCTCTGCGTTAGCGGCGGCATGGGGCTGGCACTACTCGTGGAACGCGTGTGAGCAAATTCAAACAGATCTTTAGGGCAGGTGGGCGGTGCCGGCAATACGTAGCCAGCATCAGAGAGCGTCGAGTCTTGCGAGCACGTTTCCTGATTGGTGTGCTCGTTGCCTGCGCACTAATCGCTCCAGCATGCAGAAGCTCGTCAGCGCCACCTTCGAAGACCGGATCCACAGAAACTCGAAAAACTACTTTCACAACACCGCCGTTTTCAACCAAGGAACCTTACCGCTATCAGGCGACCCGCATTACCAGCGTCACTGAGACAGCTGGCTCCGAGAATTCGTCGCCACCGCAAAGCAGCCAGGTCTTGATCGCCCGCGATGGTGAAAAGCGACGTGAAGAATACTCTGCTGGAGTGATTGGGCAGATCGTCCATCTCGATATTCCTGCCGGCCGTTTCATCGTTCTGCCTGGCAGTAAGGTGTATGCAGATCTCAGTACCGCATCTCACGAGACTGGTCCCGGTTCCCTGGACGTCTCCCCGGAGCTTTCGCCTGACCAACTCCTGAATGAGGCACACGCGCCGGCGACCTACGAGAAATTGGGCTCCGAAACAATTGCGGGCCAACCGACGACCAAATACCGTGTCATTGTAGTTACTGGAACTGAGTCACAGAATGAGACGTTAATCTGGATTGATGAAGCTCTCGGGATGCCAGTCAGATCCGAGACAATGTCCACATCCAGTGGTCAGACCTCGAAGGTGACGATGGAACTGAAGGACGTAAAGCTGGAGGTAGACGAGCGCTTGTTTTCCTGGCCCCCTGATTATAGAAAGGTCGAGCCACGAATGATTTTTGACCTGACCCGAAAGAATGAAAAATCGGCGGGCCTCAAACCGGGGAAATAAACCAGGCCAACCTCATCCTATGCTCAAGGCATCCGAAAGGCGCACACTGACGTGGTGTAGCTAAATCAGAAACAATCCCCTAATAGATCTTGTTAGAGCGCCGGCCCTTTTGTTCGGCTTATTAAGAAAGGCTCCTAAGTGAAAATAAGAATACTCAGCAGCATGTTGGCCGTTGGCCTATTGATGGCGGGATTAGCGAACGCGGGTATCGCACAAACCAGGCGCCGAGCCGCGGCAACGACGCGTCCTCCTAGTCTCCTGTTTAGGCTGCCGACATCTGATGCGGTGGCTCAGGTTAACGTTAGGCGGGTCCTCGCTGAAGCTCTGCCCAAACTACTGGCGGGCAACTCGGCCAAGATGGCAGAGGTTGAGTCTCAGATCGAACAATTCAAAACCCGCACGAGTCTGGATGTGCGTTCTTTCGATGAGCTCGCGTTGGGAATGAGTTATAGCTATCCCTCCGCAGGTGTTACTAAGATTGACACCGTGGCAGTGGCGCGTGGAACCTTCGATACCGCCGCCATCGTGGTCGCTGGAAAAGCGGCCGGCGACGGTAAATACCGCGAAGAAAAGTACCTCGGCAAGACCATTTACATCTTTACTCTCGACGAGCAAGTGAGACTGCTAGGTGTTCTGGATGTGAAGATCCGGGAACTCGCGGTTACTCCCCTTGATGCCAATACTCTGGTGCTGGGCCATGCTGATCGCGTTCGCAGCACCGTCGCTGCCAGCAAGACGAGAGGAGGCACCAACGCGGCGTTGATTGCGCTGGCTACGCAGGATCCGAGCGCTATCGCAGGCTTCGCAGGAAATGTTTCTCCGGAACTGCTTCAAAATCTCCGCATCGGTAATGATGCGATCGCGAAGGATGTCTCAACGTTGCGGCAGGCTTACGGATCACTAGTTATGACCGACAAGGATCTGGAAGTGTCTGTTGCGGCGCGCACGCTCGATGCCGTTTCAGCGCGCAGCCTGGGAGATACTCTGGAGAGCTTGAAACAGTTAGGACCGCTCTTCATTAATCGACTGTCCGGAACCAGGGGGGTTCTGGCGAGGAGCGCGTTGGGAAATCTTAAGATTACTACTCAGGGCAATGAACTTAAGATTCGTACGGCAGTCGCTCAGTCGGATGTAGCGCCATTCGTGGGTGGCTTGTAATCAATTTACGGGAAACGGAAAACGTGACTGAGGCGCCGCTGCAGGCGGCTCGTCCTCTTCCAGAAGGGCCATCACGTTCTTGTAGATTTTTACTTTGCCCGCGCGCTTCATCCCTTCCTCGACCTTAGTGAGGTAGTCCTCCCAGAGTTGGTTTTGGCGCTGGGTCAACAACTGCTGGGTCATCTGCGGCCGTCGTGACGCAAACGCTGCCAGATCTGCCTCGACGCGACTGGTGGCCCCCAGGATTACCCAGTTCTCTCCGACTTTGATGGGAGCTTTGGTTACCTCACCGGTCTTTAACGAGTAGGCGGCTTCGTCCAATGCTGGGCTGGTTCCGGCTTTGCCGATGACACTGCCAATCTTCCAATCGGCTTCTGTGCCGACTTCAAAACCAGCGTTCTCACCTGCACCTTTGATATCAGCGACGGTCTTCACTGCTGACAGGATCTCTTTGGCTTTTTGTTCCAACTGCTCTTTCGCCCTTTGCTGTTTTAGCGTCTGGGTAACCCGGTCCTTGACTTCATCGAAGTCCGGAATGCGTGGTTCTTTTTTATCTACAAACATCGGGATTGCGAAGCCGTTCTTCACGCCTGTGCGAGCACCGACGTCGCCGGGATTGTTCAAAGGGGCAATCGCCTCCTCAAACTGCTGGTTGCTTCCGATTTCCGGAACGTCGTCGCCCTTGGGCTTGATATAAGGTGTCTCTCTGACCATCTCCGCCGGACTCATGTTCGCTTCAGCCGCCAATTCCTGCGCTACTTTCTTCGGATCTTTAGTCTCTTTCAAACGCGCCTGAGCCCGATCAGCGAGCTTAGCAGCCACCGCAAAAGCTCGACGATTGCGTGCCGAGACCACCAGGGTCGGCCGGGCTTCTTCGAAGGTCTGTTGCACCGACTCGTCTCGCCGCAAGATGTACCAGTTGCCGGCATACTTGATCGGGATGTCCGAGATATCGCCTGGTTCCATATCGACGGCGCGATCATAGAGACCGTCAGGTTTGTTCGGGTTCTTCTTTACCAGTCGTGCCAGAAAGCCGCCGTTCTTCGCCGTTGCGGGATCTTCGGAGTTGCCCTTGGCCAACTCCGCGAATGTCTCTTTGGTCGGCTTACCCGAGGTCCCCCTCGCTTTCAAGATTAGTTCTTTGGCCTTTTCTTCTACCTGCGAATCCAGATCCTTGCGCGCAACTTTCAGCAAAATCTGCTGGAC